>NZ_JAYGQU010000001.1:0-326343 GCF_035012985.1 Polynucleobacter sp. MG-28-Ekke-A2 | reverse complement strand
GATAAGGAGCTTAGAATGATCCAAGACCGTTTAAACAACCGACCTAGAAAACGATTAGGATTTAAAACCCCCAATGAAGTATTTATGCAGTCCTTAAACCGTGTTGCACTTCGTGTTTGAATCTACGCCTTTTATTAATAACCCTCATCACCAAAAATAGGAAGCATCATGACTCCTCTAATCACAGCTAACCAGTTAGAAGAAATCATTAATAGTGGTGAAAATGTATTGCTCTGTGACTGTCGCTTTGATTTAGTCGACCCACTGATCGGCAAAAAATCCTACGAAGAAAGTCATATTCCTGGTGCCATTTATGTAGACCTCGATAAAGATCTCTCAGGAAACAAGACTGGCACGAACGGCAGACATCCCCTGCCCAGTCCAGAAGCCTGGGCTAAAACTAAAACGCGCTTGGGCATTAACCCCAATACCTTAGTAGTTACCTATGACAAACAAGGCTCAGTGTATGCCAGCCGTTTGTGGTGGATGCTTAAAGCCACAGGGCATGCCAATGTTCAAGTTCTGGATGGCGGCTTAGATTCTTGGAATGGTCCCATGGGTTCTATTCCAAGAGCGTCCACCCCTTGCACCGAAGCCATTGGAGTGATGCCTTATGCGGGACTGGTTTTAGTCGATGAAGTGGTGGCTAATCTAGAGACAAAGAAAAACAAAATCATCGATGCACGCACTGAAGATCGCTTTCATGGTCAAAATGAAACGCTTGATCCAGTTGGTGGCCATATTCCGGGAGCGATGAATCGCTTCTTTAAAAATAATCTCAATGCGACTGCATTCAAAACTCCTGAGCAATTATTCAAAGAATTTTCAGAATTCCTCGGGACCACTAAAGCCTCTGCAGTGATTCATCAATGTGGATCTGGCGTCACCGCTTGTCATAATCTTCTAGCGATGGAGCTTGCTGGCTTTAAAGGCTCGCGCCTGTATGCAGGTAGCTGGAGCGAATGGTGCGCAGACCCCAAAAGGCCTGTTGAGCTTTAAAGCTTGTTAGTGCAATAAGGACAATAGGATCACAAACCCTACACCACAAGCAATCAAGACCGTCTGACGTAAAGACTCGACCCAGTGAGGGCGACGGTGCATTTGCGGGATGAGATCACTCACTGCAATATAAATAAAACTACTAGAAGCAATCACCAATAAATATGGCATCGCTGCATGCGCTTTTTCTAAGAAGAAATAAGCCAATACGCCACCCACTACTGCTGATAAACCGCAGATAAGGTTGTACAACAAGGCTCGTGCACGGGAAAAGCCAGCATTTAACATGACAATGAAATCACCGATCTCTTGCGGGATTTCATGGGCAATGATCGCAATGGCCGTAAAAATGCCCACTTGATGGTCGGCCATAAAGGCTGCAGCAATCAAGATGCCATCTACGAAGTTATGAATACCATCGCCAACCAAAATCATCCAGCCACTACGCCCAGCATTTTCTGCATCATGGCCATGGTGATGGTGGTGCCCATCACCTTCGTGATGGTGGTCGTGTCGCAATAATGCGATCTTCTCAAGCAAGAAGAAACCCAATAACCCAGCAAGCAAAGTAGCAAATAAGAACTGAGGTTTTGCACCTTCCATGCTAAATGCTTCAGGCAAGGAGTGGAGTAAAGCGGTTGCTAGCAATATGCCGACCGATAGGCTCACCATATTGTTGACCATCTTGGAGAGCATGGCCAAAGAACAGCTTGCGGCCACCAAGACGCTAGCAGTTCCCGCTAACGCAGTCACCAGGAGAATACTTTGTAAAACAGTCATCGAGCTTATGCCACTCCGTTTTTCTGAAACCAGGCTAGGCACTTTTCCCAACCATCTTTCGCAGGACCTTCACGATAGCTTGCGCGGTAATCAGCATGGAATGCATGGGGGGTATCTGGATAAACTACAAATTCACAAGCCTTGGCGACAGGATTCTTGGGGGCGGCCTCTGCCAAAGCTGCGCGCATTTGATCAATACTCTCCAAAGAAATTCCGGTATCAGCGGCGCCATACAAGCCGAGCACTGGCGCCTTTAAATCAGCAGCAATATCTATAGGATGGCGAGGATTGCCCTCAGTCTTCTCGCCGATCAGACGACCGTACCAAGCTACACCGGCACGCACCTGCGGCAAGGTTGCGGACAACCAAGTAATACGACCACCCCAACAGAAGCCAGTAACACCGACGCGCTTTAAGTCACCGCCATTTTTGCCAGCCCACACTAAAGCAGCTTGTAGATCATTTAAAACCTGAGCATCAGGAGTCTTGGCCACAATATTAGTCATAATTTCAGCAATAGTGCCGTAAGTATTAGGGTCGCCTGCGCGCGTAAAAAACTCTGGGGCAATCGCAAGATATCCCAACTTTGCAAAACGTCTGGTGACATCAGCAATGTATTCGTGCACACCAAAAATCTCGCTCGCCACAATAATGATGGGCAAAGAGCCTTTCGCTTTTTCAGGTCGAGAGACATACGCTGGTAACTGAAAGCTACCAACGGGGATCATCTGCTCACCAGCTTTAATGCCTTTGAAATCCGTTTCAATAGCCGCAGCCATGACAGGCTCGGATGCCCCTACAAATCCAACCCCAATAGCAGTCACGCCAATTGCAGATGTTTTCATAAAATTGCGTCGACTATTTTGAATGTCTTTACTCATTACCTTATCTCCTGGCCTGCATTTCTCATTGAATACTTAGTGCGCCTCTTCCCAATTATCGCCAATCCCAATACTAACCACCAAAGGCACCTTTAACTGAGCGACATTGCACATCAAACCGGGTAATTTGGCCTGTACTACTTCAAGCTCATCAAAAGGCACATCTAGGACCAACTCATCATGAACCTGTAGTAGTAGCTTGGTTTTGAGCTGCTCTTTTTCGAGCCAATCCTCAACTGCGATCATGGCCAATTTGATTAAGTCAGCTGCGGTGCCTTGCATAGGGGCATTAATTGCTGCCCGCTCAGCACCTTGGCGTCGCGGACCATTGGAGCCCTTGATCTCTGGCAACCAAAGACGTCGCCCAAAGACCGTCTCTACATAACCATTCTCTCTTGCTTCGAGACGTGTACGCTCCATATATTGAGCCACCCCTGGATAACGATCGAAGTATTTGGCTATATAGTTTTGCGCAGCAGAACGCTCAATACCTAAGTTGCCAGCTAACCCAAAAGCGCTCATACCGTAAATCAGGCCAAAGTTAATTACCTTGGCGTAACGACGTTGCTCAGAGTTGACATCATCCAATGGAACACCAAAAATCTCTGCTGCAGTGGCTTGGTGAACGTCCTTACCCTCTTTAAATGCCGTTAAGAGATTTTCATCTTCGGCGATATGTGCCATGATGCGCAACTCAATTTGGGAATAATCTGCCGACAACAATTTACATCCGTCTGCTGGAACAAAGGCCTCACGAATACGACGCCCCTCTTCTGTTCGCACTGGAATATTTTGCAAGTTTGGATCGCTTGATGCTAGGCGACCTGTGACTGCAGTAGCTTGAGAAAAGTTCGTGTGAACGCGGCCCGTCTTGGGATCGGCCATGCGAGGAAGCTTCTCAATATAGGTAGACATTAGCTTCGCCAAACTGCGGTAATCCAAAATGCGCGCAGGCAAGGGATAGTCTTCCGCTAACTTCTGCAACACTTCCTCATCGGTAGAGGGTGCACCTGAAGGCGTCTTTTTAATTACCGGAAGCTCAAGTTGTCCAAATAAAATTTCTGCGATCTGCTTAGGTGACTGAATATTAAAAGGCTGACCTGCTAGCTTGTGAATTTCGCCTTCTAACTCAAGCAAACGTTTGCCCACCTGCTGGCCTTGTTTGGCCAATAATCCTGAATCAATCCGAATGCCGTTACGCTCCATGATGCCGAGCACACGCATAGCGGGCATTTCTACCTTTTCGTAGATATAGAGCAAGCCTGAGTTTTCTTGAATCTGTGGCCATAATTCCAAATGCAGACGCAAAGTAATGTCGGCATCTTCTGCCGCATAGTCTGTCGCAATTTGGAGGTCGACTTGGTCAAAGCCAATCTGGTGAACGCCTTTGCCGCAGACCTCTTCATAGCGAATGGTTTTCATGCCCAGATGGCGTTCGGCCAAGCTGTCCATATTGTGGGGCATGTGCGACTCGAGCACATATGACTCTAGCAAGGTATCGAATGCAACACCCTTTAAGGTAATGCCATAGTTTGCAAAAATATGGGCGTCGTACTTTAAATTTTGACCTACTTTTAAATTCGTTACGCTTTCCAACCAAGGCTTCATACGCGCAAGCACTAGGTCACGATCAAGTTGTACTTCACCGTTGCGGTGAGCAACTGGAATGTAACAAGCTTCACCCGGCTTTACTGATAAAGAAATTCCAACAAGTTCTGCCGCAAGCGCATCAAGACTAGTAGTTTCCGTATCAACTGCTGTTAATTCAGATGCCTCAATCTTCGTTAGCCACCTCTCTAAACTCGCTTCATCCACCACGCATTCGTAGTGACGCTCAACTGCATCTTGCGAGTCTCGAGTTGCTTGTGATAAATCCTTGGTCGGCGAGCTGGCAATCACGCGGGTCTTTTTTTCCTCATCAGTACCTGTGCCAGAAGAAGAAATTGGACTGCCTGCTAAATCAAATTCGGCCATCTCACCTTTATTCTCTGGGCTTGTAAGCTTCTTTTCAACGTCACGCAACCAAGTCTTAAATGCATAGCGCTCAAATAATTCACGTAATAAAGGCGCGTCTTCAGACTTGGCATGCAAGTCATCTAAGCTTGGTAAATGGGGCGATAAATCACAATCGGTTTTTACCGTAATGAGTTGACGAGCTTGCGGCAGCCAAGGAAGCGTAGCGCGCAAGTTTTCACCAACTACGCCTTTAACTTGATCGGCATTTGCCATCAAGTTATCGAGATTACCAAATTCCGCTAGCCATTTATTGGCCGTCTTTGGTCCCGCCTTCGGAACACCTGGCACGTTATCGACGGTATCGCCGATGATAGATAAATAATCCACAATCAATTCTGGTGGTACGCCAAACTTTTCTTTGACACCTTCGATATCTAGCTTTTCATTTGTCATCGTATTGATGAGGGTGACTGAAGGATTTACCAGTTGCGCCAAATCTTTATCGCCCGTGGAGATGATGGTTTCCCAACCCGCTTGCGTAGCTTGGCAAGCCAACGTCCCAATGACATCGTCCGCCTCAACACCGGAGACCATCAATACGGGCCATCCTAAAGCCTTCACCATGGCATGAATTGGCTCAATCTGTTTAACCAAATCCTCAGGCATGGGGGAGCGATGCGCCTTGTATTCTGAGTACATTTCGTCGCGGAAGGTCTTCCCTTTAGCATCAAAAACACAGGCAATATGGTCGGCCTTAAGCTCAGATCGGGCCCGGCGCATCATATTCACCATGCCATAAATAGCCCCAGTAGGCTCTCCAGCCCCATTTCTGAGGTCTGGCATGGCGTGGAAGGCGCGATAGAGGTAGCTAGAACCGTCTACCAACAAGAGTCTATGTTTAGTCATACCGCAATCGTACAATCTAGTTGTGAATTGCCTACAGGTCTGGTTAGGGAACCGACCGAGAGTAGGCTTGAAAAGGTGAAAAAATGCATTATTTAACGAACTTAATTAGCCGCTCAATGAGTCAAAGCCTAACCCTAATGAGTTTTTTGGTGGTTTTTGGACTTTTTGGCACCACTTCAGCCCACGCTCAGAATAACAGCCAGGCACTGAGCCCATCGGAATTAAACCGTATCAATAGTCAGCCACTCGCACCCGCTGTGAGCGCAAGTGGCGCGACATCCAACCCTGAGCAACGCAAGCCAAACTATCAATACCGAGACAAAAACGGCACCACTGTAACCGAATACAAAGATGTCAATTCTCCAACGCAGGTAGATGTAAAAACGCCCTATACCAGTTATGAAATGGCGCCGCCTACAACAGTAATGCCAGGACCCCCAAAAGATACTGATCTGATCAGCGTTCCTAGCGTCAGCATTCCCTTTTAACTTAAAAAGCATTTATTGATTTATGGCTGTATTTACCCCGATCGAGCTTGAGGATATTTCTCAATGGATTGCTCAAGACTTTGATATCGGCCAAGCCACTGAAATTCGTGGCATTCATGGTGGTATTGAAAACTCTAATTTTTTCTTAGATACCACTAAAGATGGCAAGAAGCAGGAATATGTTTTAACAATCTTTGAAAGATTATCTGCGGAACAACTTCCTTTCTACTTAGAGTTAATGCGCCACCTAGCAAACAAAGGTGTGCCTGTACCCAAGCCGATCGAGAATAAACAGGGCAACATTCTTTTTGCCCTCAAAGGCAAGCCGGCAGCCATTGTTACCAAGCTACCAGGCCTTTCCAGACTCCAACCAGAAGCCAATCATTGCGCTCTTGTTGGCGAGATGCTAGCGAAGATGCATTTGGCTGGAAAAGATTTTCCAAAGTCCCAAGAGAATCTTCGTAGCGTTGCTTGGTGGCAGAAAACAATACCTTCGGTATTACCAAACTTAAGCACGCCCCAGAAAGAGCTCATTACTCATGAGTTACAAACTCAAGAGGAATTTTTTGCCTCAGGCACCTATGATGGATTGCCGCAAGGGGCGAGTCATTGCGATCTCTTTCGCGACAATGTTTTATTTGATCCCAAAGGATCTGATATCTCTCAAGATCATTTGGGTGGCTTCTTTGATTTTTACTTTGCTGGCACTGATAAATGGCTATTTGATATCGCCGTCACTGCCAATGATTGGTGTCTTGCAGATAACAAGCAAGATTTAGATCCTGCTCGCTTAGACGCGTTCATGAAAGCCTATCAGTCAGTTCGCCCTCTCACCAAAGAAGAGCAAGCTAGCTGGCCACTCATGTTGCGTGCAGCAGCTTTACGCTTCTGGGTTTCAAGACTCTGGGACTTCTATTTGCCGCGTGATGCGCAGATGCTAACCCCGCATGACCCTACGCACTTTGAACGCATTCTTTTAAGTCGCCGCTCACTATGAAACTGAATTCCGTAGCACCCAAAGAAGGCTACACCTGGATTAGACAAGGCATTTGGCTCTTTAAACAAAATCCCTTGGGCTTTTTAATGCTGGTCTTTATGTACGTCTTTGCAGCGCAACTAGCAGTCGTCATTCCAGTGATTGGCGTCTTTGCAGTTCTTCTGCTCACGCCAACTCTTTCTGTTGGATTCATGACCGCTTGCCGCCAAGGCATTCAAAAGGAGCGCATTAGGCCGATGGTCTATTTGATCGCCCTGCGGTCAAGTCTTATTGTGCGAAAGAGAATTCTGCAATTAGGCCTGGTATATGCCGGCATGATTTTGTTGCTCAGTTTTATCTTGAGTCTCTTGGTTGACTTTGAATTACTCTTGCCATTAATGACTAGCGATAAACCCATCACACCCGAGGCTTTACGTCAGGTTTACTTGGTGCTTTTATTTGGCGCCATACTGTACATACCAGTAGCAATGTTGATGTGGTTTTCACCAGTCTTAGTTGCATGGGCCGATATGTCTGTGCCACAAGCACTCTTCTCTAGCGCATTAGCGTGCTGGGCCAATAAAGCCGCGTTCTTTCTGTATTTAGCTATTTGGAGCGCCATTCTGATTGCCATTCCGCTAACAGTGGGAATGATTTTTGATGCGCTTGATCTGGGGCAGGCAGCCTCGTTCATCATCGCCCCGATTTCTATGGCGGGCTTGACGATAATGCACTGCTCTTTTTATGCGACTTGGAAAGCTTGCTTCACAGAAGATGAAGTGGTGTTGCCTGTTTAATTGATTTATCAGTCAATCGCAGCAAGCTTTGCAATACTCAGCTGTAACCACTTGATGCCATGACGCTTGAAATTAACCTGCGCCCTTGCATCGGCATCCACACCCTCTAAACCAGTCACGCGTCCTTCACCGAACTTCGTATGAAACACATTCTGCCCAATGGTGAACGGGTAATTTCCGCGAGGCGGAGAGGCCAGTCTTTTCACTTCCATCGAAGCTGAACCAACTCGCTTCGCCGGTCTTTGACGTTCAGAGCCTGAATCAAAAAAATCATTCGACTCATATTCGCGTTGACGGGTATAGCCATCTTGCCACGTGGATCCCGATCTTGAGCTGCCACCACCCCAGCGAGCATCTCTTGCTTTAGGGGTGAGCCATTTCAATGAATCGGATGGAAGCTCTTCTAGGAAGCGGGAAGGCATGTTGTAGCGTACCTGGCCATGCAACATCCGTGATTGAGTGTGTGAGAGATACAGACGCTCCTTGGCACGTGTAATCGCCACATACATCAAACGTCGTTCTTCCTCCAAGCCGTTTTGCTCATTCACACTGTTCTCATGGGGAAATAAACCCTCTTCAAGACCGGTAATGAACACTGAAGTGAACTCTAAACCCTTGGCTGAGTGCACCGTCATTAACTGCACAGCATCTTGTCCGGCTTGGGCTTGATTATCGCCAGCCTCTAATGAGGCGTGGGATAGGAAAGCGGCCAAAGGTGAAACCTCGACAACGCCGGGAGCATTTTCCTCCGGCAACATTGCGGCGGCTGCATCTTGACCGTAACCTTCCTCAGCAATAAAGGCAGTGGCAGCGTTAATCAATTCCTGCAAGTTCTCGACGCGATCTTGTCCTTCACGCTCAGAGAGGTAGTGCTGAATCAAGCCACTATGCTGAATTACAAATTCGACTGTTTCTGGCAAAGTGTTGTGACGGGTGGCTTCACGCATGTGGTCTACTAAACGCACAAATCCACTTAGCGCAGCACCGGCTTTACCTTCTAAAGTAGAGGCAGCTAGGTATAAAGAACATTGTTGTGCCCTGGCAGCATCTTGCAAGGCTTCAATTGATCTCGCCCCAATTCCGCGGGTTGGAAAATTCACTACTCGAGAGAATGAAGTGTCGTCATTTGGATTCTCGAGCAAGCGTAAGTAGGCGAGCGCATGTTTAATTTCAGCGCGCTCGAAGAACCGCAAACCGCCGTACACACGATACGGAATACCCGCAGAAAATAATGCGTGCTCAATAATGCGTGACTGTGCATTGCTGCGATAGAGTAAAGCTACTTCAGTGCGCTTGATGCCACTATTGACTAAAGCCTTGATCTCGTCCACCAGCCAAGCTGCCTCGGCATGATCACTAGGCGCCTCATAAATACGGACTGGCTCGCCATGACCAGCATCGGTTCGCAGGTTTTTACCAAGGCGCTCGGAGTTATTCGCAATGAGGTGATTAGCTGTATCTAGAATATGGCCGTGTGAGCGATAGTTCTGCTCTAACTTCACCATCAATGGGTGGTATTGCTTTTCATAGAGACGCATGTTTTCAACGTCGGCGCCACGGAATGCATAAATACTTTGATCATCATCGCCCACCGCAAAAACGGAACTACTACCCATGCCACTGACATTGATGCGACTTACGTCATGACCAGACAATAATTTAAGCCATGCATACTGCAAGGCGTTGGTATCTTGAAACTCATCAATCAAAATATGACGGAAGCGCTCTTGATAGTGAGTCCGAATCGCTTCGCTATGTTTGAGTAATTCATAACTGCGTAATAAGAGTTCAGCAAAATCCACCACACCTTCGCGTTGGCATTGCTCATCGTAAGCCGCATACAGTTGCGCCATCTTGGCTTGGAAATCATCACCAAGCGCTAAATCTTTTGCGCGTTGACCGCGCTCCTTGGCGTGGGCAATAAAGTATTGCAACTGCTTTGCAGGATATTTTTCATCATCGACTTTTAAACCCTTTAAAAGGCGCTTAATTGCCGATAGTTGATCTTGGGTATCTAAGATTTGGAAAGTCGACGGTAAACCCGCTTCCTTGTGATGAGCGCGCAATAAACGATTACAAAGACCATGAAAGGTACCAATCCACATCCCCCGCGTATTGATTGGCAGCATGGCACTGAGACGAAGCATCATCTCTTTGGCAGCCTTATTGGTGAAGGTCACCGCTAGGACGCCAATAGGGGATACCTGGCCGGTCTGAATCAACCAGGCTATACGGGTGGTGAGGACGCGGGTCTTGCCGCTCCCTGCCCCAGCCAAAATCAAGGCTGATTGGGCTTGGCCATTTTCGTGGACGGGCGGGAGGGTCACTGCCTCGCGCTGTTCTGGATTGAGGTTCGCGAGCAAGTCTGAGTACATCAGCCCAATTATAATTTGCCTCTTATGCCAAATGCCTCAAATACCCCTAATTCACCAGCGGCTAGCTCAGCGGACGAGCTCGCTAAATCCTACGAACCCGCCCCGATAGAGGCCTACTGGGGTCCAGAGTGGGAACGCCGAGGTATCGCCGACTCCACCATGGATGAGGGCAAGGGGGACTTTTCTATTCAGCTGCCCCCACCTAATGTGACCGGCACTCTGCATATGGGTCACGCATTCAATCAAACCATCATGGATGGCCTGGTTCGTCATGCTCGTATGACAGGCAAAAATACTTTATGGGTACCGGGCACAGATCATGCCGGTATTGCGACTCAAATTGTTGTGGAGCGTCAACTCGATGCTCAAAAAGTTTCTCGTCATGATTTAGGTCGTGAAAAGTTTTTAGAAAAAGTTTGGGAGTGGAAAGAAACTTCCGGCAACACGATTACCCGTCAAATTCGTCGCCTAGGCGCTTCGATTGATTGGGGCAAAGAATATTTCACGATGGACAGCAAGATGTCCAAGGCAGTTGTCGAAGTCTTTGTTCGCCTACATGAACAAGGTTTGATTTACCGCGGCAAGCGCTTGGTGAACTGGGATCCTGTTTTAGGTACGGCAGTTTCTGATTTAGAAGTAGTGAGCGAAGAAGAAGATGGATCAATGTGGCATATCCGCTATCCATTGACCGATGGCTCTGGCCACCTCACTGTTGCCACTACCCGCCCAGAAACACTATTGGGTGACGTTGCCGTCATGGTGAACCCAGAAGACGAGCGCTATAAACATCTCATCGGCAAGTCAGTGGGTTTGCCTTTGTGCGATCGCCAAATCCCCGTGATTGCTGATGACTATGTGGATTTGAATTTTGGTACTGGCGTTGTAAAAGTCACTCCTGCGCATGACTTTAATGACTATGCAGTAGGTCAACGCCATCAGTTACCAATGATCAACATCCTCACTTTGGATGCCAAGATCAATGAGAATGCTCCGGCTGCGTATCAAGGTATGGAAAGATTCGCAGCACGCAAGCAAGTCGTTTCTGATTTAGAGGCTGCTGGCTTATTGGAAAAAGTTCAGCCCCATAAATTAATGGTGCCACGCGGTGATCGCACCCAAACCATTATTGAACCCATGCTCACTGACCAATGGTTTGTGGCGATGTCCAAACCTAGTCCCGATAACAAGTATCAACCCGGCTCCTCGATTGCTGGCGCCGCCTTAGATGCAGTAACCAAGGGCGATATCAAGCTGGTTCCAGAAAACTGGATTAACACCTATACCCAGTGGTTAGAGAATATTCAAGACTGGTGCATCTCCCGTCAACTCTGGTGGGGCCATCAAATCCCCGCTTGGTATGGCGATGATGGGCAAATTTTTGTGGGGCGCTCCGAGGAAGAGGCTAAAGCGAAAGCTGCTGCGGCTGGTTACACCGGCAAACTCAACCGTGACCCTGACGTTCTGGATACTTGGTTCAGCTCTGCGCTCGTACCATTTAGCTCTTTAGGTTGGCCAGAAGAAACGCCTGCCTTAAATCACTTCTTGCCTTCATCTGTTTTGGTGACTGGCTTTGACATCATCTTTTTCTGGGTAGCACGCATGGTCATGATGACCTGCCACTTCACCGGAAAAGTACCTTTTCATACCGTCTATGTTCATGGCCTGGTTCGGGATGCTGAGGGTCAGAAGATGAGCAAATCTAAAGGTAACACTTTGGATCCAATTGATTTGATTGACGGCATCAAGATTGAAGAACTAGTAGGCAAGAGAACTACTGGCCTCATGAATCCAAAACAAGCCGAGAGTATTAGCAAGAAAACAAAGAAAGAGTTTCCGGATGGTATTCCTGCGTTTGGCACTGATGCCCTGCGCTTTACTTTTGCCTCCCTAGCATCGCTTGGTCGCAATATTAACTTTGATCAAAAGCGTTGCGAAGGCTATCGCAATTTCTGTAACAAACTTTGGAATGCCACTCGCTTTGTGCTCATGAATTGCCCTGGTGACGATGAAGACAATGGCTTTGCGCCTTGTGACAACCAATGCGGTCCTGATGGCTATTTGGATTTTTCACCAGCCGATCGTTGGATCGTTTCTCAACTACAAAGGACTGAAGCCGAGGTAGCTAAAGGCTTTGAGGCTTATCGCTTTGACAATATTGCCAGCAGCATTTACCAATTTGTTTGGGATGAGTATTGCGATTGGTATCTAGAGCTTGCTAAAGTGCAATTGCAGACTGGTACACCAGCACAACAACGTGCAACCCGCCGCACCCTCTTGCGCGTTTTGGAAACTATTTTGCGCATGGCGCATCCTTTAATTCCATTTATTACCGAAACGCTTTGGCAAACTGTTGGCCCTAAATCTGGAAAAGTTTTAGCCCAGCAAGAAAAACAAACCATTGCGCTCCAACCTTATCCTGTTGCTCAGCCTGAAAAGATTGATGAGCAGAGTGAAGCCTGGGTTACGCAGATCAAAGCAATTGTGGATGCCTGCAGAAATCTTCGTGGCGAGATGCAGGTGCCTCCCGGTCAAAAAGTACCCCTCTGGATTTGTGGTCCAAAAGAGTTCCTCGAAAAAGCGACCCCTTATCTCATGGCGCTTGCTAAATTAACTGAGGTCAAAATCTACAGCGATGAATCTGTTTTAGAGAAAGATGCCCCGGGCGCCCCAATTGCTTTGGTGGGCAATATCAAGCTCCTCCTCAAGATTGAAGTAGATGTTGCTGCTGAGCGTATTCGTCTTGGCAAAGAAATTGAGCGTCTAGCTAATGAAATCAATAAAGCCAAGGGCAAATTAACCAACGAAAGCTTCGTGGCACGTGCGCCAGCCGAGGTTGTTGCCCAAGAAAAACAACGTCTAGCAGGCTTTGAGCAAAATCATGAGAAGCTTGTTGCACAATTAGAGCGTCTCAAATAAAAGCAGCTAAATAAAGCGATTGGAAGTTATATGCCATTAAAAACTAAAGCAGTCACCAAAGCAGTTTTTCCAGTCGCAGGCTTAGGCACACGCTTTTTGCCAGCTACGAAGGCGAGCCCAAAAGAGATGCTTAATGTGGTTGATAAACCACTCATTCAATATGCTGTTGAGGAGGCTATTGCTGCAGGCATCACTGAAATGATTTTTGTTACTGGTCGCAGCAAACGCGCTATTGAAGATCACTTTGATAAAGCGTATGAACTTGAAGCGGAGTTAGAGGCTAAAAATAAGCAAGCCCTGCTTGACATCGTTCGCAGCGTTAAACCCAGTCACGTGGATTGCATATATGTGCGTCAACCTGAAGCGCTTGGCTTAGGTCACGCAGTATTGTGCGCAGAAAAATTGGTACGCGATGAGCCATTCGCCGTGATCTTGGCTGATGACCTATTGGATGGAAAACCTCCAGTTCTTAAGCAAATGCTAAAGGTATTTGAGGAGCAAAATGGCTCTGTACTTGCGGTGGAAAAAATTGATCCCGCAAAGAGCAGCTCTTATGGAATTGTTTCTGGATCTGAAGTAATTAAAGGCATCTATCGCCTAGATGGCATAGTAGAAAAGCCTCAACCAAAAGATGCGCCATCTAATTTGGCGGTGGTTGGCCGTTACGTTCTCTCCTCAGACATCTTCACCCATATTCGCAATCTCAAACCAGGTGCGGGCGGAGAAATCCAACTCACCGATGCAATTGCCGCATTACTCAAAGAAGAGCCGGTATTCGCTTACGAATACGATGGCGTGCGCTATGACTGCGGTAGCAAATTGGGCTACCTCAAGGCCTCCGTGGAGTTTGCCCTGCGTCACCCAGAGGTTTCAGCAGACTTTGCCGCTTATCTAAAGAGCCGCTCTTTAATGTAATCGTTTTTGAGTTTGAATAAAAAAGGCAGAGATTTTTCTCTGCCTTTTTGTTTGATCCCTTACCAAGAGGTATGAGCGTCAGAATTTTTCTTATCTGCGCTTCATAAAGAAAACCAGTACATCACCTTCTGTAGTGCTTGCAAGCAACTCATTACCAGTTTGCTTGGCAAATGCAGGGAAGTCATGAGCGGCGCCCGCATCGGTTGCCTTAATCTTTAAGACTTCACCGGACTGCATCGTTGCCAAGGCTTTTTTAGTACGCAAGATAGGCAATGGGCAGTTCATACCAATTGCATCTACCTCTGCATTAAAAGCAATATTCACTGGTTCACTCATTTGCTTGCTATCCAGTCTTTAACGCCCTCTAAAGCAGCGCCCAGCTTACTAGGATCAGTTCCGCCGGCCATCGCCATTTCTGGTTTACCGCCGCCTTTACCGCCCACTTGTTGGGCAACAAAGTTCACGAGATCGCCTGCCTTTACTTTGCCAATCGAATCAGCCGTTACACCAGCAATCAAACTCACCTTATCGCCCTGAACCGAAGCCAACACAATAGCAGCGGTTTTGAGCTTAGCTTTGAGAGCATCCATCGTTTCACGAAGCACGCTAGCATCAGCACCATCAAGTCGAGCAGCAAGGACTTTAATGCCATTCACATCAATGGCTTGACCCGCCAACTCATCACCCTGGCTGGCAGCCAACTTAGAGTTCACTTTTTCTAAATCGCGCTCCGCTTGACGCAGGCTTTCTTGAAGTTGCGCAACGCGATTAACCAAATCACCAGGGTGGGTTTTGAGAATCGCCGCAGCTTCATTAATCTTGTCTTCTAAACCTTGCAAGAAATGCAGCGCGTTATTACCAGTAACAGCCTCAACACGGCGGATGCCGGCTGCAACACCGCCCTCCGAAACAATCTTCAAGCTGCCGATATCACCAGTACGTCCTACGTGAGTACCGCCACAAAGTTCTTTAGAAGAACCTATCTCCAGTACTCGCACTTCTTCGCCGTACTTCTCGCCAAACAACATCATGGCTCCAGTCTTTTGCGCATCATCCAAAGACATGACTTTGCCTGAAGTGGCTGTGTTTTCCAGAATCTCTTGATTAACAATATTTTCAATGCGACGAATTTGCTCAGCGGTAATCGGTGCGTTGTGAGTAAAGTCGAAACGGGTCTTAGTGGCATCTACCAATGACCCTTTTTGTTGCACATGATCGCCCAGCACTTCACGTAAGGCTTTGTGCAAGATATGAGTAGCGCTGTGGTTACGCATCGTGTCGGTTCTTTGCTGATTGTCTACTAACGCATTAATAGCATCACCCACCTTAAGCTCACCCTCAAGCACTTCACCTTGATGACCAAATACATCAGCTTGAATCTTGAAGGTATCTTCAACTGCAAAACGAATACTGTCGTTGCGCAGCTCGCCTTTGTCCCCTACTTGACCCCCAGATTCAGCATAAAAAGGGGTGTTATCCAAAACAATCACGGCAGCATCGCCCGCTTTAACAGAGGGGACGGCAGAACCATCTACATACAAGGCGGTTACTTTGGCGCCCTCATGCTTTAAGGTGTCATAACCATGAAATTGCGTAGGCTTGCCTTTGTAATCCAGACCCTGAGCTACCTTGAATTTGCCTGCGGCTCTTGCTTGATCACGTTGCTTCTGCATCGCTACTTCAAAACCATCTGCATCAACAGTAACGCCACGTTCGCGACAAACGTCAGCCGTTAAATCCAATGGGAAACCAAAAGTGTCATGCAAACGGAAAGCAGTTTCTCCATCGACTACTTTTGCGCCGCCAGCTAAAGCACCATCCAAAATTTCCATGCCATTGGCAATCGTTTGGAAGAAGCGCTCTTCTTCTTGCTTAATAACTTCGCTGACTTTATCTTGTGCGGCGCGCAACTCCGGATAGGCTTCGCCCATCTCTTTAACGAGCGCAGGAACCAACTGATAGAAGAATGGTTTACGTGCACCCAGCTTATAACCATGACGAATCGCGCGACGTGCAATGCGGCGTAATACATAACCACGACCAGCATTACCTGGAATGACACCATCAACGACAATAAAGCTACATGCGCGAATATGATCTGCAATCACTTTGAGTGATGGGCTTTGTGCGTCACAATTCTCGCCACCAGCAGCATCTACAGCCCCCTTGGAAGCTTTGAGGAGATTGACAAAGAGGTCAATTTCATAATTGGAGTGAACATGCTGCAAGACTGCTGCAATACGCTCAAGACCCATGCCTGTATCAACACTAGGCTTAGGTAGCGGATGCATTACACCGGCCTCGTCACGGTTGTACTGCATGAATACGTTATTCCAAATTTCGATGAAGCGGTCACCATCTTCATTAGGACTTCCAGGAGGACCTCCAGGAATATGTTCGCCGTGATCGTAGAATATTTCAGTGCAAGGTCCGCAAGGACCTGTATCACCCATCATCCAAAAATTATCCGATGCGTAACGCGCGCCCTTGTTATCTCCAATGCGAATAATGCGATCGGCGGGCACACCAATTTGCTTATTCCAAATGTCATAAGCCTCGTCATCTTCAGCATAGACAGTGACTAGGAGTTTTTCTTTTGGCAACTGGAAAACTTGGGTCAATAAATCCCAGGCAAATTGAATAGCGTCCTTCTTGAAATAATCTCCAAAAGAGAAATTACCCAACATTTCAAAAAAGGTATGGTGACGCGCGGTGTATCCGACGTTATCCAAGTCATTGTGCTTTCCACCGGCTCGGATGCACTTCTGAGCAGTCGTCGCGCGGTTATATGGGCGCTTATCGAAGCCCAAAAACACATCCTTAAATTGGTTCATGCCTGCATTAGTAAATAGCAGGGTTGGGTCATCCCCTGGCACTACTGGGCTGGAAGGGACGATTTGGTGACCTTTTTGGGCAAAGAAGTCCAGATAGGCCTGGCGAATTTGGGAGACTTTCATGGCAATAATTATCGCATTGGCACCTGTCTAGGGCAAACCCTAGACAAGATCCCCGTATCCTGCCTTACAATCGCTCAACATCAATAAATCGACAAATAAGTCGGTAATTAAGGAGCGCAACTTGGAAATCCGTAATCAAAAAGATTTTGGGGCCGGCCTAATGTATATGGTCATTGGTCTCTTTTTTACCTTCATGGCTACCCAGTACCCAATGGGAACTCCCGCCAAAATGGGGCCTGGATACTTCCCCTTCTGGCTTGGCCTAGTTATGACAGCCCTGGGCTTAATAATCCTAGTGAAGTCACTCAGTGCCAAAGCAGCGATTGAAAAAATCCCTCCTTTCAACTGGAAGGTCATTGGCCTCATTACTGGATCCGTCATTGCATACGGCGCCCTCCTACCAACGATGGGCTTTATCGTAGCGGTCTTCGTTTTGGTATTTATGTCAGCCAGCGCAAGTCATGAATTTCATTGGAAAGGCACTTTAATCAATGCCACATTTCTAATTGTTTTCACTTATTCGGTATTCGTTTTGGGTCTGAAATTGCAGTTCCCATTACTGCCTTTCTTTCTTCAATAACGTACCGGGATACTGAAAATGGACTTATTTGCTAATTTAGCTCTCGGTTTTGATACCGCGTTTACATTACAAAATCTTCTTTACTGTCTGATCGGCTGTGTATTGGGAACCCTGATTGGCGTGTTGCCAGGCTTGGGTCCAATCGCCACGATTGCCATGTTATTGCCAGCTACTTATGCCTTGCCTCCAATCGCTGCATTGATTATGTTGGCTGGTATTTACTACGGCTCACAGTACGGTGGCTCTACAACAGCGATTCTGTTGAACATCCCAGGAGAAACATCCTCGGTGGTGACGGCGATCGATGGCTACCAAATGGCCAGAAATGGTCGAGCTGGTGTTGCATTGTTCACTGCCGGCATGGGTTCATTCTTTGCGGGTTGCGTGGCAACTTTAGTGTTGGCCGCTTTTGCTGCACCCCTCTCACAGTTGGCATTTAAATTTGGGCCCGCTGAATATTTCTCTCTCATGGTCTTGGGTTTGATTGGTGCAGTGGTCTTAGCATCCGGCTCTCTGATCAAAGCGATCGGCATGATCGTCTTGGGTCTTCTAATGGGCTTGATCGGCACCGACGTTAACTCGGGTGTATCGCGTTATGCGTTTGATATTCCTGAATTAAGTGACGGTATTGGTTTCGTAGCTGTTGCTATGGGTGTATTCGGTTTCGCAGAAATCATGGGCAACCTTGAGAAGACCGATGAGGACGAAGGCTTCCTCAATAAGATGACCACCATGATTCCTACCAAGGAAGACGTCAAACGCATGATTCCGTCTATCTTGCGTGGTACTTTTATTGGCTCAATTTTAGGCATCCTGCCAGGCGGAGGAGCAGCCTTGGCATCTTTCGGCGCCTACTCTGTCGAGAAGAAATCCTCCAAATACAGCCATGAGTTTGGTAAAGGTGCGATTGAGGGTGTAGCTGGTCCAGAGTCAGCCAACAATGCTGCTGCTCAAACATCATTTATTCCTTTACTTACCTTAGGTATCCCACCAAACGCAGTGATGGCATTAATGGTTGGCGCGATGACTATTCATAATATTCAGCCTGGCCCACAAGTCATGACCAGCAACCCTGCTTTGTTCTGGGGTCTGATCGCTTCCATGTGGATTGGTAACGTGATGTTGATTCTCTTGAACTTGCCCTTGATTGGTATCTGGGTAAAGTTACTGAAGATTCCTTATCGCTTCATGTACCCAGCCATTCTGGTTTTCTGCTGTATCGGCGTCTATACCGTAAACAACACTGTGTTTGACGTATACGTGACCGCTGCCTTCGGCATCATTGGTTACCTCTTCTTCAAACTGGGTTGCGAACCGCCTCCTTTGCTTTTGGGCTTCGTACTTGGACCAATGATGGAAGAGAACTTCCGCCGCGCATTATTGTTATCCCGTGGCGATTTCACTACCTTCTTGACTCGTCCACTTTCCTTGGGATTACTGATTGCATCAGCACTCTTGGTGGTCATGGTTACCTTGCCGGCAGTCAAGAAGACTCGCGAAGAGGCGTTTGTCGAAGACTGATTGTCTTAGACCTACCGGAAACGAGCCCGCAGCTGTTTGCGGGCTTTTTCTTTATGGGCCGGGGTTTTCTCTACAATGTGGCTATGTCCCAAGATAGCAAACCCTCCAAAGCAAATGCCGGCGCTGTAGCCGAATCGTCTAATTTCTTGCGTCAGATCATCGATCATGATTTGGCAAGCGGGGCTTTTGCACAGCGCACCAATCTTGCTGGGGAATCTATCCCATCGATCATCACCCGCTTTCCACCAGAACCTAATGGCTACTTACATATTGGTCACGCTAAAAGCATTTGTCTGAACTTTGGATTAGCTGCTGATTACAACAATCAAGCTGGGGGTGCGCGCTGCAATATGCGTCTAGATGACACCAACCCAGTTAAAGAGGATGTGGAATACGCCGACAGCATTTTGGATGCAGTGAAGTGGCTAGGTTTTGATTGGGGAACCCATCTTTATCACGCAAGCGACTACTTTGACAAACTCTATGAGTTTGCTGAAATCTTGATTCAGAATGGCAAAGCGTATGTCGATAGCCAAAGTGCTGATGACATTCATACCAATCGAGGTAACTTTGGCCAAGCTGGAAAAAATAGTCCTTACCGCGATCGCAGCCCAGAAGAGAATCTCTCCTTGTTCCGCGAAATGCGTGATGGGAAGTTCAAGGATGGCGAGCATGTATTGCGCCTGAAAATTGACATGACGCATCCCAACATTGTGATGCGTGATCCCGTGGTTTACCGCATCCGCCATACCGATCACCACCGCACTGGCAGCAAATGGTGCATTTACCCTTTATATGACTTCACACATTGCATCTCTGACGCATTAGAGAATGTCTCCCACTCCATCTGCACACTAGAGTTCGAGAACAACCGCCCCTTGTACGATTGGATTGTGAATTCATTAAAAGAATTGGGTGTCTTTAAGGACCCGGTGCCACATCAATATGAGTTCGCACGCCTCAACCTGACTTACACCATCACCAGCAAACGTAAGTTACTGCAGCTTGTAGAAGAAAAGCATGTTGAGGGTTGGGATGATCCTCGAATGCCAACCATCGTAGGCATTCGTCGCCGTGGTTACACTCCTGAAAGTATTCGCTTATTTTGCGAGCGCATTGGTGTCTCTAAAGCTGATAGCTGGATTGATATGAGCACCCTTGATCAAGCATTACGCGATGATCTAGAAGTCAGGGCTCCACGCGCTACTGCGGTACTCAAACCACTCAAGCTCGTAGTGGAAAACTTTGATGCCTCAGTAAAAGAAGCATGCTCTGCTCCACGCCATCCGAATCAACCCGAGTGGGGCAATCGTGAATTTCATTTCACGCGCGAACTGTGGATTGAAGCAGACGACTTTATGAAGGAACCCATCAAGGGATTCTTCAGACTTTATCCACCGATTGGAGATCAGCCTGGTAGCCGTGTTCGCTTACGCCATGGCTTTGTAGTGGAATGCACTGGTTTTGAAACCGACGCACAAGGGAATGTCACCCAAGTCAACGTGACACACTTTCCCGATAGCAAGAGCGGCACCGCTGGCTCTAATAACTACAAGGTCAAGGGCAATATTCACTGGATTAGCGCGGCTGAAGCGATTCCTGCAGAAGTGCGTCTATACGATCACCTGTTTAGCGACCCCCACCCAGATAGTGGTGACAAGAATTTCTTAGAATCGATCAATCCAAATTCAAAGCAAACAATTGCCGCTTACTTAGAACCCTGCATGAAAGATGCCAAAGCAGAAGATCAATTCCAGTTCGAGCGTCACGGCTACTTTGTTGCAGACAAGAATGACTCCAAACCTGGCAAACCAGTATTCAACCGTTCGGTTGGCCTCAAGGATTCCTGGAAATAGTTTTTAGAAAATGTCCTACGCTGGGATAGCGTAGCGGTGTTTTTAATTCCGGTAGGCGCTGATTGGTAACCCTGCGTGACTCGCGCATAAAGGACCAAAGCATCGGACTAACAATTTTTTGCAACTCGCCGCCAGGCAATCTGGCTGGCCTTTCCAGACCAAAAGCATCCGCCACTTCATCAAAGTAATCACCCATTTTGGTCTCGCCACCATCACAGGCATTAATGATGCGCTGGGGTTTGCCGTGATAAACCGCTGCACACACTAACCTTGCCAAATCATCGCTGTGAATATGATTGGAATAAGCATCTTCCTCTGGCAGCAATGCGGGTGTTTGCGCCTGAAGCCTCTCAATCGGCAAGCGGTCTGCCGCATAAATTCCCGGGACGCGCAAAATAGTCAAAGTCACTCCATGGGCGGGCGCCCATAAACGGAGAATTCTCTCGGCATCCACCCTTCTTTGCGCACGCTCACTTTGGGGGCTTACTGGGGTAGCCTCACTCACCTTTCCACCCCTATGATCACCGTAAACACCCGTGGTGCTGATATAAATCAGGCGCCTGACGGCATTGGAGCCTTGGGCTAAAATTCGGAGAAGGTTGCGGGTTCGGCAATCACGATTTCCACCATTTTGCGGTGGCGCTAGATGAATGACGGTTTGAGCTAAACCGCTAAGGCGCCATAAAGACTCTGGATGATCCAGATTACCCAAAATAGGAATCGCGCCAACCGCCCTCAACTCCTGAAAGCGATTTTGTTGAGAAGTGAGCGCAAAGACACGGTGGCTTCGCGAAAGTTGTTTGGCTACCCGAAGACCGATGTCTCCGCAGCCAATAATCAGGATTGAAGGCTTACCAAAAGATTGCATAAGTGACATCGTAACGATTTATTGAAAGGAATGAGAGTGTCTTATCAGGTCACGCTCAAAACGAGCGGCAAACAATTTACTGTCAATTCAGATGAAAATCTTCTGGAGGCCGCTCTTCGTCAAGGTATCAACCTGCCCTATGGCTGCAAAAATGGTGCCTGTGGCTCTTGCAAAGGTAAAGTTTTAGAAGGTCAAGTCACTCATGGCCAGCATAGTGAAAGCGCTCTGAGCAAGGCCGATGAGACTGCGGGTGGCATTCTGTTTTGCTGCTCCCATCCCCAATCAGACCTGCTGATTGAAGCTCGTGAAGTCCAAGGAGCGGGCGATATTGCGATTCGTAAGGTGCCTTGCCGAGTCAACGCGATTACCAAACCTAGTGGTGATGTCGCCATTCTCAAGCTTCAATTACCTGCTGCAGAACGCTTTCAGTTCTTAGCTGGGCAGTATTTGGAGTTTCTCCTTAAGGATGGCCAACGCCGTGCTTACTCAATCGCCATCGCGCCTGAGCAAGAAGGTCCGCTTGAGTTGCATATTCGTCATTTGCCAGGCGGCCTCTTTACTGACTTTGTGTTTGGTGCCATCACGCCCGCATTAAAAGAAAAAGATATTCTTCGTTTTGAAGGTCCCTTGGGGAGCTTTTTCTTAAGAGAAGATTCTAAGAAACCAATTATTTTTGTTGCAGCTGGCACGGGCTTTGCCCCAATCAAATCCATCATCGAACAAATGCGGGCGAAAAAGATTCATCGACCCATTCATTTGTATTGGGGTGGCCGTCGCCCTAGTGATCTGTATTTAGATGATTTGTGCAAAGCCTGGGAAAAAGAAATTGCTGACTTTAAATACATCCCAGTGATTTCAGATGCCTTTGCAGAGGATGGCTGGCAAGGTCGCACTGGCTTTGTGCATCAAGCTGTGATGACTGACCATCCTGATATGAAGGGCTTCCAGGTCTATGCCTGTGGCGCCCCAGTCATGGTCAATGCCGCCAGAAATGACTTCTCATCCAAGTGTCAATTACCAGAGGAGGAGTTCTTTGCTGACTCCTTCACCAGCGCGGCTGATGTAGCCACCGCATAAGTCCTGCGCCATAAAACCCATTCGGTTAGATAATAGAAACTTCATTTCACCCTGTCACCCTCACCCCTTAAATCAGCATGAATAAGCCAACCCAGACGATCGATACCCACTCAGTCATGTTTATTACACCGCGCCCTGATGTGATCATGGTCGAAGGTAAGGGTTCATGGCTCACTGATAACAATGGGAAACGCTATTTGGATTTCTTGCAAGGCTGGGCCGTTAATTGCCTAGGTCACTGCAACCCAGGAATGATTGAGGCGCTCAATAAACAAGCGAAGACGCTCATTAATCCTAGTCCGGCATTCTTTAACGAACCGATGATTGGCTTATCGAATCTACTGACTCAGAACAGCTGCTTTGATAAAGTCTTCTTTGCCAATAGCGGAGCTGAAGCCAATGAAGGTGCAATCAAGTTAGCGCGCAAATGGGGTCAACTCAATAAATCTGGTGCCTTTGAAATTATTACCTTTGATCACAGCTTTCATGGTCGCACATTAGCCACAATGAGCGCTTCTGGAAAGCCAAACTGGGATACGATGTTTGCTCCGCAAGTAGCGGGCTTTCCGAAGGCGGATTTAAATGATTTGGAATCCGTTAAGAAACTCGTGACCGACAAAACCGTTGCAGTCATGCTTGAACCTGTGCAAGGCGAGGGTGGCGTGATTCCAACGACTCAAGAATTTATGCGTGAACTACGTAAGTTCACTAAAGAAAATAATATTCTGTTAATTGCCGATGAAGTACAGGCTGGTTGCGGCCGTACCGGTGCGCTCTTTGCTTACCAAAACTACGGCATCGAGCCAGACATCATGACTTTGGGCAAAGGTATTGGTGGAGGCGTTCCGCTAGCAGCCCTATTGGCAACAGATGCGGTAGCTTGCTTTGTACCTGGCGATCAAGGTGGAACCTATAACGGCAACCCCCTCATGACTGCTGTTGGAATTAGCGTCATTGAGCAACTGTTAGCCCCAGGTTTTTTAGATAGCGTCAAAGCTAAAGGTGAATTACTCAAGTCTGAATTACTCAAGCTTTGTGCAGAATTTAATCTTGAAGGCGAGCGTGGCGAAGGATTACTGCGCGCATTGATGCTTGGAAAAGATATTGGCCCAAAACTGGTTGATCTTGCCAGAGATCGTGGCCCAGAAGGTTTGTTGATTAATTCACCAAGACCAAACTTGTTACGCTTTATGCCTGCTTTAAATGTATCTGATGATGAAATTCGTCAGATGTGTAATATGCTGCGTGAGCTACTAAAGCAGGTCGACTAAACTCTACCCAACTAGGTTTTTGGGTAGAGAGAAAGTTACTTCCTCTATCACTCCATCAAGTGCCCGAACCTGTCTTGGGCCAAACTCCTGAATGCGACTCACAATCGATTGCGCCAAGCTCTCTGGCGCCGATGCGCCCGCAGTTAAACCAACCCGTTTTTTTCCAGCGAACCATTCTGACTTCAGCTGATCTGGTGAATCCACCATGTAAGACGGAACACCGAGCTTTTCAGAAAGCTCACGCAAGCGATTAGAGTTCGAGCTTGTCGCGCTCCCCACCACAATAACCACCTCAACCTGAGGCGCCATGAATTTCACAGCATCTTGGCGATTCTGGGTAGCGTAACAAATATCTTGCTTACGGGGCTGAACAATATTGGGAAACTTCATCGTTAGCGCATCGACAATTTCTTTTGTCTCATCTACTGAGAGTGTTGTCTGGGTAACAAATGCAATCTTTTCATCGGGCGGGAAAGGCAAAGAACCCACATCGCCAACTTTCTCAATTAAGAAAACACCTTCCTTAACTTGCCCCATCGTTCCTTCAACTTCAGGGTGACCCGCATGACCAATCATCAATACCGTGAAGCCATCTTTGCACATCTTGACAACCTCAAGGTGAACCTTGGTAACCAAGGGGCATGTAGCGTCATATACCTGCAAACCCCGCGCCTCAGCATCCTTGCGCACTTCCTGAGAAACGCCATGAGCACTAAATACAACAATGCCCCCTTTGGGAACCTCATGCAATTCTTCTACGAATACCGCGCCCTTCTCGCGCAACTCATTGACTACATAAGCGTTGTGCACAATTTCATGTCGCACATATATTGGTGCGCCAAAGCGAATGAGTGCCTCATTGACGATATTAATAGCACGATCTACACCCGCGCAAAACCCCCGCGGCTGAGCCATCAAAATTTCTGGGTTATTAAAGTCGCTCATGGTTTACAAAATCGCCACAATCTCTGCTTCAAAAGTCACCGGTCTGCCCGCCAGAGGATGATTGAAGTCAAACCAAGCTCCCTCTTCATTAATCGATTGCAGTACACCCGCGTATTGAGCGCCGCCTGGTGCATTGAACTCAATCACATCACCAGGATTAAATTCCACATCGTCATCGCGACCTTCTTTAAGCGCCTTCAAAGATACCCATTGCACTAAATCTTCTTTGCGCTCACCAAAACTTTCTTCCGGCGCAAGCAGCGCACTTTTTTTCTCGCCTACACCCAAGCCTAGCAATACATTCTCAAAGCAAGGAGCAAATTGTCCAGACCCCATCAAAACCGTCGCAGGACGATCGACAAAAGTGTTGATGTAATCCTCCCCACTGGGCAAAGTGAGCCGATAGTTGAGGGTCAGATAGGAATTAGGCAAAACAGTAAGCTTAGTCATAAGGTGATTGTATCTAGGCCTGCGCTGGCCGTGCATTCCCCCATTACGGGCTGGCCAAAAAATGAGCAGCCTCGAGAAAAACTGCGTTTAAATGGCGCAGCGGCACTTTCCGATGCAGAGCTACTTGCCATCTTTTTACGAGTTGGGGTTAAGGGAAAAAGTGCTGTCGCCTTAGCTAAGGATCTACTGCATCACTTTGGGAGTCTCCCCCGACTATTAGCCAGCACTCCCGAAGAATTCACGCGCCTCCATGGCATGGGGCTTTCTAAATGGTCTCAAATTCAGGCGGCATATGAGCTAGTTAAGCGAAGCCTAGAGGATGGCTTGACCCATGACCCTATCTTTTCATCGCCTAACCACGTCAGAGAGTTCTTGCAGGCCAAAATTGGCCACCTCCCCCATGAGGTCTTTCTGTGTCTCTACTTGGACTCCCGGCTTCACTTGATTGAGTGTGATGAGCTTTTTAGGGGGTCTATTGCCCAAACAGCCATCTACCCCCGTGAAATCCTAAAAGAGGCCCTTGCTAAAAATGCTAGCGCCCTCATCGTGGCCCACAACCACCCCAGCGGCAATCCATTACCGAGCGAAGCAGATCAAAAACTCACCAAAGTACTAGCAAATGCCTTGCAACTGGTAGATATTCAGCTCTTGGATCACTGTATTGTGAGTGGCAGCGGTTTTTTCTCTTTTTCTGACTCTGGGCTTATGGATATTGGTCTTAAATGATAGTAAATGCTAACTTGATAGGTAATTTTCTACCTAGATACCCCCTTTATGCTCAATTCCCCCTAAACAAAGCCATTTAGGGCTAGCCGAAAATAGGCTGAGACTGATACAATCTTCTTTTTTCGCAATTAATGGAGTTATGTCATGGCAAAAGTTTGCCAAGTCACTGGGAAGAAGCCGATGGTTGGCAACAATGTATCCCATGCAAACAATAAAACGAAGCGTCGCTTTTTGCCGAATTTGCAAAATCGTCGTTTCTGGGTTGAATCTGAAAACCGTTGGATTAGCTTGCGCTTAACCAATGCTGGTTTGCGCGTTATCGACAAGAACGGCATCGATGCTGTGTTGTCTGATCTTCGTGCACGTGGCGAAATTTAAGGAGCGCACAAATGGCTAAAGGCGGCAGAGAAAAAATCAAGTTAGAGTCATCAGCAGGTACTGGTCACTTCTACACAACTTCAAAAAACAAGCGTACAAAGCCTGAGAAAATGGAGATCATGAAGTTTGATCCAACCATTCGCAAGCACGTTGCTTACAAAGAAACAAAGCTGAAGTAATTACTTCTTTCAACAAATAAAAAACCCGCTACTTCAGCGGGTTTTTTATTGTCTAGAAATTCTTCCAAGCACTTGGCTTGAAATTTTTCCTTTAGGCGTAACGACGTAATCTCAACGAGAACTCACGTAGGCTTGTTAAGCCACTTTCTTCGGCGCGCTGACACCAAGAGTGCAACTGAGAGAGTAACTGCTCTTTAGTGGCATTAGAGCGACCCCAGATAGCCTGTAGATCACGACGCATCTCAATCATCTTGCGTAGCTGAGCATTACTCGCCATGAGCTCCTCAAGCTTTACTTTCTCTTGCTCAGTTAAACGAGTTTCATCTTTGGCCAGCCAAGTACGCGCATCAGTTAAATGCGTAGCTAAGACCTGCATATGCTGCACTTCATTACTAAAGAAGTTGCGCAATGTCTTGCTGTAGCGCGCCATAATTTCATAGCGGTTTGCAATGATGGCTTCTAAAGTGCTCTGGTCAGCAGGACGCAAATCACTCAGCACCGGCTTAGGTGGTGTCTTCTTCACAGTAGCCAAGCCAACTGCACTCATGATCTGGATATACATCCAACCAATATCAAACTCATACCATTTGTTTGACAGCTTTGCGCTCGTTGCAAAGGTGTGATGATTATTGTGTAACTCTTCACCACCAATCAAAATACCCCAAGGCACAATATTTCGGGAAGCATCTTCGTAATCAAAATTACGATAGCCCCAATAGTGGCCGATACCGTTAATAATGCCGGCCGCAGTAATCGGAATCCAGAGCATTTGTACTGCCCAAACTGTTAAGCCAATCGCGCCAAACAAAAATACATCGATGATGAGCATGATGGCAACGCCCTGCCAAGAAAACTTAGAGTAGATGTTGTGCTCGATCCAGTCATCTGGAGTGCCGTGACCAAACTTATCTAAGGTCTCTTGATTAGCCGCTTCTTTTTTATAGAGCTCAGCGCCACGAGAGAGTACTGTATTAATACCCAAAACCTGTGGGCTATGAGGATCATCAACAGTTTCACATTTAGCGTGATGTTTGCGATGGATGGCCGCCCACTCTTTGGTAACCATGCCGGTTGTTAGCCAAAGCCACAAACGGAAGAAGTGAGAAACAATGGGATGCAGATCCAAAGCCCGGTGGGCTTGGCAGCGGTGCAAGAAAATCGTTACCGCAGCAATCGTGATGTGCGTAACGATTAAGGTGAAAACAACTATCTTCCACCAAGACCAATCCAAATATCCATTAGCAAGCCAATGGAGGAACAAATCAAAACCTGAAGCTGTATTCAAAAGGGAATCCCTAAAGAGGTCTAAAACTTTATTTTAGTTCTTTAGGGGCCTTCTTGTTTTTGACCTTAGTCTCTTTTTGAGGGTCTTTTTCTGACTCGACAACTGGGGCAGCAGCTTTTTTCTGGAATACAGCCCCAAAAAAGCCATCGGTTCCATGAATATGGGGCCATAACTGCCACCAAGGATTATCCGAGCTACAACCTACTGGTAATTTATCCTTAGGAAACAACGGCTTAAGAACTTCAGCTGCCGGAACAGCCTCAAATTGAGGATGTTTTGCCAGAAAATCTTCGGCAATAGCTTGATTCTCCTGGGGTAACAGGCTGCAGGTGGCATAAACCAAGCGTCCGCCTGGTTTTAGCAAGCGCGCAGCTGAGGCCAAGATATTCATCTGCTTCTGATTGAGCTCCAAGACTCCAGCGGGGGTCTGGCGCCATTTCAGGTCGGGATTACGTCGTAAGGTACCCATGCCACTACAAGGGGCATCTACTAGGACACGATCAATCTTGCCGGCCAAGCGTTTGATCTTGGCGTCATTCTCACTATCAATCCACACTGGATGCACATTAGAAAGGCCACTACGTGCCTGCCTTGGCTTCAAATTCGCTAAACGACGCTCTGATGTATCTAAAGCATACAAACGCCCTGTAGAGCGCATGATCGCCCCAATGGCCAAAGTCTTGCCGCCAGCTCCAGCGCAAAAGTCAACAACCATCTCACCACGTTTAGGTGCGAGTAAGTAAGCCAAAAGCTGACTACCTTCATCTTGAACTTCAAACATGCCGGCTTTAAAACCAGCAGTATTTTGCAGAGCAGGTTTGCCCATAATGCGCACGCCATCAGGCGCATAAGGAGTTGGAATTGCTTGATAGCGACCACCCAATGCATTCATCTGCACAAGCAGTTCTTCACGATTGGTTTTCATGGTGTTCGCACGTAAATCTAACAGTGCTGGATGCATTAATGACTTAGCTAACTCTTCACGAGCTTCTTCACCAGGATATTTTCCAAATGCATCCCATAACCACTCTGGCAAATTGTTGCGCACGAGAGGATTTAATGCCGCAGGATCAACCGTTGCAAAACGTTGCAGCCACTCATATTCACCGGGCTTAAGAACGTGCGCCAAGTCGGCGATAGCGCTCTCTGCACGATTAGCAGAACCCAATCCACCTTCAGAAAGCGCGGACAGCAAACCCAATAGGGCTAAGCGTCTAGGCTGAGAGCCTTCGCCGCTCGAAGCAAATTGAGAGAACTCATTTTTACGACGCAAAATGGCGAACGCACTCTCAGCAATCAAAGCACGATCGCGATTTCCGAGTTGTTTTTCTTCTCTGAAATAACGACTAACCACTCGGTCAGCTGGCTGTTCAAAACTCAGCAATTCGGGAAGTAAACGCTCCAGATGAATTGCATGCTGCGGTAATGCTTTCGCATTGGAAAAATTCTTTTGGCCTTCTGGCGCAATTAAATTACCACTGGCATTACGACGCTCGGGACGACGCAATGGATCTTTCGATTTAGTCGCGTAACTTTTGTGTGGGGCTAGTCTGCTGCCAGATCTGCGGGGTGGACGTTCTGCACTCATAATTTAAAAAATTGCGACTCCGGGGGTTGTAACTTCACTTGATTACCTTCTATGCGCAATCGTCCATCAAGGAACCATTTTACGGCCCGCGGATAAATTTGATGCTCGGCAGCCAAAACACGGTCAGCCAAGGTGTCCGCGTCATCACTTTCCAGCACTGGAACGGAGGCCTGACAAATAATCGGACCCTCATCCACACCCTCATTCACGAAGTGCACGGTGGCACCATGCTCCTTCACACCAGCCTCCAGAGCCCGCTCGTGGGTATGTAAACCGGGGAAGGCGGGCAACAAGGCTGGATGGATATTGATCAAGCGACCCTCAAAATGGCGAATAAAGCCTGGAGTCAAAATTCTCATAAAGCCTGCAAGAACCACCAAATCAGCCCCTAAGGCATCAATCTGCGCAATTAAGGCAGCATCAAAGGATTCTCGGGTTACATGCTCTTTATGCTCAATGGTAAAGGCCGGAATACCCTGCGAGCGAGCAAAATCAAGGCCCTTAGCCGCCGAGTGATTCGCTATAACCCCAGCAAAAGTGACTGGCCATTGCTCTTTTTGAGCCATTTTGACGATGGCCTCGAAATTAGATCCGCGGCCGGAGATTAAGGTGACGATAGAAGGCATGCCCACAATATAATTGATGGCTACCCTGAAAGCGATTTTGTGAACGTATTCCGTGGCCCCACCCAGTTTTCTGCAGGACCTGCTTGTGCCCTAACCATCGGTAATTTCGATGGCGTGCACAGGGGTCATCGCGCCCTGCTCAAGGAGTTGGTTGATGGCGCCAAGGATCAAGGTCTGGTCAGTTGCGTAATGACCTTTGAGCCACATCCAAAAGAATTCTTTGCACCAGAACAAGCCCCGCCCCGCATTCTGAATTTGCGTGACAAATTAGCCGCACTTGCCGAGCTTGGAATGGATCGTGTTGTTGTAGAGCACTTCAACTCTGCTTTTGCCAAACTGTCGCCCGAAGAATTTGTTTCAGAAATTATTGTCAAACGACTGAACGCTAAATGGATTTTGATTGGAGATGATTTTTGCTATGGTGCAAAACGTGCAGGCAACTTTGCCAGCCTGAAAGCTGCCGGTGAAAAATATGGCTTTGAAGTATCTAGCATCCAAACCATTCAAGAAAATGGTGAGCGTATTTCTAGTTCTGCACTTCGTACTGCGCTAGCTTCTGGTGACATGCAGTTAGCTGAAAAATTATTAGGGCGTCCTTACGGAATATCTGGGCACGTGCTTCATGGTCAGAAACTAGGACGTCAACTTGGGTTCCCCACTTTGAATTTAGCAGTTGCCAATCATCTCCACCATCGCAAACCGGCAACAACCGGAATCTTTACTGCGCAGGTTTTAGGTCTAACAGATAAACCCCTTCCCGCAGTAGCTAGCTTGGGTGTTAGACCAACAGTAGAAGATGAAGGCAGAGTATTGCTAGAAACCCACATCTTTGATTACAACGCGGATGTTTACGGAAAAATTATTACCGTAGAGCTATTAGAAAAAATCCGTGATGAGGCGAAGTACCCAGACCTCGAAACCCTTACACAGGCGATTGCAGCAGATGCAACGCATGCCAGAAATTATTTCCAGAAAAAAGCTTATGTCTGAAAAAGAAAACACTTACCCCGTCAATCTACTAGACACTTCTTTCCCAATGCGAGGAGATCTAGCTAAGCGCGAACCACAATGGGTGGCTGGCTGGCAAAAAAACAAGCTCTACGAAAAGATTCGTGCGGCCCATGCCAATCAACCAAAATTCATTCTGCACGATGGCCCTCCTTATGCAAATGGCGATATTCATATCGGACACGCAGTAAACAAGATTTTGAAAGACATGATCGTCAAATCACGCTGGCTCATGGGCTTTGACTCTGTTTATGTACCCGGCTGGGATTGTCATGGCATGCCGATTGAAATTCAGATTGAAAAAGAATTTGGCAAGAATTTACCAACTGCCGAAGTGCAATCCAAAGCACGTGCCTATGCTCATGTTCAAGTGGAAAAACAGAAGAAAGATTTTGAACGCTTAGGTGTATTAGGCGATTGGAATAACCCCTACCTCACTATGAACTTCCGCAATGAGGCTGATGAAATTCGCGCCCTTGGGAAAATCTGGGAAAAAGGATATGTCTTCCGCGGATTGAAACCGGTGAACTGGTGCTTTGATTGTGGCTCCGCGCTAGCTGAAGCGGAAGTGGAATACCAAGATAAAACTGACCCAACGGTGGATGTTGGCTTTGCCTTTGATGATGCACAGCGCCCACAGCTAGCAAAAGCATTTGGACTTGCCGAGCTATCAAATAAACCAGGTCAAATTGTCATCTGGACAACAACCCCTTGGACCATTCCCGCCAACCAAGCAATGAATGTCCACCCAGAACTAACTTACGCTTTAGTAGATGTTGGAAACAAGTTATTAATTCTGGCAAAGGACCGAGTTGAGATTTGTTTGCAAGACTATGGCCTAGAGGGCGAAGTGATTGCCACTTGCCAGGGTGCTCAATTGGCAAACATTTCTTTTTGGCATCCGCTAGCACCGTTACACGAAGGCTATAAAAGACTCTCACCAATTTATCCCGCAGAGTACGTTACGCTCGATACGGGTACCGGCATTGTTCACTCAGCGCCCGCCTATGGTGAGGAAGACTTTAAATCCTGCAAAGCCAATAAGCTTGCCGATAAAGACATTCTCAATCCAGTGATGGGTAATGGGGTGTACGCATCATGGTTGCCACTCTTCGCTAATGAATACATCTGGAAAGCAAATCCCAAGATTGTTGAAGCGATGCGCGAAGCAGGTAGCTTGTTACGCGATAAAACTTACACTCACTCATACATGCATTGCTGGCGTCACAAGTCGCCTATTATTTATCGCGCAACCTCACAATGGTTTGCCAGCATGGACAAGAAACCATCCGATGGCAAAGCAAGCTTGCGTGAGACTGCATTAGCGGGCATCGATAACACTGAGTTCTTCCCGGCATGGGGCAAACAACGTCTTAACAGCATGATTGCCAATCGCCCTGACTGGACTTTGTCACGTCAGCGCCAATGGGGCGTGCCAATGGCGTTCTTTGTACATAAGGAAAGTGGTGAGCCACATCCACGTACTGTTGAACTACTCGAAGAAATCGCTAAGCGTGTAGAAAAAGAAGGTATTGAAGCCTGGCAAAAATTGGAAGTTGCCGAGCTACTGGGCGAAGAAGCTGCCCAGTATGAAAAGAACCGTGACACCTTGGATGTCTGGTTTGATTCTGGAACAACCCATTGGCATGTCATTCGTGGATCACACCGTAACGAACTACTCACTGCAGATGCAGAAACGCCCAATGGTCGCTTGGCCGATTTATATCTCGAGGGATCAGACCAGCACCGTGGTTGGTTCCACTCCTCATTGCTAACTGGCGCCATGCTCGATGGCAAGCCGCCATATAAGGCACTCCTTACGCATGGCTTTACCGTCGATGGTCAAGGCCGCAAGATGAGTAAATCTGTCGGCAATGTGATTGCGCCTCAACAAGTTGCCGACAAACTCGGTGCTGAGATCATTCGCCTCTGGGTTGCCTCTACCGACTACTCAGGTGAAATGACGATCTCAGACGAGATTCTCAAACGCGTTACTGAGAGCTATCGTCGTATTCGTAATACTTTGCGCTTCTTGCTAGCCAACCTATCAGATTTTGATCCTAGCAAGCACACGATGCCTGCTGAGCAGTGGCTTGAGATTGATCGCTACGCAGTTGCTCTTGCTAATCAATTGCAGAGTGATACTGAGGCGCATTACAAAGCATATGAATTCCAACCAGCAGTAGCTCGCATGCTGTCTTTCTGCTCCGAGGACTTGGGCGGCTTCTATTTGGATATTCTGAAGGATCGCCTCTACACGAGCGCACCCGACTCTCCTGACCGTCGCACTGCTCAGAACGCCCTATTCCATATCACCCGAAACCTCTTAAAGTGGCTATCGCCATTCCTCTCCTTCACCGCAGAGGAAGCCTGGAAAGACTTCCCCCATGGCTCAGGCAGCAAGCCTGCAGAATCGATCTTTATGGAAGAGTTCGGCAAGTTCCCTAAGATTGCTCATGCTGAGGAATTGCTGGCTAAATGGAATCGTATTCGTGAAATTCGTTCTGAAGTGACTAAAGCAATTGAGGTTGAGCGCGAAGCAGGTAACGTAGGCTCATCGCTGCAAGCTGAACTCACGATCAAAGTCGGTGATGTTGATTTCGCCATCCTCCACTCATTAGAAGATGATTTACGCTTTGTAACCATCACCTCTAGCGCCAATATTGAACTCAGTAATGAGGGGTTAGAAGTTTTGGTACGCGGCAGCCAATATAAAAAATGTGGTCGCTGCTGGCATCACACCAAAGATGTAGGAAGCAATGCCGACCATCCAGAATTATGTGGTCGCTGTATTAGCAACTTGTTTGGTGATGGTGACCATCGCCTCTTCGCTTGAGTAGCAGCCATATGAAAAGTCTTGCTCTACCTCGTTATCTAGCAATTGCTGTCGTCGTGTTATTGCTAGATCAACTTAGCAAGTGGTCGGCGCTCAGTAATTTGCAAATGGGTGTGCCTGAACCCGTTTTGCCTTTTATGAACTGGTTACTTCTCTTTAATCCTGGCGCAGCATTTTCATTTCTGGCGCAAGGCTCTGGTTGGCAGCGCTGGTTCTTCACCATTCTTGGGCTAGCGGCATCCGTTTACATTATTTGGATGCTATATAAAAACCAAAGCGATAAGCTACTCTGCACAGCCTTGAGCCTCATTCTAGGCGGCGCACTGGGCAACGTCTTGGATCGCGTGATGTATGGCGCTGTAGTTGACTTCGTTGACTTACATTACGGTCTTTGGCATTGGCCTGCCTTTAATGTGGCTGATAGCGCCATCTGCATTGGTGCCGCCCTTATTATTTGGGGTGAATTACGCAAGTCATTTGGCAAATCTGCCCAATCCCATTAAGCTGGCGCCATGCAATCACTTATTAATAAGAAGATCGTTCTCGGAATCTCTGGTGGGATAGCGGCCTATAAAGCCCCTGAGCTTGCACGTCAACTCATGCAAGAAGGCGCATCCGTACAAGTAGTGATGACCGAGGCTGCACAGCAATTTGTGACCCCTGTAACTATGCAAGCCCTCACTGGTAATCCGGTTTACTTGAGTCAATGGGATAGCACCATTCCAAACAATATGGCGCACATTGAGTTATCACGTTCTGCAGATGTGATTCTGATTGCGCCAGCAAGTGCAGATCTCATGGCCAAGCTTTCTCTGGGCTTAGCTGATGACTTACTGACTACCTTATGTCTTGCAAGAGATTGCCCTCTATTACTCACGCCGGCCATGAACAAGCAGATGTGGGAACATGCGGCTACCCAAAGAAGCGTTAAAAGACTTGCAGACGATGGCGTTACCCTTCTTGGGCCTGCCAGCGGCTTCCAAGCTTGTGGCGAAGTGGGCATGGGCAGAATGCTCGAGCCTGCTGAAATCACTGAGCAAGTCATTGCCTTCTTTCAGAAAAAAGTATTGGCCGGTAAAAAAGTATTAATTACTGCAGGCCCCACATTTGAAGCAATTGATCCAGTGCGCGGCATTACCAATCACAGCTCGGGCAAGATGGGTTTTGCAATCGCAAGAGCTGCGGTTGAGGCTGGCGCCCAAGTCCATTTAATTGCTGGGCCTTGCGATCTCAATACTCCGCTTGAAGCTACCGGAAAAATTACCCGCACCAATGTCGTTAGCGCCAAAGAAATGCATGCAGCAACCCTGAACGCAGCTGACTGCGATATTTTCTTTGCAGTCGCCGCCGTTGCTGACTGGGGTATTGCCAAGCCTGCCAAAGAGAAGATGAAACGCCAAGGTAACCAAGCACCTCATTTAGAGTTTTCAGCTAACCCAGACATTCTGCTTGATGTTGCTAAGACAGTGAAAACTAAAGGCGGTAAGCCGCACCCCTATTGCGTAGGCTTTGCAGCAGAGTCAACTGATCTAGAAAAACATACTGATGAGAAGCGTCAGCGCAAAGGCATTCCGATGATTGTTGGCAACATTGGTCCCGATACATTCGGCAGCGACCTCAATCAATTGCTCGTGATTGACACCAGCGGCAGCAAAAAAATTGCTAAAGCAGAAAAGCTTCAGCTTGCACGTCAACTCATTGCGCTAGTTGCTAAGAAAATTTAAATCCCCGTTTTAGGAACATCATGCAATCCCTCCAAGTCAAAATTCTCGATGAACGTATGCGCGATCAGTTGCCAAGCTATGGCACCCCTGGCAGCGCTGGATTAGATCTGCGTGCCTGTATTGACGAAGCGATTGAAATTGCCCCTGGTCAAACGGTGCTTGTGCCTACTGGATTGGCGATCTATGTTGAAGATCCAGGCTATGCGGCCTTTATTCTGCCGCGTTCTGGCCTAGGCCATAAGCACGGCATTGTGCTCGGTAACTTAGTTGGCTTAATTGACTCTGACTATCAAGGCCAGCTGATGGTGAGCACTTGGAATCGCGGCTCCACCACATTCAAGCTCGAGCCGATGGAGCGTTTGGCTCAGTTGGTTGTCATGCCGGTACAACAAGTAGAGCTCAAGGTAGTTGACGAGTTCACCGAGAGTAGTCGTGGCGCCGGTGGCTTTGGCAGCACAGGACGCGCCTAATTAAAATACTCTAACGAGTGGTAGCGAGCGCTCTTTTGCGACTAAACGCTAAGGGCAGAAAACCTAGAAGCAAACCTCCAACTCCCATCATGATGGTAAATGCATCAAAAGTGGGGATGCTGTAAATAGCAACGAATACCATGAATGCGCCTGAGAACCCAGGCCATATGACATATGCCATGGCTGATCCGAAGCCGGCATTGAGTTTTTTTCTGTAATGCCATGCACAAGCAAAGCCAGTCAAACTCATATAAAAACAAATCTGAAATCCAATTGCCAAAATGGAGCTGGTCAAGATTGCTTTCACTGAAGGCATAAAGGATGAGGAAAAAAGTAACACCACACCTAAAAACCAAATAACAAAAGTAGCCACCCAAGGGGTCTTATATTGGTCATGCACTTTTGCGTAGACGGGATGCAACATACCATCTCGCGCCATTGCAAACATGCTGCGACTGAACTGCAAAATTTGAGTCTCTATCGTTCCGACCGTGCTAAATATGGTGCAAAAGACTGCAAGATAACTCCAGGGTGCCGGGAATAATTTATTGGCAATTGCAAAAAGGACATTGGTACCAGAGTCGGCAATTTCACGATCAGTTAAGACCATTAAAACCACAACCATCATCAGCACAAAGAAAAGCATCATATTCAGTACTGACCAAAATGCCCCCTTGCCTGCAGCCCCACCTGCGTTTTTTTGCCCACCCTTACTCTCCTCGCTTAAGTTCATGGTGACATCCCAGCCCCAGAAGAAAAAGATGGCCGTAAGCGCACCCGTAGCAAATAGTTGCGGAGAAAATGAGAGCGGAGAAATCCATACAAAGGAAGGTGGGTGTGCCGGATTTGACCAGTAACTCATCAGTCCACCAGCAATCAGGATGAATAAAATAACAGACTCAAAAAGAGTGAGCGCGATTTGCATAAAACTGGAATGCTTTATGCCCCGCCCAACAATTAATGAAACCACCGTCAACCAGACGGCAGCTATTGCGGAAATGAGTTGGGTGTTTTCAGCTTGATCAGGAGCGATGAGCAGCAAGGTGGAACTAGCCGCAGGAATGGTTGCCGAAACCATGAAAAAAATAGAGGCAATCAATAAACCCCAGCCAGCAAAGAATCCCCAAGCAGGTCCAAAAACATGACCCACCCAAGCATAAGCAGCACCAGCGTTAGGCTGAATCTTGCTCAAATGAATGAAAGCTAAGGTGATCCCAAACATGATGAGACCACAATACAAAATGCTCCCTACAGATAAAACACCGACCGAGGCAACAATAGCGGCACTAGTTACGGCAACACTAAAGGCGGGTGCGGTCCCCGCAATACCCATAATGATTGACTCAAATACGCCTAGTGAATTTTTTGCCAAACCATCGGATGAGCTCATATATAGAAATATTGCTTAAATTGCCTAAAGAAGAGATTCTATTCTTAAATAACCTGAGCAACTAACTTCAGCACATTGCTTGCAACCAAGCAATAAAAAAGCCACCCAAAGGTGGCTCTTCTTAGATTACAAATTACTTACTTGCGAATATGGGCCTTACGAGCCGCATCTTGTGACATGCCTGCACCAGCGCCTTCACGAGATTCTTTTGCAGCAGTAATTTCTTTTCGGCGCTCTTTGCAAGAACCAGCAATCTCCTGCAAAGCCTTACGAGCGCGTGCTGCAGAAGCTTTAATACCTTTGCCTTGAAACTTTTCATTCTCAGCTTTGTAATTTTCAAAAGCTTCTAGTAATTTATCGTGATGAGACATATCTTCCTTTTTTGGGTGGTTTTTATTTAAAAAATGAGTGAATTAAATTTCTTCAGCAGGTGCTACATCAGCTTTAGAACGTTTTCCTGGCAATACTGGAGCATCAAAGTTCAATAGGACTTTGCCATCAGCATCAATATCAACATCCACATGACCGCCTTGAGCTAACTTACCAAACAGTAGCTCATCAGCAAGTGCTTTACGCACAGTGTCTTGAATGATGCGTTGCATCGGGCGAGCGCCCATTAAAGGATCGAAGCCATGCTTAGCCAAATGGGCTCGCAAGGCAGGACTAAACGTGGCATCCACTTTCTTCTCATGGAGTTGCTCCTCTAACTGCATCAAGAACTTATCAACCACGCGCATGATGATCGACTCATCAAGAGCTTTGAAGGAAACAATGGCATCCAAGCGATTGCGGAACTCTGGCGTAAAGAACTTCTTGATATCAGCCATCTCATCACCAGACTCACGGGCATTGGTAAAGCCAATGGTTGATTTCTGCATTGCCTCAGCACCGGCATTAGTAGTCATGATGATGATCACGTTACGGAAATCAGTCTTACGACCATTGTTATCCGTCAAAGTGCCATGATCCATCACCTGCAAGAGAATATTGAAAATATCCGGGTGGGCTTTTTCAATTTCATCAAGCAAAAGCACGCAATGCGGTTTCTTATTTACGGCCTCAGTGAGTAAACCGCCCTGATCAAATCCTACATAACCTGGAGGCGCACCAATCAAGCGACTCACTGCATGACGCTCCATGTACTCGGACATATCAAAACGGAGCAACTCAATACCCAGAATGTAGGCAAGCTGTTTAGCAACTTCAGTCTTACCAACACCAGTTGGTCCGGAGAACAAGAATGAACCGATTGGACGATCGATCTTGCCTAGACCAGCACGAGTCATTTTGATAGCGCTAGCCAAGGCCTCGATCGCAGGATCTTGACCGAAGACCACGCTCTTAATGTCGCGATCCAGTGTTTGCAACTTACTACGGTCATCGACTGTGACTGATTGTGGCGGTATGCGCGCAATCTTTGCCACAATTTCTTCAATCTCTGGGCGACCAATAGTTTTCTTCTGCTTGGACTTGGGCAAAATACGTTGAGCGGCACCGGCTTCATCGATGACGTCAATCGCCTTATCTGGCAAATGACGATCATTGATATAGCGAGCAGAAAGTTCTGCAGCAGCGACTAAAGCGCCAGCCGCATACTTCACACTGTGATGCTCTTCAAAGCGAGACTTTAAGCCACGTAAGATTTGCACTGTTTGATCTACGGTTGGCTCCACAACATCCACCTTCTGGAAACGACGTGATAAAGCTGCATCCTTTTCAAAGATGCCACGGTATTCCGTAAAGGTGGTTGCGCCAATACATTTCAGTTGGCCGTTAGACAAAGCAGGCTTCAATAAATTGCTTGCATCCAATGTGCCACCAGAAGCTGCGCCCGCTCCAATCAGCGTATGAATCTCATCAATAAATAAAACGCCATGAGTGTGATCTTTGAGTGACTTGAGAACACTCTTCAAGCGTTGCTCAAAATCACCGCGGTATTTAGTGCCCGCTAAAAGAGCACCCATGTCTAAAGAGTAAACAGTAGCGTTAGCCAAAATATCTGGCACATCGCCCTTCACAATTCTCCAAGCTAAGCCCTCAGCAATCGCTGTCTTACCTACCCCAGCCTCGCCCACCAATAACGGATTATTTTTGCGACGACGGCAGAGCACTTGAATCACCCGCTCTACCTCGCTCTCGCGCCCAATTAATGGGTCAATCTTGCCTTGACGGGCCATCACATTAAGGTTCTGGGTGTATTGCTCAAGAGGACTTTCTTTACCAGAAGAGGCAGATTCTTCAGCCTCCTGCGAAGGCTCAACGGGCTTTACATGCTCGGACTGATCTTTACGCACACCATGACTGATGAAGTTCACGACATCTAAGCGTGTTACACCCTGCTGCTGCAAGAAATAAACCGCATGCGAATCTTTTTCACCGAAGATGGCGACCAGCACATTTGCGCCTGTCACTTCTTTCTTGCCATTTGATGTTGACTGCACATGCATGATGGCGCGCTGAATCACACGCTGAAATCCCAGCGTGGGCTGCGTATCAACCTCATCATTCCCCGGTACAACAGGTGTGTTGTCATTAATAAAGTTTTTGAGTTGAGCGCGTAGCTCTGCGATATTGACTGCGCAAGCCTTTAAGACCTCTACCGCAGTAGCGTTGTCTAATAAGGCTGCGAGTAAATGCTCGACCGTAATGAACTCATGTCGCGATGCCCTTGCGTCAACAAACGCCATGTGCAAACTCACTTCTAATTCTTGGGCAATCATGCTTCCTCCATAGTGCACTGTAGTGGGTGACCCGCTTCACGGGAGAGTTCGATAACTTGATGCACTTTCGTAGCGGCAACATCGCGGGTAAATACTCCGCAAACACCCTTGCCAACTAAATGTACTTGCAACATGATGCGTGTAGCTGTTTCATGATCCTTATTAAAATACTCCTGAATCACCATCACCACAAATTCCATTGGCGTGTAATCGTCATTCATTAATAAAACTTTATACATCGAAGGCGCCTTAACTTGCTCGATTTGCTTTTCGAGCAGAAGGGTATCTTCAACGTACGGATTGCTGGGGTTGCCAGTGGTGGGATTTTTGGGAGCGCGACTCATGAGAAACATTCTAAACACAGATATCCAAACTTTAATTTACAGGGGTCATGTTGCGAAAAACACGCAAAAACCCCTCTTAAACCCATATTGGGGCATTTTTCGATAAAAAAAGGGGTAATTACTAGGGGGTAGGGGCATATAACTCCTTGACACCCCTCCAAAAAGGGCAAACAATCGGGGGGTAGGCTTCAAGAGAGGTTCTATTTAGGCGTGTTGTGGATTGAGACTGATTAAAAAGTATTTACCCTCATCACGGTTGTTTTAAGTTTATGTAATGGAGTTCGCATGGCGACCGGAATTGTTAAGTGGTTCAATGATGCAAAAGGTTTTGGCTTTATCAAACCTGATGATGGTGAAGAAGAGTTGTTCGCGCATTTCAGCGCAATTACTATGCCTGGGTTCAAAACCCTCAAGGAAAACCAAAAGGTAACGTTTGACATTACCCAAGGTCCTAAAGGCAAGCAAGCTACCAATATCCAAGCGGCTTAATAGTCCTTAGATCATTATTAAAAACCCAGGATTCGTTCCTGGGTTTTTTTTCGTCTGGAATTTCCCTCACTTAAAATACAAAGCATGTCTATATCAATCCCCAGCACCTCACAATTATTGCACCAAGTATTTTCTACTGCGCTCTTTATTTACTCCACCCTAACGCTCGCCCAAGTTAACGTCGGTCTACCCACTATTGAATTAAAGGCCGGCATCTACCGTATTCAGGCTGAGCTTGCCGATACACCTAAGGCTAGAGAGGTTGGTCTCATGAACCGCGCAAGCATGCCAAACAATTCTGGAATGTTATTTATATTCGAACAAAAAGCTGGTCACTGCTTTTGGATGAATAACACTAAGATTCCACTCTCGATTGCGTTCATTGCGGATGATGGCAAGATTGTGAACATTGAAGAGATGCAGGCTGAAACTACCAATAATCACTGCCCTAAAGCAGCTGTGCGCTATGCACTGGAAATGAACAAGCAGTGGTTCTCTGAGCGTGTAATCATCCCGGGGACAGTTGTTACGGGCTTGCCGAGAAATTAATTCAACATCATTCAAATTTATTGATGTTGAGTCGATAAAAAACGCAGGCCTCGGCCTGCGTTTTGTTTGAGCACCTTTGATTTATTCAAAGTGGCAAACGTAGTGCACTGGTTGCTCAGCACGAATAATGAAGTAACCACCCTTTTCCACTTCCCAGCTTTGACCGGCCTTGAACTCTTGCTCAGGGGCACCATTGATGCTGACGAAAGCATTGCCATCAACCACTTCCATAATCTCACTAGTGCTTAAGTCAAAACGCAAGGTGCTTGGCAGCACCACACCGACTGACTTACGCACGCCATTAGGCAATGTCACAGTATGAGAAACACACTTGCCATCAAAAAATACATTGGCTTTTTTACCTACGGAAACTTGATCAAATTGCATCTTGGTTCTTTCTAAACTAGTTGGTTTTGATTATTTCTTTGCGCGCTTACGTCTAGCAGTTTCAGCAATGCGCATGCGCAAAGCATTAAGCTTAATAAAGCCGCCAGCATCTGCTTGGTTGTATGCGCCACCATCATCATCAAAGGTTGCAATATTTTGATCAAACAAAGTATTTGCTGAATCACGTGAAATCACGGAGACGGAACCTTTGTAGAGCTTGAGGCGAACAACACCGTTAACAGCCTGCTGCGTATGGTCAATCAAGGTTTGGAGTGCGAGACGCTCTGGCGCCCACCACAAACCGTTGTAGATCAAGCTGGCATAACGAGGCATCAAATCATCCTTTAAGTGGGCTACTTCACGGTCCAAGGTGATACTTTCGATACCACGATGAGCCTTTAGAAGAATGGTGCCGCCTGGCGTTTCATAACAGCCACGGCTCTTCATGCCAACAAAGCGGTTTTCCACTAAGTCGAGACGGCCAATGCCATGTTTGCCGCCAAGACGATTTAATTCAGCCAATAACTCGTGTGGCTTATAGGCTTTTCCATCAATTGCTACTGGGTCGCCAGCCTTGAATTCGATTTCGATAATTTCTGGGGCATCTGGAGCCTTTTCAGGAGAAACGGTCCAACGCCACATAGACTCTTCTGCCTCTGCGTTTGGATTCTCGAGGTGACGACCTTCATAGCTAATGTGCAAGAGGTTCGCATCCATTGAGTACGGTGAACCACCTTGCTTATGCTTCATCTCAACCGGAATGCCATGCTTTTCTGCGTAAGCCATCAACTTCTCACGTGAGAGAAGGTCCCATTCACGCCAAGGAGCGATCACCTTGATACCTGGTTCAAGGGCGTAGTAACCTAATTCAAAGCGAACCTGGTCATTTCCTTTGCCGGTCGCGCCGTGCGATACAGAGTCAGCACCAGTTAAGCGAGCAATTTCAATTTGACGCTTAGCGATTAATGGGCGCGCAATAGAAGTGCCCAACAAATATTCACCCTCGTAAATCGTATTCGCACGGAACATCGGGAATACGAAGTCACGTACAAACTCTTCGCGCAAGTCATCAATAAAAATGTTTTCAGGCTTGATGCCAAATTGCAAAGCCTTGGCGCGCGCTGGTTCCAGCTCTTCGCCCTGACCTAAGTCAGCGGTGAAGGTCACGATCTCACAGCCATAAGTATCTTGAAGCCACTTCAAGATCACGCTGGTATCTAGACCGCCGGAATACGCCAAGACTGCTTTTTTAATATCGGACATGTTTTTCTTATTCAATCAAAATTAATGAAAACGAATTGCTTATTACTTACTGATTATTTTATTGCTGAAGTTTTATTACTTAATCCAAACGACCACAGAGTAAATACTCCATCAGGGCCTTTTGGACATGCAAACGATTTTCCGCCTCTTCCCAAACAATACTTTGTGGCCCGTCAATAACTTCTGCTGAAACTTCTTCACCACGGTGTGCCGGTAAGCAGTGCATAAATAGCGCATTAGGCTTAGCCAAAGCCATTAACTCTTCATCCACCATCCAATCTTGGAAAGCATTCATACGTAAGGTATTTTCATCCTCATAGCCCATGCTGGTCCAGACGTCGGTAGTCACTAGATCAGCACCTTTGCAAGCTTCTTTGGGGTCAGCGCAAATGGTTAAATGCTTGGCGGATTTTGGTGACAAACGCGTTGCATCTAACTGATAACCCTCTGGCGCTGAGAAGCGCAACTGAAAATCGAGGCATTCAGCAGCCTGCAACCAGGTATAGGCCATATTGTTGGCATCGCCTACCCAAGCTACCGTCTTTCCTTGAATCGGACCACGGGCCTCAACAAACGTAAAGATATCGGCCAATACTTGGCAAGGGTGGAATTCGTTTGTTAGGCCATTGATTACCGGCACCCGTGAATTAGCAGCAAAACGCTCAATAATGTCTTGGCCAAAGGTGCGAATCATGATGATGTCTGTCATCCTTGAAATCACCTGAGCAGCATCCTCTACAGGCTCGCCACGACCCAATTGGGTATCTCGGGTGTTCAGGTATACCGCATGACCACCAAGCTGATGGATGCCTGCCTCGAAGGAGAGGCGAGTACGAGTGGAGTGCTTCTCAAAAATCATGGCCAAAGTGCGGTCATGCAGTGGGTGCCAAGTTTCATAGCTCTTGAATTTGGCCTTAAGCCACGCCGAACGCTTGAGTAAATAGTCATACTCTTCACGAGTCAGATCAGAAAACTGCAGGTAGTGCTTTACCTTACCGGGCGCTTGAGGCTTTGCCAGCGATGTCATAGTTGAGCTTTCTACTAAAGTTTTGGCTTGCATTTTTTTCTTCAAACATTCGGCTGCACGAAAATAGACCCTAAAGCCATCTTACGGCCAACTTGGGCTGTTAAGCTAGAGGACTTAGTAATACTATTTCTTACAACCATCATTACGCGAACTTGAACCACAAAAAGCTTTTCATTCAAGGCATTACCACTTCTGGCAAACCATTTCGACCCAGCGATTGGGCGGAGCGTCTGTGCGGGGTGATGGCTACTTTTCGCCCTCCCGGTGATTCCGGGGACCCTCGCTTCACTTATTCGCCCTATGTCAGACCAGTGCTTATTGCAAAAGTGAAATGCGTTGTTATTGATACTCGACTGAGGGACCTAGATCCTCGAGCGCTAGACTTTGTCATGAACTTTGCCAAAGACAATAGCCTACCAATCGAAGAGGCGTGTGAGTTCAACCCAACAACCCCAGCCCAGCCTTAAAAACAAAAACCCGCTCTGATGAGGAGCGGGCTTAGGTCGAAACTACTTCGACCAGCCTAAAACTAAAACTGTATTACGCTGCCATCGCTTTGATAGCTGCAGACAAACGTGACTTCTGACGAGCTGCAGTGTTTTTGTGAGCAATCTTTTTGTCAGCAATCTTGTCGATTGTTGCTTGAGTTGCCGCGAAAACTTTCGCTGCAGAAGCTTTATCACCAGTTTCAATCGCTTTACGAACTGCCTTAATGGAAGTGCGGAGCTTTGAACGCAAACTGGAGTTATGTTCGTTTTGTTTTACTGCTTGGCGTGCACGCTTGCGCGCTTGTGCTGTATTGGCCATCTTTAAACCTTGCCTCTATAAAATGCAAAATGCGATTAGTTAAAAATCTTGCGGACTTGCCAGAATCATAAGCAAGCTCGCCAAAACCCAAGATTTTACCTTAAAGGGGCAAAAAAGCCCAGCCGACCGATAAATAGGTGAAAATCGCCTCATGAATCTGCTTTCTGCCGCTGCCAAGGTCAGCTCCCTAACCATGCTGTCCCGTATTACGGGCCTGCTCCGGGAGACCCTGATTGCCCGTAGTTTTGGGGCCTCCGAGTGGACAGATGCCTTTAATGTTGCTTTTAGGCTACCCAATTTGCTACGTCGGCTATTTGCCGAAGGAGCCTTTTCTCAAGCTTTTGTGCCGATTTTGGGCGAAATTGCCACAAACGAAGACCAAACTAAGGCCAAAATCCTCATAAATGCAGTCGCCACGCTCTTATTTTGGGCTTTGCTGCTCACGGTACTGCTAGGAGTCATTGGTGCCCCAGTACTCATTCTGGTGATTGCTACCGGGTTTAAAGGTGGTCCAGCCTATGACGCCAGCGTCGTTATGACCCAAATCATGTTCCCCTATATTGGACTGATTTCTATGGTCTCTCTCTCAGCAGGGATCTTGAACACTTATCACCGCTTTGCAATTCCGGCATTTACGCCTGTCTTGCTCAACCTTGCTTTAATCGGTAGCGCCATCTTTTTGGCTCCCCACTTAGAGCAGCCAATTTATGCCTTAAGCATTGGTGTTTTGCTTGGCGGAATACTCCAGCTTGCCCTTCAAGTTCCAACGCTTGCTCGACTCGGCCTATTGCCTCGTATTGGCTTGTTACCTGGCGCCATTAAATCAGCCGTCACCAACCCGGAAGCTAGGCGCGTCATGAAATTAATGGGCCCAGCAGTTTTTGCAGTCTCTGTTGCGCAAATCTCTCTGATCATTAATACGAATATTGCTTCGCGTCTGCAGGCAGGAAGTGTGTCATGGTTATCTTACGCAGATCGCTTGATGGAATTTCCAACAGCATTACTGGGTGTTGCCTTGGGAACCGTTCTTTTACCAAGTCTCAGTAAGGCCAACGCCAAAAATGATTTAGTACATGCTGGTGAGTTACTCATCTGGGGATTGCAGCTCACCTTCCTGCTAGCTGCACCTTGCGCAATTGCACTCTTTATCTTTGGCGAGCCTTTAGCGGCGGTCTTGTATCACTACGGCAAATTCAGTGCGCTTGATGTCTTGATGACGCAACGTGCATTAGCGGCTTATGGGGTTGGCCTCATTGGTTTGATTCTGGTGAAAATTTTGGCGCCTGGATTTTATTCACGTCAAGATATCCGCACACCCGTGAAGATTGGGCTACTCGTTTTAGTAGCCACTCAGTTAGCCAATCTAGTATTCGTACCTTGGCTTGGTCATGCTGGCCTTGCCCTTTCAGTTGGCACTGGTGCTTGTCTGAATGCCGCCTTGCTCTGGGTTGGACTGCATCGACGCGGAGCCCTGCCGAATTCAGGCTGGATCAAGTATCTCGGTCAGCTATTTCTAGCGCTCATCCCCTTCGCAGCAGTGCTTTTTTATGCTGCTGGCACACACAATTGGATTGCCCTGCAAGCTGAGCCATGGCTACGTATTGGCTTGGTAGGAGCATGGCTAGGTCTTGCGGCCATTGTTTACTTCGCATCACTGGGTTTAGTTGGAATTCGCTGGCAAAAATTCTTGCGTCATGCAAAATAGCCAGTATGCCAACACAACAACTCGACTATTTCACCTCCCTAGTTGCTGAAGACGAACATCTTCCTTTAACGGAGGCAGCAATCGCTGTCGCACAGCACGCTTATCCTGATTTAGATGTTCAAGGGGTTCTAGATCAAATTGATGAGATGGGCAACAAACTCAAAACTCGCATCACGCCGGATACCTCACCCGTTCAGCGCTTACAAATTTTGAAGCATTTCTTTTATACCGAGTTGGGTTTTGGCCCAAATCCAAATGATTTTTATGCTCCCGAGAATTCGTACTTGCATTACATTCTCGAAAATCGCAGAGGGATCCCCATCTCATTAGCGATTTTGATGATGGAATTAGGCAATCAAATTGGTTTGAAAATTCGGGGGGTTTCATTTCCAAATCACTTCATGATGCGCATCTCTTTGCAGCAGGGTGAAGTCATCATGGATCCCTTGACTGGTGAATCGTTATCAAAGACTCAGTTACAAGAAATGCTCGATCCCTACTTAGACGCTAAAGGCTATCGGGGTGACTTGAGCCTGCCGCTCAATATATTCCTGCGCGCCTCTAGCTCGAGAGAGATTCTGTCGCGCTTTCTAAGAAATCTCAAAATGATTTACTCGGAACATGAGCGCTGGGAGCGTTTACTAGGCATTCAAGAGCGCTTGGTGATCCTGTTACCAGACTCTATTGAAGAGATTCGGGACAGAGGTTTGATCTTTGCGCAACTAGAGTACTTGCGTCCCGCATTGGCGGATATGCATCGCTATCTCAGCGAAGTTCCAGAAGCTGAAGATGCCAGCGATATCCGTGAGCATATTGCTACGCTTGAAAGTCAAACCAAGCTGCACTAAAGCCGATTGGGCGTTAGTGTTAGTGCTTTGGTTTTTAAACTTCTGTTAGTTTTTATTGCGCTGAAAAATTTTATAGCCTGCTGCAAATAACACTGGCACAGCAGCTGCACCCACGCCAACCAGCACGATCACATTGAGGTTCTGACGGATAACGGGAATATTGCCAAAGAAATAGCCAGCAACTACCAACCCAAAGACCCACAACGCCGCACCAGTGATATTGAATAACTGGAAGCGTGAGAAGTTCATCTCGGATACGCCCGCAATAAAAGGTGCAAAGGTACGAATAATTGGCAAGAAGCGGGCAAGGATGATTGTTTTGCCACCATGCTTTTCATAAAACGCGTGGGTTTTTAATAAAGCGCCTTGATCAATCCAGCGCGATTGACTACTGAACACCCTTTTACCAATCCAACGACCAATGAAGTAGTTCACCGTATTACCCGCGACTGCAGCAATCAATAAACCCATACACAAGGTCCAGATATTGAAATGCTCGGTAGCGCAATAGGCACCTGCAATGAATAAGAGTGAGTCTCCAGGCAAGAAAGGTGCAACCACTAAGCCTGTTTCTGCAAAAACAATAGTAAATAGGAGGCCATAGGCCCAAGGACCGTATTGCTGAATCACCACATCTAGATGTTTATCAATATGCAGCAATAAATCACTGATTTGCAAAAGGGTATCCATCAACTCGCTCTCTAACTTATGGGTTGTTGCGGATATTAACAGGCTCTTATAATCAGGTATGCCAACTGAACCCTACATTCAGCCTATGCATGCTCCTGATGAAGTCTCAACGCTTTGTATTGTTGGGCCCACTGGAGCAGGCAAAACCCATCTCGCCATGTCTTTGGCTGCGTATGCTAAATCCATTGGCCTAACGATTGAACTTATCAGTATGGATTCTGCTTTGGTCTATCGGGGTCTAGATATCGGGAGTGCCAAACCAACTAAGTCAGAACAAGAAGCGGTTATTCATCATCTGATTGACATAATCGATCCTACTGAAGTGTATTCAGCGGCACGTTTTGCTAATGATGCAAAACGTCTTTGCACCGAGATTCGCGCGCGAGGCAATATTCCAGTGGTGGTTGGCGGAACGATGTTGTATTGGCGGGCGTGGGCGCATGGCCTCTCCTCGCTCCCTCCAGCAAATCCTGAAATTCGTGCTCGCTTGGATGAAGAGGGTAAAGCCATTGGCTGGCCAGCAATGCACGACAAGCTTGCCAAGATTGATCCTGAAACTGCAGCACGCTTAAAGCCAAATGATTCTCAGCGAGTGCAGCGCGCTCTAGAAGTTTATGAAATTACTGGCAAACCGATGTCCATATTACTGGCCGACTCACCCAGTGAAGATGGCAGAGAAGGCTCAGCGATTCCGTCATGGATTAAGTTAGTTTCACTTGAACCAAGCGATCGTAAGCGATTACATCTGAACTTAGAAAGGCGTTTTGATGAAATGCTTGCCGCTGGATTTATGGATGAAGTCAAAACTCTGCGTACCAATACTGGATTGCATGCGGATCTTCCAGCGATACGTTCGGTTGGTTATCGCCAAGCTTGGGAGTTTCTCAATGGTGAAATTGATGCTGAAGAAATGCGCTACAAAGCATTGGCAGCCACGCGCCAACTTGGTAAGCGTCAACTGACTTGGCTGCGTGCAATAGATGGAAGAAGCACATTTGACCCCTTCAACCCGGAAGAACTGAAGGCGGCATTAGATTACTGCAAAAGCAATCTCATCCAAAAATAAAAATAGATCGTTTAGATAACGATGGTTTGTGGCGCATCTTTTGGACGCTCCACCACCTCACCAACTGTCCAAGCCTTAAGACCTTGCGCAGTTAATGATTTGATTGCTGTATCTACTTGATCAGGCGCAACAATCACAACCATACCGATGCCGCAGTTAAATACGCGCACCATTTCTACATCAGCAACGCCGCCCTTCATTTGCAACCAGCGGAAAAGGTCTGGCATTTGCCAGCTATCGCGATGTAAAACAGCTTGAGTATTTTCTGGAAGTACACGTGGCACGTTATCCACCAAACCACCGCCAGTGATATGCGCCATTCCTTTTACATTAATTTCAGCAATCAATTTGAGAAGTGGCTTCACATAAATCTCAGTTGGCGCCATCACGACATCACCCAATGAACGACCACCTAAATCATCCGTTGGCTTTGCACCAGCACGCTCAATAATCTTACGGACTAATGAGTAGCCATTTGAATGCGCGCCACTAGAGCCAATTGCTAATACCGCATCACCAGGAACAATGGTTGCGCCAGTAATGATTTTGGATTTTTCAACTGCACCCACTGCAAATCCAGCTAAGTCATATTCACCTGGAGGGTACATGCCTGGCATTTCTGCAGTTTCGCCACCGATTAATGCGCAGCCAGATAATTCACAACCCTTGGCAATACCACCAACAACCGTAGCCGCTGTATCGACAGTCAACTTGCCGCACGCAAAGTAGTCCAAGAAGAAAAGGGGCTCTGCACCCTGAACTAGGATGTCATTAACGCTCATAGCCACTAAGTCTTGACCAATGGTTTCATGACGATTCCACTCAAAAGCAAGCCTTAGCTTGGTACCAACGCCATCGGTACCAGATACCAAAACTGGCTCTTTAAAGCGCTTAGGCACCTCAAAAAGGGCTCCAAAGCCACCAATTCCAGCCAAAACACCCTCGCGCATGGTTTTCTTGGCAAGCGGCTTAATGCGGTCAACCAAGGCATCCCCAGCATCAATATCGACACCAGCGTCACGGTAGGAAAGGCCTTTTGAGGAAGAATTAGTAGATGAGGTCATGTCAGCGCTGGAATATTAGTAAAAAATGCTACTAGGTCAGTAGAATCATTGAATTCTAGAGGATTACTCGTCATGGCTGAAATTTTTACCCCTTTTCTGGCTGCATTCATCCTTGCCTACATCCTGAGGCCTGCTTTTCTATGGCTGGAAAGAAGGCGCTTACCCGCATCTTTGGCTGCAGCTCTCACGGTAGTTCTAGGTCTGGCAGTCGTAATTGCCATTGTGAGCCTATTTGTTGGCCTTCTTAAAACAGAAATTCCCCTAATCAAAGCCCAGCTCCCAGGATGGATCTCAAACACGCAAGCATGGCTGGGCCCAAAATTAGCTGATTTTCATATTGATGTTGATTGGGGTAGCTTAAAAAGCACCGCCTCTCAAAAGATTTCGGAACACATTAGCGACAATGCTGACTCCCTGATGAGTACTACGATAGATACAGTACTCATGTCGGGTAGCTCAGTAATCACTGGCTTTGTAAATTCCGTATTAATTTTATTTGTGATGTTTTATTTATTGATCGATTGGAATCAATTTTTTCAGTACGTCAAAAATTTAGTGCCTAAGCGCGCCCAAGAAACCGTACATCATCTTGCAATGCATACAGATGGACTGCTCTCTCAGTATCTCAATGGCATGGTAATCGTTGTCTCCATCATGTCCGCTTTTTATAGTATTAGCTTAAGTTTAATCGGCATTAGAGGCGCCGTTGCCTTAGGTGTATTTACAGCATTAATGATTGTGATCCCCTATATTGGTATCACACTAGGATTCACGCTTGCTATCGTTTCCGCCCTTCTTCAATTTGGTCCGGGCTCAGAAATCATCGGTGTACTAGTCATCTATGGAATTGGACAATTCTTGGAAGGCTTCTTCTTGACGCCCCGCCTAGTGGGCGAGCGTATTGGCTTGCATCCCGTTGCCGTTCTGTTTGCCTTGCTTTTCTTTGGCAAGCTATTTGGCTTCTTTGGTGTATTACTCGCCCTGCCAATTAGTGCGGTCAGCTTAGTCTTAGTCCAGTACTTATGGTCTATTTATACGCAAAGCTCTTGGTATCAAAAATAAATTTGGTAGTAATGAATACACCCTCGCTTCCAAAACAATTTGCACTAGACATCAGTCACTCACCCATAGCTAGTTTAGAAAACTATCTTCCCGGGAAAGATCTCGCCTTAATTTCTGCTCTGCAAAATATTGAAAAATCTTGGGGCAAGGTCAGCGCTCAAAGCTCTGATAACCCACTCAATCAACGTTGGATTTACTGGTGGGGACCTGAGGGCTCTGGTCGCACTCACCTACTCAATGCCATCGAGAATGCAGCCAAGCATGCTGGCTTGCTACACATTGCCCTCTCCCCCCTCGAGCCTACTGCTTGGGTTCGCCTAGAAGAAAAGATGAATGCAATGACTGAAAGTGATGCGCCCTCAGTCATTACTGTTGATGATGTTGACCAGCTAGATGATCGTCTTGTTGGCTCCCTATTTCGGATTCTGAATGGCGTTCAAGCAAGCAAAGCGATTCATATTTTTATGGCCGGAAACGCTGCACCAGCCAATCTCAAGCTTCGAGAAGACCTGCGAACCCGTCTGGGCTGGGGTTTGATCTTTCAAACGCAGCTTTTGGATGATGATGAGAAAATACAAGCACTAGAGGAAGCAGCCAAAGAGCGAGGGCTTGTTTTATCCCCCGATGTGTTGCCTTGGCTGTTAAGTCGCTTTTATCGCGATATGCCCAGCCTGATGGCATTGATGGATGCTTTAGATGCTTACTCCCTTGAAACAAAACGTGCTGTAACCTTACCCCTTGTTCGCGAGCTCTTGCAGCCCAAATAATTTATTAAATATCAATTCGTGACTCAGCTAGCCCTTTTCGATTTAGACCACACCCTTTTGCCTTGCGATAGCGATTACGAATGGGGTCAATTTTTGGCTCGCATTGGTGTTGTAGACAGCGAATACTATGCACGACAAAACGAGCGCTTTTATCAAGACTACAAAGAAGGCAAGCTGGATATTCATGAGTTTCTGCGTTTTGCCCTGAAGCCACTCTCAGAACATTCACGCGCGCAACTCAAAGAGTGGCACGACGCGTTTATGAAAGAAGTCATTAACGGCCAACTCCGACAACAAGCAATCGATCTAGTAAAACGTCACCAAGATGCCGGTGATCTTTGCTGCGTGATTACTGCCACCAACAGCTTTGTGACACGCCCTATTGTTGAAAGCTTTGGCATTGAGCACCTGATTGCTACTGAGCCCGCCACTGCAGACAATCTCCCATTAGGCAACTACACTGGTGAAGTCAAAGGCATTCCCAATTTCCGCGAAGGTAAGATTCAAAATCTACACGACTGGTTAGCATCGCAAAAACTGTCTCTAGATGCTTTACCTTATAGTTATTTTTATTCTGACTCGATGAACGATCTTCCTTTACTCAAAAAAGTAAGTCATCCTGTTGCCACCAATCCAGATGATCGTCTTCGCAACGAAGCTAAGCAGCGCAACTGGCCCATTCTTGAATTGTTTGCATGATCACTAAATTTATTAAACGTATTTTGCGGCGTGACCCGATGGTCAAGCATACGCAGGCCAACAATACTGGCGCCCCAAAGCGCATCCCTAAAAAAGCACATCGAATTGATCCGCATTTGCTTTCTAAGAATGCAGTCAAGGTAACGCACACATTGCAGCAAGCAGGATTTGAGGCATTTATTGTCGGTGGCGCCGTTAGAGATCTTGCTCTTGGTATCAGTCCAAAAGATTTTGACGTGGCAACCAATGCAACACCAGATCAAGTGCAAAGACTCTTTCGCAAAGCGCGCCTAATTGGTCGCCGCTTTCAAATAGTGCACGTAACTTTTTTTGGTAAAGGTCATCCTGAAATCATCGAGGTATCAACCTTCAGAGCCTTATTAGATAACGCCGGAGATCACGTGGCTGAAAGCGGCCGGATCCTGCGCGATAACGTTTGGGGTTCACAAGGTGAGGATGCTGCAAGACGCGATTTCACAATTAATGCGATGTACTACGATCCTTCGTCGGAAACCGTACTCGACTATCACGGCGGTATGGCAGACATGCAAAAGAAAACTTTGCGCATGATTGGTGACCCAGCAAAGCGCTATCGCGAAGATCCGGTACGCATGCTTCGCGCAGTTCGCTTTGCAGCTAAGACTGGCTTTGAATTAGATGGTGCTACACGCGCGCCCATCGCAAAGCTAGGCAAATTATTAAACGACGTCCCCTCTGCGAGACTCTTTGATGAAATTTTGAAGCTCTTGATGTCTGGCTACTCTTGGGCAGCAATCCAAGGGCTCAAAGCTGCTGGATTGCATCATGGCCTTCTCCCGCTCCTAGACCACATTCTGGATACAGGCGCAGACTCCAAGGAGGCCAATGATTTTGTAAAGCTTGCCTTAGCCAATACTGACGACCGTATTCAATCTGGTAAAAGTGTTTCTGCTGGATTTTTATTTGCCACCCTTCTCTGGCCTGATCTACTAAAGAATTGGAAAGCCAACTCCGCTAAAGGGATGGCTAATATTCCTGCCCTGCATGATGCGATGGACGACACAATTGCAACCCAAAGTAGTGGTATGACCATTCAGCGTCGCTTCGAAAGCGATATGCGCGAAATTTGGTCTATGCAGCCCCGCTTTGAGAGACGCGTGGGGCGCTACCCCTATCGCCTCATCGAATCCCCACGTTTTAGAGCGGGTTATGACTTTATGTTGCTCCGCTGCGCCACCGGGGAATTAAACCCAGCAATCGGGCAATGGTGGACAGACTTCATTGCAACCGACGTCACAGGGCAAGATGAGCTGATGGCTAGCGTCAAAAATGAATCTGGTAACAGCCCAAGTCCTGCCAAAAGACGGCGTCGTAGAAAGCCAAAAGCGGCAGTGCCCCCAGAGAGTGCAGCAAGCTAAGCAGACTTAGAGAAATTTCAGTAAAGTAGTTTCATCTCTAGTTTGGAAACCTATGGCACGGGCATATATCGGATTTGGCGGCAACATCGGCGACACGCGTCAGCTTATTACTGATGCCATTGTTTGCTTGGCATTGCGGTCCGAACTGCAAATCTTGGCAAAAAGCTGTTTTTATCAAAGCGCGCCTGTTGAGGCTACAGGCGGTGACTACATTAATGCCGTCATTGAAGTCGAAACCGAGTTAAGCCCCTACGGCCTATTACATGTTTGCCAAACCATTGAACAAGAGTTTGGTCGTGAGCGCCCATATGCAAATGCCCCTCGCACTCTCGACCTAGACATCCTTTCGTTTGAAGGGGTTACTCAAAGCGAAACCGATTTGATGCTGCCGCACCCTAGAATTATCGAGCGCTCATTTGTGCTCCTACCCCTGCTGGAAATCGCACCCGATATCTTTTTGCCCAACTGGGGCGAACTCAAGGCCTACCTACCGAACGTGGCACACCAAAGAATTGAAAAACTCCCCTGCAGGAACTGTAATTGCGGGGAAAAAGACGTTTATAGCCAAACAGCGCATTAATTCATTAAACTCTCGCCATGGGTTACTTACAAGGCGACAAGCCAATCACAATTACTAAGCTCCTCGCAATGCATGCTGAGGGTGAAAAAATTGCCATGCTCACGGCATACGACTCAACTATGTCAGCGCTTCTCAATCGCTGCGCTGTTGAAACGATCTTGATTGGTGACTCCCTTGGGAATGTGATCCAAGGACACTCCAGCACTACGCCAGTGACCATTGAACAAATGGCGTATCACACTGAATGTGTAGCCCGTGCTAATACCCATGCATTTCTCATCGCTGACCTCCCATTTGCAAGCTACGGAGATCCAGTGCAAGCCTTAGAGTCCTCTGCTCAATTGATGCGCGCTGGTGCAGACATGGTCAAGCTTGAAGGTGGTGGCGACTGGCAGATTGATGTCATTAGTCATTTAGTGGAGCGCAGTGTTCCTGTTTGCGCTCACTTAGGATTGCTACCTCAATCAGTTCATGTCTTGGGCGGCTACAAAGTGCAGGGCAAATCTAAAGACGCAGCAAGCGTCATGCTTGAGCAAGCGCTTGCCTGCCAAGAAGCTGGAGCCCAAATGGTAGTGTTGGAAGCAATCCCCTCTTCATTGGGTGAAAAGATTACTGCCGAACTTCATATTCCCACTATCGGAATTGGTGCTGGTCCAGATTGCTCTGGTCAAGTATTGGTTCTGCAGGATATGTTGGGCATCAGCCCCGGTAAGCCGCCGAAGTTTGTCAAAAACTTTATGGATGGCCATCACTCCGTTGAAGCCGCCATCAAGACTTATGTGCGCGAAGTGAAGTCCGGGAAATTCCCCGGACCCGAGCATGGCTTTGCTGGCTAATTAGCAGCTTGGCTGCCAATTAGTTACTAGCTAAAGAAACTCTTTACACCATCAAACCAACCCTTTTGTTGAGGGCTGTGTTTGTCGCCAGCAGATTTCAGACTATCGTCAAACTGCTGCAGTAATTTCTTTTGCTCTTCTGTAAGCTTAATCGGAGTTTCTACCAGAACGTGGACAAAGAGATCGCCCACTATGGTTGAGCGCAATCCTTTGATGCCTTTATTTCGCAAGCGGAAAGTCTTACCCGTCTGAGTTCCCTCAGGAATTGGAAACTCCACGCGACCAGAGAGTGTTGGCACTTCGATTTCACCACCGATAGTAGCTGTCGCAAAAGAGATTGGCATTTGTACATGCAAATCACTACCATCACGCTCAAAGACTTTATGCGGCTTAACACGCACCTCTACATAAAGATCGCCGGATGGTCCACCATTGACACCTGGTTCACCGTTACCCACTGAGCGGACACGCATTCCATCATCAATGCCTGCCGGTATTTTGATCTCAAGTGTTTTTTGTTCTTTGTGTTTTCCACTGCCGTGGCAAGTTTTACATGGCTTAGGAATGTACTCGCCAGTGCCGCGGCACTTAGGGCAAGTTTGCTGCATGGAGAAGAAGCCTTGCTGCACACGCACTTGACCATGACCATTACAGGTTGTGCATGTCTCAGCCTTAGATCCTGGCTCTGCGCCGGTACCATGACAAGGCTTGCAATTACTCCAGCTAGGTACACGAATTTGGGTTGTATAGCCTTCAGCCGCTTGCTCAAGCGTAATATCCATGTTGTAGCGTAAATCTGCGCCTTTATAGACTTGAGGGCCAGAATGACGGCCGCCGCCTTGTCCGAAGATATCCCCAAAGATATCCCCAAACGCATCAGAAAATCCACCACCACCGAAACCGCCGCCGCCAAATCCGCCACCCATAGATGGGTCCACGCCAGCATGACCATATTGGTCGTAAGCCGCGCGCTTATTGGGGTCGGTTAAGGTTTCGTAAGCTTCTTTAACTTCTTTAAATTGAGCTTCAGCCGTTTTGCTATCGGGATTGCGATCAGGGTGATGTTTCATCGCCATCTTGCGATAAGCCTTTTTTAGCTCATCGTCACTGGCACCTTTTGCTACACCAAGCACTTCATAAAAATCGCGTTTACTTTTAGGCACGGCCTATTCCTCTCAACAACCTGAATGACACAAGTCGGCACGAGGCCGACTTGTTATTTAAGTACATCAAAACTACGTTAATGAATGTCTAATTGCAGAATTACTTCTTGTCATCAACCTCTTTAAAGTCAGCGTCAACAACATCCGCATCAGGGGCAGCGCCAGGGGCTGCACCACCAGGAGCTGCACCAGGTGCGGCACCGCCAGCTTTAGCTTGTTCAGCCGCCATGACTTTTTCGCCCAGCTTCTGACTTGCTTTACCCAAAGCTTCTGTTTTAGCTTCAATGGCTTCCTTGTCGCTACCTTTAATGGCTTCGTCCAAGTCTTTCAAGGCTGCTTCAATCGCTTCTTTTTCGGAAGCCTCTAAGCTAGCACCATGCTCTTCCAAAGCCTTCTTGGTTGAGTGAGCCAAGGCATCTGCAGTATTGCGAGCAGTTACCAACTCAAGCGCTTTCTTATCTTCAGCAGCATTGGCTTCAGCATCCTTCACCATGCGTTGAATTTCTTCTTCCGTCAAACCAGAGTTTGCCTTGATGGTGATCTTGTTCTCTTTACCAGTGGTCTTGTCTTTTGCTGTTACATGCAAAATACCGTTGGCATCGATGTCAAAAGTCACTTCAATTTGTGGCATACCGCGTTGCGCAGGAGCAATACCTTCGAGGTTAAATTCACCCAGTAACTTGTTTGCAGCAGCCATCTCGCGCTCACCTTGGAAGCACTTAATGGTTACAGCAGGCTGGTTATCTTCCGCAGTGGAGTAAACCTGTGAATGCTTGGTAGGGATCGTGGTGTTCTTAGGAATCATCTTGGTCATAACGCCACCAAGAGTTTCGATACCCAATGACAATGGGGTAACGTCCAAGAGCAATACATCCTTACGATCGCCAGACAATACAGAACCCTGAATTGCGGCACCAACAGCAACGGCTTCATCTGGGTTAACGTCTTTGCGTGGTTCTTTACCAAAGATTTCTTTTACTTTGTCTTGAACAGCAGGCATACGGGTTTGACCGCCAACCAAAATTACATCGTCGATGTCCGCTACGTTTACACCAGCGTCTTTAATGGCAGTTAAGCAAGGACCAGCGGTACGGCTAATCAGTTCCTCAACCAAAGACTCTAGCTTGGCACGGGTCAACTTTAAGTTCAAATGCTTAGGACCGCTAGCGTCAGCTGTTACGTATGGCAAATTGATTTCAGTTTGCTGTGCAGATGACAATTCAATCTTGGCTTTTTCAGCAGCATCTTTCAAACGCTGCAACGCCAATACGTCTTTGCTCAAATCAACGCCTTGTTCTTTCTTGAACTCAGCAATGATCCAATCAATGATGCGTTGGTCAAAGTCTTCGCCACCCAAGAAGGTGTCACCGTTGGTAGAAAGCACTTCAAACTGCTTCTCACCGTCAACGTTAGCAATCTCAATGATGGATACGTCGAATGTACCGCCGCCCAAGTCATACACAGCGATCTTGCGATCCACTTTGTCTTGCTTGTCCAAGCCAAACGCTAATGCAGCAGCAGTTGGCTCGTTAATGATGCGCTTCACATCTAAACCAGCAATACGGCCAGCATCCTTAGTTGCCTGACGTTGACTGTCATTAAAGTAAGCAGGAACAGTAATCACTGCTTCTGTCACTTCTTCGCCGAGATAATCTTCGGCAGTTTTCTTCATCTTACGTAAGATTTCAGCGGACACTTGCTGTGGCGCCATTTTCTTGTCGCGTGCCGATACCCAAGCATCACCATTATCCGCAGCAATAATTGAATAAGGCATCAAGCTGATGTCTTTTTGCACTTCAGGATCAGTAAATTTACGACCCATCAAACGCTTCACTGCGTAGATAGTATTTTTAGGATTGGTTACTGACTGACGCTTTGCAGGCGCACCAACCAATACTTCGCCATCTTCAACGTAAGCGATGATGGATGGAGTTGTACGACCGCCTTCGGCGTTCTCGACAACTTTAGGCGCATTGTTTTCAACGACTGAAACGCATGAATTCGTGGTTCCTAAGTCGATTCCGATAATCTTTCCCATAATTGCTCCAAAAAATTAAATTGTTTGTTGTACTGATAAATATTTCGATACCCAGTAAATGGGGTCTAAAAAGGGGATTTCAAGGGGGTAGAGAGCAAAAAAGGCAGAAATCTGCCTTTTTTAACTTTTTTATGCCTTTTTTAGGGTTTTAGCCCTTATTTAGCTTATTTTGGGGCGCTGACCGTCACCAAAGCAGGTCTTAAAACCCTATCAGCCACGGTATAACCCCGCTGCAATACAGAAACCACTGTGTTGGACTCTTGCTCGGAAGGTACGGAAGCAATAGCCTGATGGTGGTGCGGGTCAAACTTATCCCCAACCGCAGGGTTAATTTCTGTCATGCGGCCTTTTTCAAAAGCAGACAGTAGCTGCTTAAGGGTAATTTCCAGGCCTTCCTTAAAGGCCTTAGCATCACCTGCATCAGTACTCAACGCAGCATAAAGACTGTCCGTCACAGGCACCAAATGCTCTGCAAAACTTTCAATCGCAAATTTATGCGCTTTCGCAATATCCTCCACGGCACGGCGACGAATATTTTCTCCTTCCGCCTTAGCGCGCAAGAAGTTATCTTGCAACTCACCAATCTTTTGATTGAGTTCGGCAATTTCCTGTTCAGGCGTTTTTACAGCCGGAGTTTCTACTGCGGCTTCATTGACTGGCTCTGCAGAAGGATTCTCTTGCTCTGGGGATGGGTTTTGGTTTTCTTGTGTCATGGACGCTATTTTACTTTTCTATAAAGATGGCTATTACCTTGCAATATGGGGCTGATTGTTGCAGTTTCAAGACTTCATTCTTTCAGCCAGCTCAGCCCTTTCATTGCGCTTCGCTAATTCAGCGTCAGACTCCACACCTAAAGACCAGCCTTGAAGATGATGATGGGCAATATCGCTCAGAGCCTCTATCCACTTGGGGCTGCTGTTTAGACAGGGAATATAGCGATAGTCTTTACCGCCATGCTCTAGGAAGATTTCGCGGGCCTCCATGGCAATCTCTTCTAAGGTCTCCAAGCAATCGGCCGGAAATCCAGGGCAAAAAATATCGATGCGCTGACAACCCTCTTTGGCTAACTTTTCAATTGTTGGAGCTGTATAGGGCTTTAACCATTCCGCCTTACCAAAGCGGGACTGGAAGGTCACAATATATTGTCCAGGCTCTAAACCCAGAGACTCACCCAGCAAGCGACCTGTTTTCAGACACTCACAATGATAGGGGTCACCCTTCATTAAATTACGCTTTGGTAAGCCATGGAAAGACATGACAAAGCGATCGCCTTTTGCAAAATCAGGGCGCCCATCTTTATCCCAGCTCGATAACACCTGATCACGCAATGCGGAAATGTATGCGGAGTTATCGTGATAGTGTTTGACCAAACGCAACTCTGGTTGGTCGCGCCATGTACTGAGAACGCGAAAGACTTCATCGAAGCTAGACGCCGTAGTTGTGGCGGAGTATTGAGGGTACAAAGGCAATAACAATAAACACTCCATGCCTTGTGCCTTTAGGCTCTCCAGGACGACCTGTGTAGAGGGCTGGCCATAGCGCATTGCCAAATCCACTAAAACTGTATGCCCCTCATTGGCAAATTTCTCGCCCAATTCTTTCGCCTGCAAGCGTGAGTAGTGCATTAAGGGAGAGCCTAACTTTGGCAACCAAATAGAGGCATATTTTTTCGCAGAAGCACTACTACGAATTGGCAAAATAATGCCATTCAAAATGCACCACCAAATAATGCGCGGAATTTCTACTACACGCGGATCCGAAAGAAATTCTTTTAAATAGGCGCGTACCGCTTTAGATGTTGGAGCGGATGGTGTCCCCAAGTTCAAAAGCAACACTGCCGTTTTGGAAGCACGTAGATGCGGATTCGGATTCAAAATGTTCTGTCTCTGGTAATGAGTTTTAAATATAAAAAGTTAGATCTGTACTCAGGAGCTTAAGGCGCCCGATAGTAATTTTGAGGTGATATCCACAATCGGAATCACTCGGTCATATGCCATCCGTGTTGGCCCAATCACCCCAAGCGTTCCCACTATTTGACCGTCTACGCTATATGGGGCGCTGATTACAGCGAGGTCCTCATAAGGCAATAGATCACTTTCACCGCCAATAAATATTTGAATGCCGTCTGCATGACTTGATACGTCGAGCAATTGCATAAGTACTGATTTTTGCTCTAACATATCAAACATCTTGCGTAATTTATCGAGGTTGGAGCTTAAATCTCCAACATTCAGTAAGCGACGCTCACCAGACAAAACCATGTCGCCTCGCCCCATGTCGTAATCAGCAACACCGGTTTGCAAGGCCAAAGCCATTAACCCAGCGATATCTGTGCGCAAATTATCTAAGTCGGATTTCAGATGCATACGCACTTGATCAAAACTTTTTCCAGCAAACTGGGCATTGATAAAGTTACCCGCTTCAATGAGTTGACTTGGTGTGTAATCCTGAGTCGTTGGCAATATACGATTTTGCACATCACCCTCTGGGGTAACCATGATGAGCAATATCTTGCCTTCGCCCAAGCGCAAGAACTCAATATGTTTAAAAACCTGGGCTCGTTTGGGCGTCATGACAACACCAGCAAAATGGGTCAAGTTGGACAAAATCTGCGCCGCCGAGTTCAGGACCCTTTGAGGAGAATCCGGTAGAAGGCCTTTTTCAACCTCTCTAGCAGCCATCGCCTCCAATGGGCGCACCGTCACCATGGTGTCCACAAACAGGCGATAACCCCGGGGGGTTGGAATGCGGCCAGCTGAAGTATGGGGGCTGGTAACAAGCCCCATCTCCTCTAAATCCGCCATCACGTTACGTATAGTGGCTGCGGAGAGGTCCAAACCCGAGAATCTAGACAGTGTGCGCGAGCCAATAGGCTGACCCTCCTCGATATAGCGCTCGATGAGAGTTTTTAGTAAGGCGCAGGAACGTTCATCCATGGTGGAAGGGATTTTATGCCTATGGTTTAATCGTTATATGTTAAGCCCATCCCCAAATTCCAGCAAAAAGGCATTTAGCCGGGTTGCGCTTGTCGGCAAATTTCATGCTGATGGCATTGAGGAGCACCTAAAAGACCTAGCCAAAGTAGTCTCAGGATTGGGTTGTGAGGTCTTTATTGAGTCTGAGACAGCCACTCACCTTGGTTTGAACACCTACCCCACAAAAACTGCGAAAGACTTTGCTGGAGCAATTGACCTTGTTGTTGTTTTGGGAGGCGATGGCACCATGCTGGGCATTGCACGTCAATTAGCAGGCAGCAATGTTCCGCTCGTTGGAATCAATATGGGTCGCCTTGGTTATATGACTGATATTCCAATTCAGTCGGTTCAGACAACGCTACCCAAAATTATTTCCGGGGAATACGAAGCCGATACACGCACATTGCTCGATGCTGTAGTTCTTCGTAATGGCAAAGAAATTAATCGCGCATTAGCGCTTAATGATGTTGTCGTGAATCGCTCTGGCATTTCAGGAATGGTCGAGTTGGCAGTGCACGTCAATGGTTCATTTATGTATAACCAACGATCCGATGGTTTGATTGTGTCCACCCCTACCGGCTCAACTGCTTATGCACTCTCTGCAGGCGGACCTATTTTGCATCCACATGTGGCAGGTATATTGCTTGTCCCGATTGCGCCACACTCACTTTCCAATCGGCCAATTGTTTTGCCGGAGGATAGTGTCACGGTGATTGAGGTGGTCAATGGACTTGAAGTGATTGTCAATTTCGACATGCAATCACAAACGAATTTACAAAGCGGTGACAAGATTGAAGTGCGTCAGTCTGATAAAACTATTGATCTATTACACCCCAGCAATCACAGTGACTACAAGACTTTGCGTGAGAAATTGCACTGGAATGAATATCCATCGACTTTCTGATGTCGAGTTTTTTGCTACGCTAATACATGCTTCAAACCATCTCACTTCGTGACTTTGTCATTGTTGATCAGCTAGAGCTAGATTTCTCAGGCGGGTTTACTGTGCTCACCGGCGAGACCGGTGCAGGCAAATCAATTCTGCTAGACGCCCTTGGTTTAGTGCTGGGTGAGCGTGCTGATAGCAGCCAAATACGTGAGGGCAGTAACCGCGCAGAAATTTCATCACTCTTTCGGATTGAGCCAGAGCTAGTGCAATCGTTTAGTCAGTGGCTTGATGAGCAAGGATTCCCCCTTGAGGATGAGGGCCAAAGCTTATTACTCAAAAGAACCGTAGAAAGTAATGGCCGCAGTCGTGCCTTTATTAATGGCAGCGTTGCGACGCTAGCGCAATTACGTGAAGCTGGTGATCAGCTAGTGGACATTCACGGACAACATGCTCACCAACTCTTATTAAAGGGTGACGCTCAACGCGAACTTCTCGATCGTCACGCTGGCTTACTGCCACTCTCTGCAGAGGTAGCCCAAAGCTTCAAAACACTAGCTAATTCTCGTCGCCGTCTTGAGCAAGCAGAAAATGCAGGTCAAGACGTTGAACGTGAGCGTGAGCGCCTTGAGTGGCAACTGGAAGAACTCACCGAGCTCTCCCCACAAGAAGGTGAATGGGTCAATATTCAAAGTGAGCACGCCCGCTTAGCAAATGGTGCAAAGTTAATTGGTGGTTGCCAAGAAGCAATTGAAATATTGAGCGATGCCGATAATTCTCTGGAATCTACCTTGTCGAAGGTATGCGCCAATGTAGGCGCCCTAGCGGAGCATGACCCAGCCTTAGGCGAGATTAATCAAGCACTAGAGTCTGCCAGCATTCAGTTAGATGAAGCCATTCATGGGCTCAATCGTTACCTACAAAAGATTGACTTGGATCCCGCTCGACTTTCCGAAGTTGAAGAGCGGATGCAAGCATTGCATAGCACTGCTCGCAAATACCGCGCAGAAGTTGACGAACTACCAACACTTCTTTTGGAGACATCAGAGCGCCTGGATGCTTTAACCGCATCCCAAAATATTGAAGCACTCCGAGATCAAGTCAAAGAAGAAGAGGCTGTTTACTTAAAGCTCGCAAAACAGCTTTCACAAAAACGCAGTAAGGCTGCCAAAGAGCTAGGCGATTTAGTGACTAATGCCATGCAAGATTTATCCATGGCAGGTGGGCGTCTAGAGATTGCTTTGGCACCCCTTAGCGAAGGCGGATCCCATGGTCTTGAGCAAATTGAATTTTTAGTAGCCGGTCATGCTGGTAGCACTCCCCGCTCACTTGCTAAGGTAGCCTCAGGTGGAGAGCTGGCACGTATTAGCCTTGCAATTAGCGTTATTACAAGCAAAGCCTCATTCACTCCTACACTTATCTTTGATGAAGTGGATGCGGGGATTGGTGGCGCAGTTGCAGAAACAGTAGGCAAACTATTGCATCAATTGGGTCAATCTCACCAGATCTTATGTGTAACCCATTTGCCACAGGTAGCGGCTCAAGGCAATCATCACCTCAAAGTGAGCAAATCTCAAAACGGTGAGAAGACGGTATCGCAAGTACAGATTTTGGGTAGGGCTGAACGGGTGGAAGAAGTGGCCCGCATGCTTGGTGGCGCTAACATTACCGACACCACTCGTCGTCATGCCCGTGAGTTGCTAGAGCAAAACTAAAGCTGCATTACTTCTAGCCAATGCTTGAAGGTGCTTTAAAAATCTCCAGCCAAAGCGCTTGAACTGCGTCTCTTGCCGCAATGAGCTCAAGCTCATTTTCTAGATTAATTTGGGTCTTTTCGACCCCATCCAAACGCAAGCGATGTTGACGAGCCCTCAACAGTCGATACGCGTTGCCAACAGTGAGTGCAGCCTCTTGGGTAATTAAGCCCACATCACCAGCAATTCGCAATAAAGCAATGTTACCTAGATTACCAATGAGTTGAGCATGCTGATGGGCATAAGCCAAGACCAAGAACTGCACAATAAATTCAATATCGACCATACCGCCAGAATCATGCTTTAAGTCAAAATCAGTCTTGGTATTGGGATGACCTGCATGCACCTTACGGCGCATTTCTAAAATTTCTGTCCTGAGCTGACCAATATTTCGTTTCTGACTTAACACCTCGGAACGAACTAAGTCAAAGAATTTGCCCACGCCCCGATTACCGGCCGAGCAACGAGCTCGCGTAAGGGCCTGATGCTCCCAGACCCAAGCCGCATTATCACCTTCTCGCAGTTGATATTTTTTAAAGGCGTCAGCATTCGTTACCAAGAACCCAGCAGAGCCATTAGGACGAAGACGCGTATCGATCTCAAATAAGCTACCAGTAGAGGTAAATGCAGTTAACCAATTAATCATGCGCTTTGCTAGTAAGGCATAAACTTCTTGAGCCGCATAGTCCGAGTCTTCCGCTTGATACAAAAAGATAATGTCTAAATCAGAGGCATAGCCTAATTCTTTGCCGCCCAATTTGCCATAAGAAATAATTGCAAATGGAGGGCTAGCCTCGAGAAGTAACCCAAACTTTTGAGCCACACTAGGCCAAACCCGCTCAAATGTCGTCTGCAAAATTAAATCCGCTAAAGCAGACAGATGGTCGCTTACCCGCTCTACCGGCAGTGCTTGTTGCACGCCAATACCTAGATCAGTCAATAGCGTGATAAAGGTTTCGTTGTGATGGGTGACTCGTAGGATATCCATCGCCTGCTCAGAGCCATCACTATCGGCCATAACATCATCGAGCCGCATATTGAGATTGGCTCGCACCTCGGTCCAATATCTTGATGGATCCTCGATTAGAGTTCTCTCGGTTTGAGAGTTCAATAAGTGATCCAGTAAATGTGGATGACGCGTAAGATATTGCGCACCCCATTGAGACGCCTTGAGTAAGTCAAGCACATTAGATAATGCTCTGGGATACTCGGCCAAAATGGAAAGATAGGCACTACGCCTCGCAATTGCCTCAAGCAAATCAAACAAACGCAACAGTGTTTGGTCAGCATGTGCCGAGGTAGCAGCTTCAATCTGCAAACTCTCTGCCGCCTTGCACATCAAGTTATCGAAAATTAAACGACTTTTTTCCGGCAACAATTTTTGTTTTGGGCTATCAATCCACGACTGCCAACGAATATAGGAGTCAGGGAAAAATATTGGGTCAGGCGCCCAGTCCTGAGCTAAGGGCGCAATCTCAAGACGTGAGCCATCGTCCAGTAAAAATGCTTTTTCAAAAAGCTGAGCAACCTTATTTTGATGCCGCTCTAGTTCGGTCATAAAAGCGTTTACTTGTGCTTCTTGGCCTTGCATCGAAATCGCCAACCGTGACCGTACTTCAGCATCATCAGGCAGATAGTGGGTTTGCTGGTCATCCCATACCTGAAGACGATGCTCCAAGCGTCTTAAGAAAGCATAGGCCTCCTGTAACGCATCTACCTCATCAGCGGGGAGGATGCCACATTGTTTAATGAGATCCAAGACCTCCAAGCTTGGGCGGACTCTAAAGCGAGGATCTGTACCGCCACGCATGAGTTGAAACATTTGTGCCAAAAACTCAATCTCTCGAATACCGCCGCGCCCCAACTTAATATCGCGTGAACGCCCTTGATGACCCGAAGAGCGCTTTTCTGCTTCTGCCTGAATTTGTGCATGCAAATCCCGAATGGAGGCAATCACACCGTAATCCAAATGTCGACGATATACAAAGGGCCGAATCAGCTGGTCAAGCTCTCTTTGGCAGCGAGAGAAATCAGGGGTTCCTGGTAGAGGCGCAATTAACCTACCTTTAATCCAGGCGTAGCGCTCCCACTCTCGCCCCTGAACCAATAGATATTCTTCTAACATATCCAAACTACACACCAGAGGTCCTGAGTCTCCATTGGGACGAAGACGCATGTCTACCCTAAAAACAAACCCATTAGCGTCGTGCTCAGCAAGCAGCTTAATTAAGCGTTTGCCCAATCTCGTGAACCATTCCTGGTTGGATAAATTCTTAGGCCCACCAGTAGTTTCACCCTCATGCTCATAGAGAAAAATCAAATCGATATCTGATGACAGATTGAGTTCAAGGCCGCCCAATTTACCCATGCCGACAACCATGAGCGGCATCTCTGATTGCGTTGCATTGCTCCAAGGCAAGCCGAAACGGGCTTTGAGGTCCTCCCTAATAAAGGCAATCGATGCGGAAACTGCTAATTCAGCAAAATGGCTCAGCGCCTGAGTCACCTCTTGCAAGGCGGCCATGCCATTTAAATCTCGAAATGCAACCCAGAGCATCAAACGCTGCCTGGCCAAGCGCAAATTGGTCATCCATAGGGCCTCGTCTTGCGCATCAGCCCGCTCATCGACACCACAGTCTTTTAGCAAGGCCTTGATGCCCTGTATATCGACTTTTTTCTGCCCTTGAATACGGAGCCACTCAAGCCATTCAGGGTGAGCAGTTAGCCAACGTCGCGCATAAGTCGAGTGTTGCTCTAAAAAATCGATTTGCCGGGAAAAATCATCCATTCCCCCATCTTAATCCGACCCCAAGGCCCAAGCCAGAAGCTTGTCGATCAGGCTGGGGCTGAAGGATAATGGATCTCATGCTGCAAAACATCATCCCGCCTCGCCTCAAGAGCGTGCTTGCTAAACGTCCTCAAGGTTCGAACGGGGCTTGGCGTAAGCGTGCCCTCATCTTAACGGGCGTTGTTTTGGCTCTTTGTGTACTGGTGCATGTGGGCGTGCGGTTTGTTCTGTGGCCGCAAATTGAGAAATCTAAAGCCTCGGTTGAGAGGCTCATTAGCGCTCGCATTGGTGCAGATGTATCTATGGACTCTCTACAAGTTTCATGGACGGGCATGAGACCTAATTTTGAAATTGAAGGTTTGCGCTTCAACGCGCCCGATAAAGCGAAACCGCTCTTATTCATTCAGAAAATTGATGGGCAACTCAGTTGGGCAACTTTTTATCACCTAGCCCCATTCTTTCATGAGCTCAATATCGAGGGCGCTGAAATTTATGGGCAACGTAATGGCAAAGGCGTAATTACAGTTGCCGGCATCCCCATAGACGGAAAATCCAATGATTACTCCGCTGAGAATTGGCTCTTTGCTCAAAATGAGATTCGTGTCAGCGATGTCAAATTATTTTGGGATGATCAACTCAAAAAGAAAGCCATTACTTCAATAGATATTCAAAACCTTTCTCTTGGCAATGGCATTCGTAGCCATCAAGGCTCGCTGAGCGTCATTACCCCCTGGACCAAAGGACCAGTCTCGCTTGATATTGATCTTGTGCACCATATCGGTGGCCAAGCGGGCAATTGGCGCGATTGGATCGGGACTATCTCTTGGAATTTAAATGAACTCCAGCTCACTCAAATAGCAAATGAATTTGCCCTCCCTCTAAATACGCTTGAGGGAGTGGTGAACTCCAATGGAAAATTAAAAATTGACAACGGCAAACCTGATGGTGGAGAAATTTATCTTGCCGCCGATCGTTTAACTATTCAACTATCTAAAGGTGAAGATGCCATTGCTCTTGGAAGGCTAGAAACCAACCTGGTTCAAGAAACTGATAATGGCTTGATATCCGTTACTACCAAGACATTTTCCTGGCGAGATATTGAGAGTCCAGCATCTACCCCCCTCGAGAATTTAAGCCCAATGACTTTCCGCTGGAGACCACCAGCGGGAGATGGAGAAATTAAAGAATTTGGTTTTTCATCGCCAAAGATTTCGGTTGAGGATGTTGCCTTATTTGCCCTCAACCTGCCTTTATCTAAAAAAGTTCATCAGTGGATTAAAGCCTCACAAGCTGATGGTGAGTTACAAGATCTCGATATCAATTGGTCTGAAAGTAAATCACCCTTATCTGCCCTCAATATTCCCGGCGGATGGTTCAAATCGAACAAAGTAGACTTTACTGTAAGCGGAAAACTCATCGACCTCAGCTTTGTTGGCATCAATAAAGCAATGCCTTCAGTATCCAAACTGTCTGGCTTCCTTTCTGCCGACCAAAACAAGGGCAGCTTCTCGATTAAATCAAGTGATCTAGAGCTCGAGGTTAACGACCTATTGGTGGATCCAAAAATTAAGCTTGATCAAGCCAATGGTCAAATTTCTTGGGCAAAACAAAAAGGAAATTGGGTCGTTAATGCAAAGCAGTTAGCGCTTAGTAATTCTGAGATTTCGACCACTCTCAATCTTAATTACATCATTGGTGAAGGCAAAAATCCTGACTTCATGAACCTGGATATGAATTTTGCTCAGGCTGATCTCAAAACCGCTTATCGTTATTTGCCCGTTGGCATGGGCAGTGATGCCAAATCCTATTTAAGTAAAGCCTTTGATGCAGGCATCATTAAAAATGGTAGCTTGCATATTAAAGGTGATCCCAATGAAGTGCCCTTCCCCAAAGTAGGCTCAGGAGAATTCACACTCAAGCTACCGATTAATGGCGCTACCTTCAGCCCAGTACCAAGCTCATCTACCGCACAAGGTGTTTGGCCCGCATTCAATAAAGTAAACGGTATGATCAATATGCAGAATGCTAACTTTACGGTAGATATCGATCAAGCAAGCTACAAACAAGTTGCACTAAGCAAATTTCATGCAGAAATTCCTAGTGTGAGCGCAAAGCAATTACTTCTGACGGTGAATGGTGAGGCTCAAGGAGGCGCGCCACAACTGCTTGAATATCTATTTGCCTCACCTGTTGGTCAAAAGCAGATTGCGCTTGAGCGCAATCTAAAGGTTATAGGACCTACCAATCTCAATTTGGCTCTTAGCATTCCCCTATCTGGTAACGGAGACACTAAAACTGATATTCAATTAAGTTTTCCTGGCAACAGAGTCCAGTGGGATGACTTGCCGCCTCTGGATAACCTCAAAGGAAAGATTCGTATAACCGAGATCAATCCTGAATTCGAAGATATCACCGCTAATTTCCTTGGTGGCGATATCAAGATTTCAAGTGGAACGCCAAATCAAGCCAGCCAGAGCTACAACATCTCAGGTGATATTAGCGCCAGCTTTATTAAAGACTACTTCGCAAAAGATGCATCGGTTCAGGTGGCACCGATTTTGCAAGCAATGAGCGGCGTAGCAAAATATGAGGGTGCCATTCATTTCAATAAAGGCAATAGCGAAACCAATCTCAAGATTGATATGCGTAATTGGGCTAGTTCAGCACCAGCCCCCGCGAAAAAGCAGATGGGGACACCCATGTCAGGCCAATTAACCCTGAAATCCTTTGCGAAATCACCCTCCGCCTCCAGTCGATTTACATGGGATGGAAAAATTGGTGACACCTACTTTATTCAAGGTGAACTTGGCAGTGATGACACTCTTCGTCATGCAGTAGGAATCGGCACGAGCGCAGTACCCCCGGGCCAAGGCTTTCAGCTTAATCTTGCAACTTCAGAGCTCAATCTCGATGTATGGCAAGATTTTTTAGAAAACCAAAGTAAAAAAGGTGCTTCTAAAGCGGAAGAAAAAAATCCAAGCAATATTCAAATTGCTGCCCAAGTAAAAAAAGTGGTTTTGTTTGAGCGCAATTGGCAAGATCTGAATTTTTCAGCAAGCAATAAAAATGCTGCCTGGCAAATGCGCATTAATTCACCCTCCTTCGCCGGTCAACTGCAATATACAGAACCCAATAAGTCACAACCAAGCGGTTTAATTAGTGGGCGCTTAGCGCGACTCAAGTTTCCCGAGAAAGTCAGCGCTCCAATTGAGGTCAAAAAGCCAGCCTCAAAAAATCTTCCTATCAAAACTGCGATTAATCCTGACTCCATTCCTAGCATTGACTTAGCAATTGATGACTTCAACTGGGGCAAGGCTCAACTTGGTCAGGTGAAAATTAAAACCAGGACAAATAACAACGTCCTCAATATGGATTCCATCCAATTCAATAATCCCCAAGGCAGCTCTGTTTTGACTGGGCGCTGGGTTGGTGCCACCCAGAATCAAGCTGAACACACAACGGTGAATGTTGATTTAGACATTAAGGATGCTGGCCAAATTATTGAGCATTGGACCAGCCAAAAATCAGTGGAAGGCGGCCAAGGCAAATTGACCAGTAACGTGGAGTGGGATGGCACTCCTTTCGCACCTCAATTCGACACCCTAGCCGGTAAGGTAACTTTGAATCTTGAAAAAGGTCGATTGTTAGAGGTGAATACCAGCGGCGCCAAGCTACTCGATGTTCTCAGCCTACAAAGTTTATTTAGATTTGCTACTCTGGACCTCCAGGGAAGCTTGGGCAATATTGTGACCAAGGGAACGCCATTTAATTCCATCGATGCTTCTTTTGATATTAGCTCCGGAGTTGCTCAAACAAAGCAATTCACAATGGGTTTAGACCAAGCACGGGTTGCCATGAATGGGCAAATCAATATCCCCAAACAAACGCAAGATTTGCGTGTCACCATATTCCCAACAATTGATGCAACAGCTGGCTCATTAGCTGCATTTGCCATTAATCCTATCGTAGGTCTGGGCGCATTGGTTGGGCAGTACTTAATTACGAGTCAAATCAATCGTAATCTCCAATCAGACTATCTGGTCCAAGGCTCTTGGGATGATCCAGAAGTGATTCCTCTTGATCAAAAAGGTCAGCCAATTGACTCGAAAACTTTAGACACCATTCGCAGTAAAGACTTGTTAAAAGAGCAAAGTAAACCAAACAGCAATAACTCTGGACCACAAAGTAACCCAAGTAATTCAGGCAACTCCAACAAAATTTCTAACTAAATCATCATGAGCCTATCAGTAAGCAGTGCCGATCTCAAGATTGCCTCCATTCAGATGGTTTCCACGCCTGATTTGCATGAGAACTTATCTACAGCAAGTAGACTCATCGCTGCAGCTGCAACTGAAGGCGCACAACTAGCCGTCTTGCCAGAGTATTTTTGCTTAATGGGTCTTAAGGACACCGATAAAGTACGGGCCCGCGAAAGTATTGGTAGCGGCCCTATCCAGGAGCAGCTTTCGGATATTGCACAACAAAACAATATTTACCTAGTGGCAGGCACTATTCCACTGGAAGCAAAAGATTCTAATAAAGTACTTAATACAACCCTTGTCTTTAATCCTGCCGGCGAGCAAATTTCTCGTTACGACAAAATTCATTTATTTGGTTTTCAAACAGCAACTGAGCGTTATCAAGAATCCGAAACAATTGAGGCTGGCAATGAGCCGGGCCTCTTAAAAATTTCAATTAATGGAAATGATTGGACCTTTGGCTTGAGTATTTGTTATGACCTGCGCTTTCCAGAGCTCTATCGCGCCCTTGGACAGGTAGACTGCCATATCATCCCAGCCGCCTTTACATATACAACTGGCAAGGATCATTGGGAAATCCTCTTACGTGCTCGCGCTATCGAAAACCAATGTTACGTATTGGCATCTGCCCAAGGCGGCATTCATCAAAATCAACGTCGCACTTGGGGTAACAGCATGCTGATTGATCCTTGGGGCAGTATCTTGGCTAACCTCCCCGAGGGGGAAGGCTTTATTTCTGGGGTTTTGTGCAAAGATAAATTAAACGAGGTACGCTCTAAGTTACCCGCACTTGCGCATCGCAAGCTTTAAAGAAAGATTTGCTGAATCACATGAATGCACCAGAAGCACTATTCCCCGCCAATTGGACCAAAGCTAAAAAGCAAGCAGACCTCATCAAACTAGCCAAATCTATTTTGCTCGAACCAACCGGCTTATCCGAGCAAGATTTGCACGGCACCTTTGGCAACTTATTTGCCCATCGCCTTGATGATGCAGATCTCTACTTCCAACATACTAGGAGTGAAAGCTGGAGTCTTGAAGAAGGCATTGTTAAGTCCGGCAGCTTTAATATTGATCAAGGTGTTGGTGTGCGCGCTATCTATGGCGATAAGACGGCTTTCGCTTATTCAGATGAGATTAATTTAGAAGCTTTAAATAAAGCAGCCAAAGCTACTCGAGTAATAGGGCCCGAGGGTGGCAAGCAAGCGGTTGCAAGCAAATTATTTAACCCCGTATCCAATAAGCTCTACTCGGATGTCAATCCTTTAGATTCTCTTCAACCCAAAGAAAAAATCGCACTTCTGGAAAGCATAGAACGTCGCGCTAAAGCACGTGACCCACGGATCATCCAGGTTATGGCCAGTCTGGCCGGGGAATTTGATGTCGTATTGGTAGTGCGAGCAGATGGTTTGTTGGCGGCAGATGTACGCCCACTAGTACGCGTTTCAGTACATGTCATTGCAGAACAGAATGGTCGACGTGAATCAGGCTCCTCTGGCGGTGGCGCACGTCATGACTATCTCTACTTCAATACTGATTTGATTAATCGCTATGTTGATGAAGCTGTTGACGGAGCCCTAGTAAATCTGGAATCGCGCCCAGCACCTGCTGGTCCAATGACAGTAGTAATGGGACCAGGCTGGCCAGGCGTTCTATTGCATGAGGCAGTTGGTCATGGTCTCGAGGGCGACTTTAATCGCAAAGGATCCTCTGCTTTTGCTGGTCGCATTGGACAGCGCGTTGCGGCTAAGGGTGTCACCGTTGTGGATGATGGAACTTTATCTGGACGTAGAGGCTCTCTGAATATCGATGACGAAGGTACTCCCACTCAATGCACCACCTTAATTGAAGACGGCATATTGAAAGGTTACATTCAAGATAGTCTAAATGCGCGACTCATGAATATGCCCCTCACTGGCAATGGTCGGCGTGAAAGTTTTGCTTCACTACCAATGCCACGGATGACCAATACCTATATGTTGGCCGGCAAAGATGATCCTCAAGAAATTGTCGCCAGCATCAAGCGCGGTTTATACGCAGTGAACTTTGGTGGTGGTCAGGTTGATATCACCAGTGGCAAATTTGTGTTTTCTGCTTCAGAGGCCTACTGGGTTGAGAACGGCAAAATTCAATATCCCGTCAAAGGCGCGACCATTATTGGTAGCGGGCCAGAATCCCTAAAACAGGTTTCCATGATCGGAAATGACCTAAAACTAGACGGTGGGGTTGGGGTTTGTGGCAAGGAAGGGCAAAGTGTTCCAGTCGGGGTTGGGCAGCCTACCCTGAGGATTGATAGCCTGACTGTGGGTGGGACTGCCTAATATTGGCTAATTACGGCTTAAAATAGCCAGATGAGCCAACAAAATACGAATCCCGCTAATTGGTACTCTGCTGTCGACAAGACCTCAGATACTGACGATCAACGCATTGACAACATTTCTGTTCTGCCTCCGCCAGAGCATTTAATTCGCTTCTTTCCGATTTCTGGAACGCCTACTGAAGCTTTGATCAGCAACACTCGCAAAAAGATCCGCGACATTATTCATGGCAAGGATGACCGCTTACTCGTGATCATCGGACCATGCTCCATTCATGACCCAAAAGCAGCGTTGGAATATTGCCAACGCCTCTTAGTTGAGCGCGAGCGTTTTGCTGGTGAATTAGAAATTGTGATGCGCGTATATTTTGAAAAGCCACGCACTACTGTTGGCTGGAAGGGTTTGATTAACGACCCGTATCTGGATGAAAGCTATCGCATCGAAGAAGGTCTACGCCTTGCGCGCCAAGTACTGATGGAAATCAATCGCCTTGGCATGCCAGCTGGTAGCGAATTCTTGGATGTGATTTCTCCGCAATATATTGCGGATCTGATTTCATGGGGTGCTATTGGTGCGCGTACTACTGAAAGCCAAGTTCACCGCGAACTTGCATCTGGCTTGTCTGCACCTATCGGATTTAAGAACGGTACTGATGGCAACATCAAAATTGCTACCGATGCGATTCAAGCAGCAGGTCGCCCACATCATTTCTTATCCGTTCATAAAAATGGTCAAGTATCGGTTGTGGAAACTAAAGGCAATAAAGATTGCCATGTGATTTTGCGTGGCGGCAAAGAGCCAAATTACGAGGCTCAATTTGTGCAAGCAGCCTGCTCTGAGCTTGAAGCGGCCAAGCTTCCAGCCAGTTTGATGGTTGATTTATCCCATGCCAATTCAAGCAAAAAGCATGAGCGTCAGATTGTGGTTGCCGACGATGTAGCTCAGCAAATTGAGTCTGGCTCACACCAGATTTTTGGCGTGATGGTTGAGAGTCATTTAAATGATGGCGCCCAGAAATTTACACCCGGAAAAGATGACCCAAGTAAATTGGAATACGGCAAGAGTATTACTGATGCCTGCATCAACTGGGATGACTCTGTGAAGGTACTAGAGCGTCTAGCTACAGCCGTTAAGAAACGCAGAAGCAAGAAGAAGTAATACTGCAGTATTTTTTAAGCGCTGGTGATAAAAGAGACTAATTTATTTAGTCTCTTTTTTTTCATGCTTCCACAATACATCTGCGCCACCAGCCGCACGATTCAAAATACGCGCAAGCACAAAGAGTAAATCAGATAGGCGGTTGACATATTGACGAGGGGAGTCATATAAAGGCTCTTCCCAACCCAAGCGAACAATCGAACGTTCGGCCCTGCGACATACAGTGCGACAAACATGGGCTTGCGCAGCAGCGCGAGTACCACCCGGCAAAATGAATTCAGTCAAAGGGGGTAATTGTTTGTTGTATTTTTCGAGCCAAACATCTAGCTGGGCTACATGCTCAGGATTGAGCAGTTTGTAATTAGGGATGCAAAGTTCACCCCCTAAATCGAATAAATCATGCTGCACCTGCAGAAAAAGCTCCTGTAATTCAGCAGAAATGCTCTCTGGGATCTCCTCGGTCATTAAAACCCCGATTTCTGAGTTCAGCTCATCGATATCGCCCATGGCGCAGACCCGTAGGTGATCCTTCTCTACGCGACTTCCGTCACCCAAGCCCGTCATTCCTGCGTCACCGGTTCTAGTGGCGATTTTTGATAGTCGATTTCCCATAAGCTTAATTATAGGTAAATGGCTAAAATGATTCTTATGAATATGGTGACCCCACCCCCCGAATTAGCCGCTATTAGCGCCCTTCAGTCCAAATTGGTTGCGGCCTTACGCCCAATCCTCCCGGAACATGCCCTTCTATGGGAGCCAGAAGACACCATTCCCTATGAATGTGATGGTCTAGCCGCCTACCGTCGGATGCCTTTGGCAGTAGCTCTGCCAGAAACAGAAGAGCAAGTTGCCCAAATTCTGAAGATTTGCTACGCGATGCAAATCCCCGTAGTGCCTCGCGGATCAGGAACCGGCCTCTCGGGTGGCGCAATGCCTCTTTCTCAGGGATTGGTGCTGTCACTAGCAAAGCTCAAGAAAATTATTAGCATCGATCCATTTACCCGCACTGCAGTCGTTCAGCCTGGTGTTCGCAATCTTGCTATTTCTGAAGCAGTTGCCCACCTCGGTTTGTATTACGCTCCGGACCCCTCCTCTCAGATTGCCTGTTCGATTGGCGGCAACGTCAACGAAAACTCTGGTGGCGTGCACTGTCTTAAATACGGCCTCACTCTGCACAACGTTCTGCGTGTGCGCGGAATACTCATGAATGGTGAGATCATTGAATTTGGCGGCTTAGCACCAGATGCACCTGGACTCGATCTTCTCGCCATCATGATGGGTAGCGAAGGCATGCTCGCAGTGGTTACTGAAGTTACGGTCAAGTTAGTAGCGAAACCAAAATTGGCTCGCGTCATCATGGCAAGTTTTGATGACATCGAAAAGGGTGGTAACGCAGTTGCTGCCATCATTGCAGCCGGCATCATTCCTGCTGGCTTGGAGATGATGGACAAAGCTACCACTCGCGCCGTAGAAGAATTTGTGCATGCAGGTTATGACTTAGAAGCTGCAGCTATTTTGCTCTGCGAGTCTGATGGCACTCCAGAAGAAGTTGCCGAAGAAATTGAGCGCATGACCAAAGTACTTGAAGAGGCTGGTGCAAGCGGTATTCAGATTTCTAAAGATGAAGGTGAACGCTTAAAGTTTTGGAGTGGTCGTAAGAACGCTTTCCCAGCCGCAGGTCGCTTGGCCCCAGACTACTATTGCATGGATGGCACCATTCCTCGTCGCCATATTGCTACGCTCCTCAAGCGCATTCAGGGCATGGAAGAAAAGTATGGCCTTGGATGTTTAAACGTATTCCATGCGGGTGACGGCAATATGCATCCCCTGATTTTGTTTAATGGTGCTGACCAAGAAGAATGGCATCGTGCAGAAGAATTCGGCACTGAAATATTAGAAGCCTGTGTAGAACTCGGTGGCACGATCACTGGGGAGCATGGTGTTGGTATCGAAAAAATTAATTCGATGTGTGTGCAGTTTGGTGAAGGTGAGCGCGAATCTTTCTGGGGTGTGAAGAGCGCCTTTGATCCAGAAAAATTACTCAATCCAGATAAAGCAATCCCAACCTTAAATCGCTGCGCTGAATATGGTCGTATGCGTATTAGCGGCGGCCAATTGCCTCACCCAGACTTGGAGCGCTTCTGATGAGTCATTCCCATCCACAAATTAATGCATTCCAAAAGCAAATTCTCAATGCAGCTAAGAATAAAACCCCGCTCTCGATTGAAGGCGGTGGCACTAAATCTTGGTATGGCAACCCGAATAGCTACACCAAACTAGATACACGTACTTACTCCGGTATTTTGGAGTACCAGCCAGAAGAATTAGTCATCACCGCCTGTGCAGGCACTCCGCTAAAAGAAATTGAAGCGGCTCTCAAAGAAAAGAATCAGGTGCTTGCTTTTGAACCACCACACTTTGGTGAGAACGCAACCTTTGGCGGCGCTATTGCTGCTGGGCTTGCTGGTCCAGGACGTATTACTGTTGGTAACTTTCGTGACTTTGTATTAGGTGCCCGCATTATCGATGGCAAAGGCCAAGATCTTTCCTTCGGCGGTAAGGTGATGAAGAACGTAGCGGGATATGACGTCTCTCGTTTGCTGCCCGGCTCTTTGGGAACGCTTGCTCTTTTGTTAGAAGCCTCAGTCAAGGTCTTACCTAAACCTGCGGCGACCACAACCTTACGTTGCCAGATCTCCCAAGAAAAAGCCCTCAAGATATTGAATGAATGGGCTGGACAGCCCCTACCTTTATCTGCAAGCTGCTGGATTGGTTCATCTAAAGGTGGGGATGGAGAGTTAACTTTCCGCCTTGCTGGTGCGGCAGCAGCAGTTAAAGCCGCAATTCCTCTCATGAGTTCTTTAGTTATGGCCACTGAGCTTAAGCCTGAAACTGCAGAACATTTCTGGAATGATTTACGTGAGCAAAAACTTTCTGCATTTGCCAATCTAGGTGCCGATCAAACGCTTTATCGCTTAGCACTCCCTGCAGCCAGTGGGCCAATTACTATCAGTGGTGCCTCAGATGGGATTGTTCTGGAGTGGCATGGTCAACAACGTTGGATTACAGCGCCTGGTAATGAGGCTACCTTTAAAGCTATCAAGGTCATTGCTAATTCCCATGGCGGACATGCAACTCGCTTTAGACAAGGTGCCAATGTAGACCCTAGCAATCAGCGCTTTACCTTGCTATCCGAGCAAGCTCACTCCTTTGCCCTTGAGGCAGTGCAAGAACGCCTGAGATCAGCTTTTGATCCTTCAGGTGTATTCGCCACTAAACGTCTTCCATAAGCCTTTCTATGCAAACTCAACTCGCTCCTCAATTTGCCAACACGCCGGAAGGTATCGAGGCAGCCCGCATTCTGGGCAAATGTGTTCACTGTGGTTTTTGTACGGCTACCTGCCCTACCTATCAAATACTGGGCGATGAGTTAGATGGGCCTCGCGGACGCATCTATCTGATTAAGCAGATCGCAGAAGGGCAGGCACCCACTGAAAAGACTCGTCTGCATTTAGATCGCTGTTTAACCTGTCGCAATTGCGAGAGCACCTGCCCTAGTGGTGTTCAATACGGCAACTTAATAGACATTGGTCGCAAGTGGGCAGAAGAAAATACGCCTGAGCGCCCAATCGGCCAACGCTTGACCCGTTGGGCCCTAAAAGAAGGTTTAACTAAGCCCGCTTTATTTAATACAGCAATGACTCTAGGTCGTTTAGTGCGCCCATTGATGCCAAGCGGTATCAAACGCAAGATCCCACTGACTGTAAATAAAGCATTGGCTAATTCCACTGATGCTTATGCAAGACCTACTGCAGCCCATCAGCGCAAAATGGTTTTGCTAGAGGGTTGTGTTCAGCCTGGCATGCTGCCGAATATCAATTCAGCAACAGCGCGCGTGCTTAACGCGTTAAAGATTCAAATGATTAGTGCGCCCAATGCCACTTGCTGCGGAGCACTACGCTATCACCTCAATGATCAAGCTGGCGGTTTAGATAATGCCAAGCAAAATATTGATGCATGGTGGCCTTTGGTTGAAAGTGGTGTTGAAGCCATTGTCATGACTGCATCTGGTTGTGGTGTGATGGTGAAGGACTATGGACATCTATTTGCAAATGATCCCATTTACGCAGCCAAAGCGAAAAAGATTTCAGATCTGACCAAAGATATTTCTGAAATACTACCTTCCCTACAAAATGAGCTGGTGCAGCTGGTAGGTACAGATCCAAAAGCAGGCGTCGTATATCACCCGCCTTGCACCTTGCAACACGGCCAACAAATTCGCGGCAAGGTTGAGGGATTACTTTCTAGTATCGGTATTGGCGTGCGTTTATGCGCTGACAGCCATCTTTGCTGCGGATCTGCAGGCACTTACTCCGTTACTCAACCAGAGCTCTCTGAGCAACTTCGTAAAAACAAGTTAACTCACTTAAACGCTGCCTGCGAGGAATCTGGTGCAGAGGTTATTGTTTCTGGAAACATTGGCTGCATCACCCATCTGCAGCAAGAAGATACCCCAGTTGTGCATTGGATTGAAATCGTAGATCAATTACTTAGCAAATCTTCTAAGGCCTCATGAATTCCATTGTTGTTAATCTGATGCAAGTCAGAGCGAGGATTGAACTTGCTGCCCTTGCAGCAAAGCGTGAGCCGGAAGATATTGAACTTTTAGCCGTTAGCAAAACCTTTCCAGCTTCTGCAGTTGAAGAAGCTATGCATGCTGGTCAATCAGCCTTTGGTGAAAACTATGTGCAAGAGGCCGTTGAAAAAATTGAGAAGCTAGCCAAATTACGCCCTTGGTTGAACTGGCATTTCATTGGGCCTTTGCAGAGCAATAAAACCAGAGAAGTAGCCCAACACTTTGATTGGGTTCATAGTGTGGACCGCCTCAAAATAGCAGAACGCCTTTCCGCCCAACGCGGCGAGTTTCCAGATTTACCGCCATTGATGGTTTGCGTACAAATCAATGTTAGCGAGGAAGAGAGCAAAAGCGGCATTTCCCTGGTTGAAGTTGAAGAGCTCTGTAACGCTATTACCTCCCTGCCAAACGTAGTTCTGCGGGGCTTGATGGCTATTCCCGCACCTAATCCAGACCCCGTCTTGCAACGCCAGGCTTTTGCAGCCGTACAAGATTGTTTCAAGCGCATACAGGCCAGCCATTTCACTGAACTTGGTTACCAGTTCTTTGACACCCTTTCGATGGGTATGTCCGATGATTTAGAGGCCGCTATCGCTGAAGGCAGCACTGTAGTTCGCGTTGGTACAGCCATTTTCGGGAAGCGCGATAAGATTAACAAATGAGCACAAACAAAATCGCACAAAACAATAGCAATGCACACATCACCTTTATTGGTGGTGGTAATATGGGGCGCGCCCTCATTAGCGGCCTTCTTGCTAATGGATTCGAATCCAATCAAATCTCTGTTGTAGAAGCAAATGCCACAACCGCCCTCAAGCTACACGAAGATTTTGGCGCTCAAGGCATTAGTGCTTTAGAACATATCGCTTTTGACTTCTCTAAAAATAATGTGCTTGTGATGGCGATCAAACCCCAAGACTTCAATGTCGTTGCCAAAGGTTTGGCAACTAAACTTAAGCATGCTAGCGCTCCCGGCCCACTTATTCTGAGCATCGCGGCCGGCATTCGCCTAAAAGATATGAGTCGCTGGCTTGATCACACACGCTGTGTGCGCGCTATGCCAAATACTCCAGCCTTAATTGGCAAAGGGATTACCGGTCTTTTTGCAGATGCCGCTGTAGATCAATCTGATCGTGCCTTAGCTGAAACCATTTGTAATGCGGTAGGTCAAACCGTTTGGGTAAATGAAGAAAAATTGATGGATGCAGTAACTGCTGTTTCTGGTAGTGGCCCAGCCTATGTCTTTGCATTTTTAGAAGCAATGCAATCTGCTGGAGAGAAGCTCGGTCTTGACTCAGAGACAGCGCGCAAGCTGGCTTATGCCACTCTTGAAGGTGCTACACAGCTCGCCCATAACTCTGATGAGCACGCTGGTGTTCTCCGCGAGAGAGTCACTTCCAAAGGTGGAACCACTGCTGCTGCTCTAGATGTCATGAAACAACAAGGTTGGTATGAAATTTTAGAAAAAGCGATTGATGCAGCCAGTCAGCGCGGTAAAACGATGGGCGATGAACTCGGCCAGAGTTAGTTAATACCTAAACCCAGCACAATTCCCAGAAATAAAAATCCGCCTAACCAGTTGTTATGGCGGAATGCTTTAAAGCAATTGTCTCTATTGCGAGTTGCAACTAACTTCAAGTGATAAATCGCACAAGCCAATGCTGCGAACCAACCCACTAAAAAATAATTGCTTAAGTTAGCCAATTGCGCCACCCATAACTGACTCAGAAAAAGCATCCCGTAGCTTATTGCTATAGCGACGACATCATACTGACCAAAAGTAATGGCCGATGTTCTCAACCCTAGGCGCAGATCATCGTCGCGATCAACCATGGCATAAGCGGTGTCATAAGCAATTGCCCAAAAGATGTTCCCAATAAATAAGAACCAAGCCTCTAGGGGAATGAAATCCAAAATAGCCGCATACGCCATCGGAATACCAAAGCCAAAGGCAATACCCAAGACAGCTTGGGGTATGGCAAAAAAGCGTTTTGTAAAGGGATAGACGAAGGCTACTAGCAAAGCAAGCACGGATAGTTGCTTTGTAAATACATTCAGGGGCTGAATGAGTAAAAACGCAATCAAGGCCAATACTCCAGCCACAGCTACAGCCTCTTTACCCGAGATTTTTCCACTCGTGACTGGGCGGCCTTGGGTCCGTTTAACATGCCGATCAAAATCACGATCAGCATAGTCGTTGATTGCGCAGCCCGCACTGCGCATCAAAAATGTGCCAACAGTAAAGATCAGCAAAATAGATAAATCAGGCACGCCACTGCTTGCCAACCAAAGAGCCCAGAGCGTAGGCCATAACAGTAATAGCGTGCCAATCGGCTTATCTAGCCTGATTAGGTACCCGTAAGAAATAAAACGATCTTTTAAATTCATAAAGTAATTATCAAGCTTTCAGAAATTCTGCTCGAGATCCGAGCCAGCGTTCTAAATGACGCTCTACCAAATCCGCATGCTCAGCGAGTAAGCGCTCAGCCGCCTGTTGAGCCAACTCAATTAACCAGGCATCGCGTTGCAAATCAACAAAGCGCAACATCGCATCCCCAGATTGCTTCGCACCCAATAATTCGCCCGGACCACGCAGAGATAAATCTCGCTCAGCAATCACAAAACCATCTGAGGTCTCACGCAGTGTTTGCAAACGCTCCTTAGCAGCCATTGAGAGCGGCTCGGCATACATCAAAATACAAACAGAATCTGCAGACCCCCTGCCTACGCGCCCACGCAATTGATGAATCTGGGCATAACCAAAACGCTCAGCATGCTCAATCACCATTAACGCCGCATTAGGTACGTCTACCCCAACCTCAATTACCGTAGTAGCCACTAAAAGCTGAATCTCATTTGCCTTGAAGGCAGCCATGACTGCCGCTTTTTCTTCTGCTTTTAATCTGCCATGCACTAAGCCAACCTTAAAGTCAGGTAAAGCCTGAGTCAGTTGCTCGAAGCTCTCAACTGCTGTTTGCAATTGCAGTACTTCAGATTCTTCAATCAGAGGGCAAACCCAGTACGCTTGCAAGTCCTTGGATAACCAACTTTGCAAACCACCGATCACCTCATCACGGCGGCCGGCTTTAACTACCTTGGTAGCAATCGGTTTTCGACCAGGAGGCAATTCATCGATGACAGAGACATCTAAGTCAGCATAGTAGGTCATCGCTAAAGTGCGTGGTATTGGTGTCGCAGACATCATTAATTGATGGCAGTAAAACAATTCCGACCCAACGCGCTGCTGAATCTCTAAACGCTGCCTCACTCCGAAGCGATGTTGCTCATCAATCACTGCGAGGCCAAGTTTGGCAAAGCTCACGTTTTCTTGAATAAGAGCATGCGTACCAATAATGAGTTGGGCTTGCCCATTTTCGATTACCTCTTGTGCCAATCTTTTTTCTTTGGCTTTCAGACTCCCTGACAGCCAAGCGATTCGTACCCCTAAAGGCTCAAACCATTCCTTCATTTTGAGATAGTGTTGCTCAGCCAATATTTCCGTAGGCGCCATGATGGCAGCTTGATAGCCATGATCCATTGCCCGCGCTGCAGCCAAGGCCGCTACTACAGTCTTGCCGCTACCTACGTCCCCTTGTAAAAGGCGATTCATCGGGAATGATTGAGAAAGGTCATGACTCATTTCAGACCAAACACGATCTTGAGCATTAGTTAATTTAAAAGGCAATACTTTCAGCAAGCCCGCTTCAAAGCTTTGCCGCTCTTTCTTGCCCTTACTCTCATCTTTATTTTTTACAAAACTAGGTGCATGCCGCTCCCGACGAATCGCATGCGCACGCTTTAACGAAATTTGCTGAGCAAGGAGTTCCTCAAACTGCACTCGACGCCAAGCAGGATGAGTACGCTCTAGCAATGCCTGAGTATTGGCATCGGCAGGCGGTTGATGTAAATAGATAATCGCCTCTTGCAAGTTTGGCCAATCATGACTAGGCAGTAGCTCTGCCATCAGCTCTTTGGGCAAGAACTCAGCCAGACTATCTTGCAGGCTTGGGTCACGTAAGGCTTGTGACACTGCTTTACGAATAATGGTTTGCGAGACTCCAACACTTGCTGGATAAACTGGAGTCAAACTAGCAGGTAAAGGTGTATCTGGAGCGACAGCTCTCACCGTAGGGTGCACCATCTCTGGACCCTGAAAACCTTCACGCACTTCACCGCGGACTCGAATATTGACCCCGACAGCCATTTGTTTTTGCTGGCTAGGGTAGAAGTTCAGGAAGCGTAGATTTAAGGTTTCAGTCTCATCCTCGATGGTCACCACCATCTGCCTTCTGGGCCTAAATAAGACCTGATTGCGAATAACTACACCCTGGGTCTGGGCTGAGTTAAATCTACCCTGATGTATGGCCTCCTCGATCGTGAGCAGCTCGGTCTCATCCTCATAACGGGATGGCAAGTGCAAAGCAAGGGCCATAGGGCTGTCTAAACCCATCTTTTGGAGTGTACTTGGCGCTTGTTTAGTAGTCATCGTTAAAATCTAATACCTGATGGTAATGCTATGCAACTCTCCGACTTTAATTACGAACTCCCACCCGAACTAATCGCCCAACATCCTTTGGCGAATAGAACCGATAGCCGCCTCTTAGAGGTCAAGGCTGATGGGCCAAATCACGTCCAATTGGTAGATCGACAGTTTAAGGACATTCTGAGCATTGTTCAGCCCGGGGACTTATTAGTCTTTAATGACACCAAGGTTATTCCTGCGCGCTTACACGGCAAAAAGGAGACTGGCGGGAACGTGGAGCTGCTCATTGAACGCATTAGCGGCGAAAAGCAGGCCTGGGTTCAAATTAGAGCCTCCAAGGTACCTAAGACTGGAACCACTGTTCATATTCACAATCAGGCTGGCGAAACCTTTCCTGTAGAGATGATTGGGTATGACGGACGTTTTTATGAGGTTCGCTTTCCGGAAAATGTATTTTCCTTGCTTGAACGTTTTGGTGAGCTCCCATTACCGCCCTACATTGAGCATCAACCTGATGGAGAAGACGCGCAGCGTTATCAAACAGTCGTCGCCAAAAATCCAGGGGCGGTAGCTGCCCCAACAGCAGGCCTACATTTTGATGAATCTATCTTGCAAGAACTTAAGAAATTAGGCATTCAACAAGCAGCTGTCACACTACATGTGGGGGCAGGAACATTTACGCCCGTGCGCGAAGAAGATCTTTCAAAACATAAGATGCACTACGAATGGTTCTCCATTCCCAATGAGACATTAGAAGCTATTGAGGCCACCAAGAAAAATGGTGGCAGAGTTGTTGCGGTAGGCACTACCAGTCTGCGCGCACTCGAGAGCCAGGCTGCTAGCGGGCAAAGTAGCGGCGAGACCAATCTCTTTATTACCCCAGGCTACCAATTTAAAACTGTAGATTGTTTGCTTACCAACTTTCATCTGCCAAAATCTACCTTATTAATGTTGGTCAGTGCTTTTGCGGGAATGGAAAACATTCGCGCCGCTTATCAACATTCCATTCATCAGAAGTATCGTTTCTTCAGCTATGGAGATGCGATGTTTCTTTGTCGACTCGAGAATCCACAGTTATGACCAAACCTGTTCACTTCAACATATTGGCGCGCGACTCGCAAAGCCCAGCTCGTCTTGGTCAACTCGACCTTCCGCATGGTAGCGTGCAAACGCCCATCTTTATGCCTGTGGGAACGTATGGCACCGTCAAAGCAATGACGCCGCGTGACTTGAATGAGGCCAAAGCCCAAATTATTTTAGGTAACACTTTTCATCTCTGGTTAAGGCCAGGATTAGATGTCATTAAAAAACATGGTGGCTTGCATCGTTTTATGGGTTGGGACAAACCGATCCTCACTGACTCTGGCGGCTTTCAGGTATTTAGTTTGGGCGCGCTGCGCAAGATCTCTGAAGAGGGCGTGACCTTTGCATCTCCAATCAATGGCGACAAATTATTTATGTCTCCAGAAGTGTCAATGGAAATTCAGGCGGTGCTCAATAGCGATATCGCGATGCAGTTTGATGAATGCACTCCTTATGAAATCAAAGGTCAACCTACCTCGGAAAAAACAGCCCGTGCATCGCTAGAAATGTCTTTGCGCTGGGGTGATCGCTCCATTAAGCGTTTTCGCGAACTAAATACAGGCAACGGACTCTTTGGCATCGTTCAAGGCGGCATGTTCGAGAATCTTCGTGAATTTTCTTTGGATGCCGTAAGTCAGCAAGGTTTTGATGGGATTGCTATTGGCGGCTTATCAGTGGGAGAGCCTAAACCCGAGTTTGAGCGGATTCTGAATTTCACTGCCCCTAAATTGCCAGAACATATGCCTCATTACCTAATGGGCGTTGGTACTCCAGAAGATCTAATGTTGGGCGTTAGCCTAGGTATTGATATGTTTGATTGCGTGATGCCAACCCGTAACGCCCGCAATGGCTGGCTTTTCACTCGCTTTGGCGACCTTAAACTACGAAATTCTGGGTATAAGGACGATGATCGCCCAGTAGACCCAACCTGTGCCTGCTATACCTGCCAAAACTTCACTAGATCCTACTTAAATCACCTTCAAAAGGCGAATGAGATCCTAGGGTCTCAGCTAAACACCATCCATAACCTGTCCTACTACCTCCAGCTGATGACAGAGGTCCGTGAGGCTCTCAGCAAAGACCGCTTTAGCGCATATCGTGAGGAATTTCATAGCAATCGCCAGCGTGGTGTTGAGCCTGGACAGGACTAATAGCCCTACAGGGGGCAAAACCCCCTGTAAATCACCTCCAAAGCCCCACACAGTTTAGAATTGCGGGTTACGGCCACCGGTTTAAAGGTCGAAAAATATCGCAGTTTTTAATTGGTAATTAACGGAGGTTTTGTATGTGGATTAGTAACGCTTTTGCCCAAGCTCCTGCAGCGGGCGCAGATTCCAGTGGCTTGATGAGCTTTCTCCCTTTAATTTTGATGTTTGCAGTTTTGTACTTCATCATGATTCGCCCACAAATGAAGCGTCAAAAAGAAACTAAGGCAATGCTCGAGTCATTAGGCGTTGGTGATGAGGTTGTTACTGTTGGCGGCATCATGGGCAAAGTAACAGCATTGAAAGACCAAGTGGTTACCGTTGAAATTTCTGCTGGCACTGAAGTGCACATGCAAAAAGGTGCCATCACTACAGTATTGCCAAAAGGCACTCTGAAGTCTGCTTAATTTATTTGTTTAAAAGTATCTCAATATGAATCGCTACCCTCTCTGGAAATATCTAGTCATTGCCGCTGCATTACTGATCGGCGGACTATATTCATTACCCAATTTCTATGGTGAGGCTCCAGCGGTTCAAGTCTCGTCTGCCAAGCCAACCATCAAGGTTGATTTGGCAACGCAGGCTCGTGTCGAAAAAATTCTGACGGAAGCCAACATTAGTAACACCGGTCTCTTCTTCGAAGTCGCTGGCAATGTAGGCTCTATCAAAGTTCGCTTCAATAACACTGACATTCAGTTGCGCGCACGTGATCTCTTGCAACAGAAATTAAATGTTGATCAAAATGATCCCAACTACACCGTTGCCTTAAACCTGCTATCCAATACACCGGGCTGGTTAAGTGCAATCAACGCATTACCAATGCCACTAGGTCTTGATTTGCGTGGCGGCGTCTATTTCCTCTTGCAAGTGGATATGAAGGGCGCAGTCCAGAAAAAAGTGACTTCCTTGGCAGGCGATATTCGCAGTCAATTACGTGACAAGAGCATTCGCCATCAAGGTATTGAGCGTGGCGCTGATTCCATATCGATCAATTTCGCCAATGTCGAAGATGCTGAACAGGCACGCTCATTGCTAACAACGGCACAACCTGAACTAATTTGGCTTATTAAATCAAATGGCTCGTTACCTAAGCTAGTAGGTGAATTTAAACCATCCGCCCTTAAAGCCATTCAAGATAACGCCGTTAAGCAAAATATCATTACCCTGAATAAGCGTGTGAACGAATTGGCGGTTAAAGAACCAGTGATTCAACAACAAGGTGCTGAGCGCATTGTGGTGCAGTTACCTGGCGTACAGGATACTGCTCGTGCCAAAGACATCATCGGTCGTACAGCAACTCTAGAGTCTCGCTTAGCTGACCCCTTGGCGTCTACCATCGGCTTAGGCGAAACTCCTCCTCCAGGCATGGATACTTTCCGCTTTGGTGAAAATCGCTTGGGTGTATTTAAAAAATCAGTGATCTTCAGTGGAGATCGTATTACGGATGCTAGCGCTGGCTTTGACCAAAACCAACGTCCTGCTGTAAACATCTCCCTAGATGCTGCTGGTGGTCGCGTTATGCAGGAAGTGACTCGCGAAAATATCGGTAAGCCGATGGGCATGATCTTGTTTGAAAAAGGTAAAGGTGAAGTACTCACAATCGCTACCATTCAAAGTGAGTTTGGCTCTAAGTTCCAAATCACTGGTCAACCAACTACCGAGAGCGCTAATGACTTAGCGCTGCTCTTGCGCGCTGGATCATTAGCAGCACCAATGGAAATCATTGAAGAACGTACTATTGGACCAAGCCTTGGAGCAGAAAATATTGAGAAGGGCTTTAAGTCGCTCTTGATCGGGTTTACTGCGATCGCGATTTTTATGATGGTCTACTACTTGCTGTTTGGCACTTTCTCCGTTGTCGCTTTAGCGGTGAACTTGTTCTTACTCATCTCAGTGCTATCGATGCTGCAAGCCACACTCACTTTGCCGGGCATCGCTGCAATGGCCTTAGCTCTGGGTATGGCGATTGACTCCAACGTGTTAATTAACGAGCGTATTCGTGAAGAATTACGTAACGGAGCTTCACCACAAACAGCCATTTCTGTCGGCTTCGACAAAGCCTGGGCAACGATTCTGGACTCTAACGTAACGACTTTGATTGCTGGTCTAGCCTTATTGGCATTTGGATCAGGCCCCATCAAAGGCTTCGCAGTAGTTCACTGTTTAGGTATTCTGACTTCAATGTTCTCGGCTGTCTTCTTCTCACGTGGCCTTGTTAACCTCTGGTACGGCAGACATAAGAAGATTCAAAAACTCGCTATCGGCCAAGTTTGGCGTCCACAGGAGAAATAAGTCATGGAATTTTTCCGGATCAAAAAAGATATTCCCTTTATGCGCCATGCATTGGTGCTTAATGCGATTTCTTTAGTTACTTTTTTAGCTGCAGTCTTTTTCCTCTGGCATAACGGCCTGCATCTCTCCATCGAATTTACTGGTGGAACGGTGATGGAAGTCAGCTATCCACAAACTGCACCCTTGGACTCTATTCGTACCAAGGTTGATAAGTTGGGCTATGCAGATACTCAGATTCAGAACTTTGGTAGCTCACGCGATGTCATGATTCGCCTACCATTGCAAAAAGATGCTGAAGGTAAATTGATTTCTTCTGCTGATCAGAGCACGGCAGTAATGCAAGCGCTTGAACCAGCAACGACTGGCGTGAAATTGCAACGTGTTGAGTTTGTTGGTCCACAGGTGGGTCAAGAGTTGGCCATTGACGGCTTAAAAGCACTCATCTTTGTAATCATTGGCATCGTGGTGTATCTATCCTTCCGCTTTGAGTGGAAGTTTGCGCTTGCCGGCATCATTGCGAATTTACATGACGTTGTCATCATCCTGGGCTTCTTTGCCTTCTTCCAATGGGAGTTCTCCCTCTCAGTATTGGCAGCCGTTCTTGCGGTTCTGGGCTATTCAGTAAATGAATCTGTGGTGATCTTTGACCGTATTCGTGAGAACTTCCGTAAATATCGCAAGATGAATACCCGTGAAATCATTGATAACGCAATTACAAGCACTATCAGCCGTACCGTAATCACTCACGGCAGTACTGAGATGATGGTCCTGGCAATGTTAGTCTTTGGAGGCCCAACACTCTTCTACTTTGCACTAGCACTGACCATTGGTATTTTGTTTGGTATCTACTCTTCAGTCTTCGTTGCTGCGGCATTGGCCATGTGGCTTGGTGTTACACGCGAAGATTTAGTGAAGGGCGATAAAAAGCCGGATGATGATGCCCGCAAAGATGATCCCAACTACGGGGCACGGGTCTAACTTAGACTTTTTAGTTCAGCGTTAGTTTTGTTGATTAAGGGCAGCTAAGATTCTGTTAGTTGCACCTTGATGCTCTGTTGAATAAGACTTAGCGGCCGCACTCATCTTTGCTAACTCATTAGCATTTAGAAGCAACTCTTTCAAAGCTTCCATTAAGGCTATTGGCTCCGTTAAAAGCAATTCGCCATGAATGCGTTTAGCAGCACCACTATTAATCGCATCTAAGGCAGCCTGTTGAAAGTTATAGGTATGCTCACCCAAAAGAACAGGACAGCCAGCTGCACAAGCCTCAATCAAGTTTTGACCTCCAAAGGGCAGCAAGCTTCCGCCCATTAGCACTAAGTCAGAAGCGCTGTAATACATCGGCATCTCACCCATGGAGTCACCTAGAACAACATCCAATCCAGCGCACTCACTTGGAGTACCAGACCACTCGCTACGACGGCGAAACTTGAAACTAGCATTGTTAATTTGATCTGCTACTTCTGCGAAGCGCTCGGGATGGCGCGGGACAAAACAAAGTAATGGAGGAGTTGCAAATGCATTGCTTAAGAGCAAATCTTTCCAAGCCTTCAGAATGATGGCCTCCTCTCCATCGCGCGTGCTCGCTGCACAAACCATCAAGCGATTTCCAGCATGTAGCTCCCTCTGCCATTCTTTACCCTCAGCAAGCAATTTCGGATCGAGTGGAACATCAAATTTCAGATTGCCGGTAATAACAATATTTTTAACGCCTAGGCTACGGTAACGCCCAGCATCAAACTCAGTCTGTGCCAGGATTCCTGTAAAGGCCTGAAATAATGCGCGCCCCGCTTCACCAAATCGATTAACACGTCGGGCACTTCTCTCGGAAAGGCGAGCATTCATTAGAAATAGGGGTAAGCCAATTTCTTTGCAACGAAAGACCACAGTCGGCCACGCCTCGGTTTCCATGAAAAGGCCCAGCTTTGGTTTAAAGGTCTGCAAGAAATGCTCCACAGCCCAACATATGTCATAAGGCAAATAGACTTGTCGAATTTGCCCAGCAGCAATCTCTTTAGCAAATAACTGCTTGCCAGTACGGCGGCCATTCAAAGTCATGTGGGTGAGCAAAATAGATTCGCCCTTAGCTAAATAAGCCTCAATCAAAGGTTGTGCAGCGCGCGTCTCACCAACTGATACCGCATGAATCCAAATAGAGCCTTGAGAAATAGGCTTGCTGTAGCCAAAGCCCAATCGCTCAGGAATGTGATGAAGATAGGAGAAGGCATGACGTGCACGCCAAGCTAGACGTATAAATGCTAATGGCAATAAGAGGTGCCATAGCAATTGATAAGCAGCAAACCAGATCCGGGGACGCGCCCCGTATTCTGAATTGGGAGTCAAGCTCACTTTTTGAGACGTTCGGTCAACTCGACCGCCTTACCTAAGTAAGAAGATGGTGTCATCTCCAACAAGCGTACTTTTGCATCCTCAGGAATCTTCAAACCACGAATAAAGGTTTGCAGATCTGCTTGATTAATCCCTTTGCCACGAGTCAATTCTTTTAACTGCTCATAGGGATTCTCGATACCATAACGGCGCATCACAGTTTGTACCGGCTCAGCCAATACTTCCCAACATGCGTCTAAATCAGCAGCGATTGCAGCATGATTTACCTCTAACTTACCAAGGCCGCGCAAGGCGCTGTCATAAGCCAATACGCTATGGCCAAATGCAGGACCTAGATTGCGCAAGACAGTAGAGTCAGTCAAGTCACGTTGCCAACGAGAGATTGGTAATTTTTCTGCAAGGTGACGCAGCAATGCGTTGGCAACACCCAAGTTACCTTCAGAGTTTTCAAAATCAATCGGGTTCACTTTATGCGGCATCGTAGATGAACCGATCTCACCTGCTTTAGTGCGCTGCTTAAAGTAGCCAACCGAGATGTAAGCCCAGAAGTCGCGATCCATATCCAAAAGAATCGTATTAGCACGAGCGATCGCATCAAAGAGCTGAGCCATACCATCGTGTGGCTCAATTTGAATGGTGTAAGGATTGAACGTTAAACCTAGACGCTTCTCAACCACACTCTTGGAAAAATTTTCCCAATCAAAATCAGGATAGGCTGACATGTGAGCATTGTAATTACCCACTGCGCCATTCATCTTGCCCAGCAAAGGAGCGGCAGCGATAGACTCGATCGCGCGCTCTAAACGCTTGGCAATATTGGCAATCTCTTTACCCAAAGTGCTTGGTGAAGCTGGCTGGCCATGAGTGCGAGAGAGCAAAGGCACTTTAGCGTTCTCAATCGCGAGATCAGTCAGTACTGAGAGTACTTTTCTGAGTTGAGGCAATAGAACCTCATCACGTGCACCGCGCAACATTAAACCGTGAGAAGTATTGTTAATATCTTCTGATGTACAGGCAAAGTGAATAAACTCACTTGCTTTCAACAAATCTGGTCGTCCAGCAACCTTTTCTTTTAAGAAATATTCAACTGCTTTTACGTCGTGGTTCGTTACCGCTTCGATATCTTTAATACGCTGAGCATCTGCATCTGAAAAGTTTTCTGGGAGCGAAAGCAAAAAAGCTTCGTCAGCAGCATTAATTTTTGGAACATCAGGCAAGCCGGCAGCAGCCAAAGCTAAGAGCCAATGAATTTCCACAAAAACACGCTGACGCATAAAAGCGGCTTCGGAAAGCCAGGGGCGTAAGGCATCCAGTTTTCCGGCATAACGGCCATCTAGGGGTGAAAGGGCATTGAGGGTTGAAAGCGGCTGACTCACGAATATTGCCTTTGCATTGAATATGTCAATAAAAGCTGATTTTAATGCGTTCCGGCGTACAGCAAAGCCCAAATAGGATGGCTATACTTGAGCCCATGAAACTTATCGGATCCCTTACTAGCCCCTATGTGCGTAAAGTACGCATTGTTTTTAACGAGAAAAAGGTTGATGTTGACCTCGAATTAGAGAATGTATGGGCTGCAGACACCAAAATAGCCCTTAACAACCCCCTAGGGAAGGTTCCTTGCCTTATGGCTGACGATGGAGAGGCCATTTACGACTCCCGCGTCATTGCCGAATATGCCGACGGCCTCAGCCCAGTAAGCAAGCTCATTCCTGCCGATAACCGTGAGCGTGCCGCAGTAAAAACCTGGGAAGCACTAGCAGACGGAATTGTCGATGCGAGTATTTTGGCTCGTCTAGAACTCACATGGCGCCCAACCGAACAACAGAGCCAGGCATGGGTAGATCGTCAAATGAGCAAAATTGATGTGGGGCTGCGTCACATGTCCGAGCAACTGGGTGGAAATGCCTGGTGTCATGGCAATCAACTTACATTGGCAGATATCGCCGTAGGTTGCGCAATCGGATATTTATTATTTCGCTTTCCGGAAGTGAAATGGCAAACCCAGTATCCAAATTTAGATCGCCTGTATCAAAAATTATTACAGCGACCTTCCTTTATTGAAACTGAACCACCGGCCGCCTAATTCACTTACCGCTTAATTAAAAAATGCCAATCAAAACTGATTGGCATTTTTGTATCCGCTGCTTGCTGATTAAAATTATGAAGAAATAATTCCACCACCTAAACAAACGTCTCCGTCATAAAGAACAGCGGATTGTCCAGGTGTAACAGCCCACTGCGCTTCTGGAAAACTCAAGTCAAAACTCAGCGCTTCATTACCAGAACTCAATATACAAGCAGAATCTGCTTGCCGATAACGAGTCTTAGCAGAATAACTTCCAGGTGTTGGTACCACACCAGAAACCCAACTGGCATCCATGGCAGAAAGCTGATTAGCCAATAGCCACGGGTGTTCGTGGCCTTGGGCTACATACAGGGTGTTATTAGGAATATCCTTGCGCGCTACATACCAAGCGTCACCATTGCCATCTTGACTACCACCCAAACCAATACCTTTGCGCTGACCTAAGGTGAAGAAGGCTAAGCCCATATGCTCGCCAACTGTTTTACCTTCTGGGGTTTTTATCGGGCCAGGTACGCGCGGTAAATAACGATTTAAGAATTCTCTAAAAGGACGTTCACCAATAAAGCAAATACCGGTGGAGTCTTTCTTTTTAGCATTGTGCAAACCAATTTTCTCTGCAATTTTTCTGACTTCCGTTTTTGGAATTTCTCCAAGCGGGAACATCACGTTTGCCAATTGTTGCTGCGTTAAGCGATGTAAGAAATAACTTTGGTCCTTACTGGCATCGACAGCTTTCAACAACTGTACTCTGCCACCTTCATGACGCACGCGCGCATAGTGCCCTGTTGCAATCGCATCCGCACCGAAACTCATGGCGTGATCTAAGAAAGCTTTGAACTTAATTTCGGCATTACATAAAACATCAGGATTGGGTGTTCGCCCTGCAGCGTACTCGCGCAAGAAATCAGCAAATACGCGCTCACGGTATTCAGCAGCAAAATTGACTGCTTCGACGTCTATTCCGATCAAATCGGCGACTGAAACCACATCGAGCCAGTCTTGACGAGCAGAACAGTACTCGTCGTTATCGTCATCCTCCCAATTTTTCATAAAAAGGCCAATAACTTCAAAGCCTTGCTCTTTGAGCATCCAGGCAGCCACCGACGAATCTACCCCACCAGACATGCCAATAACGACTTTCTTGGGCTGGGAGGATGGGATTGAGGAAGAATTGAGCGGGATCATCAAAAAATGCGAGAATTCAATATAAGCTTACAGACCATATTGTAGAAGTCTTAGCCTGATTTCACAGAATTTCGGGCAAAAACCAAGCAAAAGGACTTAGGGGTAAGTAAATAGGCGCAATTAGCCCTATTTAACTAAAATAGATTTTTTATAAATTTTTGCTTTTGGAGACATGCCATGCGCATAGGAGTGCCACTGGAAACAAGGCCCGGGGAAACTCGAGTAGCCGCCACACCAGAAACCGTTAAAAAATTAATTGGTCAAGGTCATACCGTCGTTATTCAAAAAGACGCCGGGGTAAAAGCCAGTCAACCTGACTCTGCATTCGAGGCTGTCGGCGCAACCATTGGCAGCGCTGCAGATGCATTCGGTGCTGAGATTGTGCTCAAAGTACGTGCGCCTGAGGCGGCTGAACTCAAGCAAATTAAATCCGGTGCCGTGCTCTTAGGCATGCTCGATCCGTTTGATAACGACATGATTGCAGCCATGGCTGCGCAAGGCGTTACTGCATTCTCTTTAGAGGCTGCACCACGCACAACGCGCGCACAAAGCATGGACGTTTTATCTTCACAGGCAAATATTGCTGGTTATAAAGCAGTATTGGTTGCCGCAAATGAATACCAACGCTTCATGCCAATGCTGATGACTGCTGCAGGAACTGTTAAAGCAGCTCGCATACTAATCTTGGGCGCTGGTGTTGCAGGCTTACAAGCAATCGCTACAGCAAAACGTCTTGGCGCTGTGATTGAAGCATCTGATGTTCGTCCAGCCGCTAAAGAACAAATTGAATCATTGGGCGCCAAGTTTGTTGACGTTCCTTACGAAACTGATGAAGAGCGTGAGATTGCAAAAGGCGTTGGTGGCTATGCCCGCCCAATGCCTGAGGCCTGGATGAAGCGTCAAGCGGCCTTGGTTGCAGAGCGTGCGCAACAAGCTGACATCGTGATCACAACCGCATTGATTCCTGGACGTAAACCTCCAGTCCTATTACATAGCGACACTGTTGCCAATATGAAGCCAGGCTCGATCGTGATTGATTTGGCCGCTGGCAAAGGTGATAACGGTTCAGGTAACTGCCCGTTAACGCAAGCAGACAAAGTAATTGATGTAAATGGCGTGAAAATTGTTGGCTACACCAACTTAGCTAGCATGGTTGCCGCAGATGCTTCTGCACTGTACTCACGTAACTTACTCGATTTCATGAAACTCATTGTGGATAAAGAAGCCAATTTAGTTATCCCAAGTGATGATGACATCGTTACTGCTTGCTTAATGTGTCGTGATGGCCAAGCCGTCCGCAAAAACTAATAGTAAAAAATACTAAGGAAATACTATGGATCTCGCTGCCTTTCAAAGCATCCTCACCGTTCAAAACATTACCGTGTTTGTATTGGCCATCTTTGTTGGCTATCACGTCGTTTGGAATGTTACGCCAGCATTGCATACGCCTTTAATGGCGGTGACCAATGCCATCTCCGGCATCATCATTGTTGGCGCATTGCTCCAAACTGAAGTTATCGGTGGCGATGAAATCACCCTCACCAGCATTATTGGTGCAGTAGCGGTATTCCTCGCGTCTATCAATATTTTTGGTGGCTTTATGGTCACCCGTCGCATGCTTGAAATGTTCAAGAAAAAAGCTCCCAAAGCTGATGCGGCTGGAACCAAATAAACCTAGAACAAGACCTATATAGAGACCAAAACTATGTCAAACATAACCGCTATTTCTTATCTCATTTCATCGGTGTTGTTCATCCTCGCTTTGCGTGGCTTGTCTTCACCAACCACTTCACGTCAAGGCAACACCTTCGGCATGATTGGTATGTTGTTAGCAGTCATCACCACTTTCTTCATTCCTGATTTCAAACCAGTCATCTCTTTGATCGGCGTTGCCATTGTTGGTGGCGCGATTATTGGAACCATTGCCGCTAAGCGCGTGCAAATGACTAAGATGCCTGAGTTGGTTGCTTTGATGCACTCCTTCGTAGGTTTGTCAGCTGTGTTAATTGCGATCGCTGCTGTATTTAATCCAGCGCATGACCATACTGGTGCACAGAAGATTGAGCTCTTCATCGGCGCATTCATTGGTGCTATTACCTTCACTGCATCCGTGATTGCATTCGGCAAGCTATCTGGCAAGGTCAGTGGTAAGCCAGTGACTTTTGCTGGTCAACATTTGCTGAACTTGATTTTGGCTATTTCGATGGTTGGTGCCGGCGTTGCTTATTACATGGGTGACAGCCACGCAGCCTTCTTGGCAATGTGTGCCATTGCCTTGATATTGGGCGTAACCTTAATCATCCCTATCGGCGGTGCTGATATGCCGGTGGTTGTATCCATGCTGAACAGCTATTCAGGTTGGGCAGCGGCCGGTATTGGCTTCACCTTAAACAACCCAGTATTGATTATTGCGGGTGCTTGCGTAGGCTCATCTGGTGCGATTCTGTCTTACATCATGTGTAAGGCGATGAACCGCTCCATCCTGGCTGTATTGCTTGGCGGCTTTGGTGCTGAAGCTGCTGCAGGCGGTGGCGATGATGGCGGCCCTAAGAACTACAAAACAGGATCGCCTGAAGATGCGGCTTTCCTCATGGAAAATGCTGACACTGTGATCATTGTTCCAGGTTATGGCTTGGCAGTGGCTCGCGCTCAACATGCATTGAAAGAATTGACTGAAAAGTTGACTCATCATGGTGTGACAGTGAAGTATGCGATTCACCCAGTAGCAGGTCGTATGCCCGGTCATATGAATGTACTCTTGGCCGAAGCTGAAGTTCCATACGACCAAGTATTTGAGATGGAAGATATCAATAGCGACTTTGGTCAGGCTGATGTTGTATTGGTGCTTGGTGCAAATGACGTGGTAAACCCTGCTGCACGTACGCCAGGTAGCCCAATTTTTGGTATGCCAATCTTGGAAGCATTTAAAGCTAAAACCATCATCGTGAACAAACGTTCGATGGCGGCTGGATATGCCGGCCTAGATAATGAACTCTTCTACATGGATAAAACCATGATGGTCTTCGGTGATGCGAAGAAGGTAGTTGAAGAGATGGTTAAGGCTGTTGAGTAAGTCAACCCTTCAGGTCATTAAATAATTAACCGCCTTCGGGCGGTTTTTTATTACACTAAACAAACTTATCAATATAGCCACACCACCTTACGAGAGCTTGGTATGAATTATTTTCTTGGGAATCACCTCGGCATTGTTAAATATGTGCCCCTCATATTTTTTTCATCCATCCTGACATTCTTATTGATAGGTTGGCTATATGGCAGATATCGGGCTCGCACTTCCGAACATGTTGTTGTCCGCGATTCATTGGCAACAGCAATTTTTGGGCTTTCAGCGCTAGTGCTTGGCTTTACTTTCTCAAATGCTGCCGATCACTTTGATACTCGAATGCGTGTCATACGTGATCAGGCAAATAGTGCGAAGCAAGTCTACCAATCTAGCAGTTACCTAAACCCTAAAGATCAGGCTATTGTTAAAGATACATTACAGCAAATGATTACCTTGAGAATTTCTGTATACGAAGACATCAAAACATTTGATGATCTCGACGGCAAGCTCGATGCCATGGGAAAACTATTAAACAAGTTAAATAAAGAAATTAATGAGTCAATACCTCGCGCACCAGCTAGTACCAAGGATTTAGCCAATACCGTTTTAAGACCCCAGCTCACTCACCTTTTAGACATTTACCAAGAGGGGATACTCAATGCAAAACACCATCCCCCTGCAATTATTGAACGCTTTTTATTTGCTCTACTCTCAATAGGGGCCTTGCTAAGCGGCTACTCGATGGCAGTTAAGAAAGAGGAGGACTGGTTCCTGACGGCCCTGTACTTAGGTTTGATGGGATTTGCACTGTACGTGATTTTTTCTTTGGAATTTCCACATCAACTACAGAGCTCGGAATACATTAATGCCGACTTTTTGAGACTTCAAAAGGCTTGGCAGTAACATCACAACACTACCTTCTCTGGTAGCTATTGGATAAATTGTCCTGCAGTACATAGGCAATGCCATTGGCTACCAAAGAAAGCTCTTGATCGAGTACTCGGCTGCGGTAAGTCCAACCAGCAGGTAATTTCAACTGCTCGCCCAATACTGGAAGATCTTTCATATTGAGAGCAGGATTAACGATTTGTGAATAAGATTGCATCACATACACGTCACCTCCAGGGGAGGTGAGTTCATATACAGCGCTACCAACTCTATAAATGAAATTAGTAGTACGAGAAATTTCATTGGGGGTGTATTGTTTGCTACCCATCAATTGCTTGAGCAAGCTCAACTGGATAGTTGCCCGTAAATTCATCTCTATACCATCAAAGGATTCTTTGACGTCATTGACAGTGCTGCCTGCCGCCTGTATTTCATCCATCGTCCAATAACGAGGGCCATTTAACAGGACAAAGGACGCATCAAATTTTTTAGAAATAGAGTCTTTAGTTAACTCTTTCCACTGGGCTTCAGGGCAAAGATTAAGTCCTTGCGTATTAAATACCTTTACTTCCAAATTAAGCCAAGCTCGCTTGCCCACCAGAACTTCGCAATAACGCTGATTACGCAGATTTGAGACACTTTTCTGAAATGCTGGCTGAGAGTCGACTGACTGGGCGATTGAAGCCCCACAAAGGAAGGTGGAGCTCAGAAAGAGCAAACCCATTGAAATAAGGGGGGTTGCTTGATTGCGACTAGTCATTTTGACGCCCGCTCCAGAGGTAATATTGGTCATAGCTTACTCCTATAAATGCAAAACGCCTGGTCTTTTGAAACAGGTGCTCTTATTTCTACAGCCACCAGTAGCAGATTAATCCTTAGTCCTTCAGTTATGCAAAAAGGGCTGTTAAGTAAGACTTAAGAGCTAGCTACTTTAGAAAAGTACCTTCGGGTGGCTTTTTCGCTAAGATACGACATAGAAGCGTCGACAGAATGCTTCATCACTTAATAAGTCGAGACAATATGCAATTCAAACCAACATTTACTGCTTTTCTCATCTCAATCTGCTCAATTTTTTGGGTAGGATCAGCCAGTTCACAAAGCAACTATCCCAACCGAACTATTCAAACCATCATGCCGCTTCAAGCAGGAAGTGGCGTTGACATCTTGATGCGCCCAGTTGCGCAAAAAATGGGTGAAAGCCTGGGTCAAGCAATCACAATAGAAAATATTCCCGGGGGTGCGGGTTTGATTGGCGCAGCTAAGGTTGCACAAAGTCCTGCTGATGGATATGTCTTAGGGGCTTTTAATGACAGCATCCTAACGATGGTACCCAATCTATACAAAAAGATTGATTACGATCCGATTCAAAGTTTTTCTCCAATATCTGAAGTAGCTGCAATTACTTTTGTGCTGGTTGCCAACCCTGCATTTCCTGGGAATACCGCAGCAGACCTAGTGCGCATTGCTAAAGAAAGGCCTGGTAAGATTGACTACGCATCTGGGGGCAATGGTTCGCCACAGCATATTGGCATGGAAATCTTCCGCCAATACACCGGTGCCCCAATCGTTCATATTCCTTATCGTGGAGCTGCTGCTGCAGTCACTGACGTCATGGCTGGCCAAGTACCAGTGATGATCAGCGCTTTATCAGTTGTACTGCCCCATATTCGCGCTGGGAAGCTGAAGGCATTGGGGGTGGCGAGCAAAACACGATCTCCGTTGCTACCCAATACTCCAACAATTAGTGAGAGTGTGAAAGGTTATGAATTCTCAACCTGGGGCGCTCTACTAGCACCCAAAGGCACTTCACCAGCAATTATTGAAAAACTCAATGAGTCTTTAGCAACTGCGCTAAGAGATCCAAAGCTGCGTGAACAACTGATTCAGCAAGGCTTTGAATTTGTCCCTCTTGGCCCAGATCATTTAAAAGAAATGATTGCGCAGGGATTGGTAAGGATGAGAAAAGTGATTAAGGATGGCGGTATACAGCCCGACTAATTCGAGAAGAGCAACAAATAAAAAACGCCTGGTCTTTTGAACCAGGCGCTCTTATTTCTACAGCCAGAAAGCTGTGGAAAGTAACAGCTATTACATCATGCCGCCCATTCCACCCATTCCACCCATGCCACCCATATCAGGCATACCACCAGCAGATTCATCTTTTGGTGCTTCGGAGATTGCGCAATCAGTTGTCAACAACAAGCCAGCAACAGAAGCAGCATTTACTAATGCAGTTTTTGTTACCTTAGTTGGGTCGATAACACCTTGTGCAACGAGGTCGCCGTATTCACCAGTAGCTGCGTTGTAGCCGTTATTGCCTGTACTTGCTTGTACTGCATTAACAACCACACCAGCATCTTCACCAGCATTGCTAACGATCGTACGCAATGGCTCTTGCATAGCGCGCAATACGATGCTGATACCAGCGTCTTGATCAGCGTTATCGCCTTTCAAGCCCTTAATACCTTGCATTGCACGAATCAACGCTACGCCACCGCCAGGAACAATGCCTTCTTCAACTGCTGCACGAGTTGCGTGCAATGCGTCGTCAACACGAGCCTTCTTCTCTTTCATTTCCACTTCAGTAGCAGCACCAACACGAATCACCGCAACACCGCCAGCCAATTTGGCTACGCGCTCTTGCAATTTCTCTTTGTCGTAGTCGCTAGTTGCTTCTTCGATCTGAACACGAATATTCTTCACACGAGCTTCAATCGCTTTAGCATCGCCAGCGCCATCGATGATGATGGTGTTCTCTTTGCCTACTTCGATACGCTTTGCTTGACCTAAGTGCTCAAGAGTTGTTTTCTCGAGTGTAAGGCCGATTTCTTCAGCGATTACTGTGCCGCCAGTCAAAATCGCGATGTCTTCCAACATGGCTTTACGACGGTCACCGAAACCAGGAGCCTTAACAGCGCAAGTCTTGATGATGCCGCGGATGTTGTTCACCACCAAAGTTGCCAAGGCCTCGCCTTCAACATCTTCTGCAATGATCAACAATGGACGGCCAGACTTTGCTACTTGCTCGAGTACTGGGAGCAAATCACGGATGTTAGCGATCTTCTTGTCAAACAAGAGTACGTATGGGCTTTCCAATACGGCAACTTGTTTTTCTGGTTGATTGATGAAGTATGGAGAGAGGTAACCGCGGTCAAACTGCATACCTTCAACTACTTCAAGCTCGTCTTCTAATGACTTGCCATCTTCAACAGTGATAACGCCTTCTTTACCTACTTTTTCCATGGCTTCTGCAATGCGCTGACCAATGCTGTGGTCGCTGTTTGCAGAAATAGAGCCTACTTGAGCGATTTCTTTAGTAGTGGTGCAAGGCTTGCTGATTTTTGCGAGTTCTTGAATAGCAGCTGCAACAGCCTTATCAATACCACGCTTCAGGTCCATTGGGTTATGGCCCGAAACAACATACTTCATGCCTTCGCGAACGATAGACTGCGCCAATACAGTAGCGGTAGTTGTACCGTCACCAGCGATGTCAGCAGTTTTGGAAGCAACTTCCTTAACCATCTGCGCGCCCATGTTCTGGAGCTTGTCTTTGAGTTCGATTTCTTTTGCTACGGATACACCATCTTTAGTGATCGTTGGTCCACCGAATGAACGCTCGATTACTACATTGCGACCTTTTGGTCCCAAAGTTGTTTTCACTGCATTAGCAAGAATGTTTACGCCTTCGACCATCTTGGTGCGGGCGTTATCTCCAAATACAACGTCTTTTGCTGCCATGATTAAATTCCTCTCTTAAATACCGAAATTACTTCTGTACAACAGCCATGATGTCGTCTTCACGCATCACGATGAGTTCTTCGCTGTCAACTTTTACTGTTTGACCTGCATATTTGCCAAACAACACGCGATCGCCTACTTTGACGTCAGGTGCGTTTAATTTGCCGCTGTCATCGCGCTTGCCCGGTCCTACTGCCAAAACTTCACCTTGATCAGGCTTTTCTGCAGCAGCGTCAGGAATAATGATTCCGGAAGCAGTTTTTGATTCTTGATCTAAACGCTTGATGATTACGCGATCATGTAAGGGACGCAAATTCATCTCTTCTCCTATGTTAGTAAGTGTTAACTATTTAAATAAACTATATAAATCAATGCTTTGTAATCTCTCACACGCAAACTAAGGCTAATTTATCTAAAAACCAGCTGTTTTAGCACTCGCGTGTAGGGAGTGCTGATTATATAGGTCTCATTCCTGGGATTTCAAGGGCGGATCACCATAAATTCTTTAAGGATTTAGCCTATTTTTATAATGGGGACAGGCTGGTAGGCCGATTCCTACAGATAAATCAGCCTAAAGCCCTTACCGCTCCAATCCGTCCTGCCTAGACTGGATAGCCACCGACTGGAGAATGCTGATGAGCCCGAAATCCCGGCTGTACACGCTTGTAAAGGCATGGAAGAACAAACCCTTCCAAGAAGTACGAGACGCCTGTGGCGACCCCTGGCTTGGACTTAGTAACCAAGCCCTTGAAGAACACCAATCCTGGTCTAAACGACAAGCGATTAGTTATGAACCCATTTTTAACTGCAAGGGAACCAAACTGACAGGATCTTTATTTAGACCATTACTGACTGCCTCTGACATGCAATTGCTGCGCCTTTTTATGGAAGGCTTAGACACCATCGCATATTGGTATCGCAGTGGTCGCTTTATTCCTGGCATTTTGCCAATACCAACACATGCCATAGCCTCAAGCCGCTACGTGGATGCAATGAGTGAACTCATTCTGAACTCACGCCTACCAGTGGGCTTGGTAAGTATTGGCATTCAAACAATTCCTGAGCCTGACATCGCCGATGCTTGTAAAGAAGGGTTGCTGCGTTTACGACGGCTTGGCATCTTGCTACATTTTCTGAAATTCACCGGAAGCATTGAAGAGTTGCAGTGGATCACGGAAATGCAATTAGAAGGCGTTCATATCGATATGAGTCAAATACGTGAACATGAGATGGCAAGCGATGCCCTTTCTCAACTCAGGCAATCGCCCTATTCACCTACACAAATTTATGCCAGCAATATTGGGTTAGTAAAGGATTTAGAAAACGCTTCCACTCTGATTGCCGACCATTCCTATGGTGGTCTCATGATGTCGCCTGTAAGTCGCCATCAGATGCTGCAGATTAACGATAGTCGTATCGCTAAAGCCATTTTTTCGCTGCACCCTCATCCACACCCAAACCAAAACGGAGACAAGTAATGAGAAAACGCGTGATGTTGGTAGATGACCATCCGGCAATGCTGATGGCTCTTAAAAGTATGTTGCAGGACCAGTTGCTTTTTGAGATCGCAGGGCAAGCCCAGAATGGTGAGGAGTGCCTTAGGTCCATGAAGGAGGTGAACCCCAATATGGTGATCCTGGATCTCGATATGCCCAAGACGGATGGCTTTGATGTCATACGCCGTATCGGATTAATGTATCCCGAGGTTCGAATGCTTGTTCTTTCCAGCATGGACGAGGCTGTTTATGGCGGGAGAGTACGCTCATTAGGCGGGCATGGTTTTGTAAACAAAACTGCAGGTGCAGATGTCATCCTAGCTGCTTGCGTTGCCATATCCCAAGGCTATAACTTTTTCACTCATGGCAAAAATGGCAATAGCTCATTAAGTGACAACGATAAGCTTGCGTTAATTTCTGATCGTGAGTTACAGGTTATGAAATATCTGGGTAAAGGTAACTCCAATCAGCAAATCTCCGAAATGCTGCATATCAGTAATAAGACAGTGGCTACTTATAAGACCAGAGTCTTTGACAAGCTGGGCATTAACAATATTGCAGACTTGATTTTGTTCTGTCGCATGAACAATATTATCGAAAGCTAATTCAGCATGCGTCGGTCCATCACCCGTATTGCCCTTTTTATCCTATTCAATGGGATATTAAGCAATACCTATGCAAACTTATTGAATTCATCAGAGCAACGGTGGATCGATGCCCATCCCGTAGTACGTTTTAGTATTCATGAAAAATACGCGCCTTACTTAGATGTGAATGGAAAGGGTGAGTCTGGAGTTTTTCATAGCTTTCTAAAAAAGCTCAGCGAATTTACCCAACAGGAGTTTTTACCGACGTGGCGAAAGAGTGATCAAGAGGGGCTTAAGCAACTAGCCAATGGAGAGGTGGATTTCATCATTGATCCGCCCGCTATAGATGATGAGTATCTGAAATTTGGGTCCTTATCAGAAGCAATCTTTTGGGGGCATGACGCTATTCTGACTAAACGGTCAAAAAACGATGCGCCTATTGAGCCAATTAATATTGCCTACTTTGACCGTGGCTTTGAAAACCCGCCAATACCCAATCATCCCCAAGCCAGCGTATCCGGTCATGCGGAAAAATTAGTATTTGATCTTCTCAAAAACGATATTGAGGCGCTTGTCTTACCGCTTCGCCTTGCGCAGCAACTCATTCAGAAATTAAATGCAGACAAGTTACGGATTGATGGGCTTTACAGCAGAGAACCCTTTGAATATCGCTGGCTTATCTCCAACCAAGATGAAGCTTTGCATGGAGTGCTTGAGCAGTTTCTCAATAATCTAGATCCAATTGCATCACGAGATCTTTTTAATATCAATGTATCTAGTTTTGAAAGAGTCCACCCATCTGCACCCAACCATTTACCTTGGCTCTCCACTTTGGCAATCCTAGTGATAGGCTCTACCTTGCTTTGGCGTATGCATCAGAGGCAAACACTTCAAAAACAGGAAGCAAAACATCTTATTTCATCGAAAGAGCAGGCAGAAAATGCAAACGCCGCAAAGTCTGCCTTCCTAGCCACCATGAGCCATGAAATTCGCACGCCCATGAATGCCATTTTAGGGGTGCAGGAGTTATTGCTTAGCAGCCCCCTACCTACAAATGAAAAAACTTTACTCAAGAGCGCGCACTCTTCAGCAGAATCTCTTCTAGGAATCCTAAACCAGGTTTTGGATCTATCAAAGATAGAGGCAGGCAAGCTTACGCTCAATATTGAGCCCTGCAATCTCAATGCTTTGATTGATGACATCGGTTCGGCATTCTCGACCGTGGCCCATAGACAGAGTCTCAAGCTACATACCTCAAAAGATCCACGCATTGCAGAAGTCTTGTTGTTAGATTCTTTACGTCTACGCCAAATACTGCAGAACCTGATTAGTAACGCCATTAAGTTCACCGATCATGGCGAAATCTACTTATCTATCGGCGTGCTTGCAGATGATCATGCGGGGCAACTGATTGAATTCAGAGTCATTGATACCGGTGTTGGTATGGGTACAGAAGAAATTACCCTAGCACTGCAAGCTTTTGAGCAAATTCCGGGTAATACCGAACAAGTGAATGGCACTGGTCTTGGCCTCACCATTACTAACCACTTAGTTACCTCCATGAACAGCCAACTTTACTTTGAGAGCGCACCTGGCTTTGGTAGCAATATTCATTTTTGCGCTGCATTCCCACGTACCAGCATTGCTGCAACCAGAGCCTCAAGACCTGAACATAGCAATATATCCAGAAAGCTAGTCTCCAAGCATGCTCAAAATAATGAGCGCCTATTGCAAGCCTTAGTAGTGGAAGATCACCCAGCAAGCCGCCAAATTATCTCGCTTCAACTTCAGGCGCTAGGCATTGAAGTATCAGTTTGCGATAACGCCAATACTGCGCTTGATCTCATCAATCAAAAGCATTTTGATCTTCTGTTAACAGATCAATCTATCCCAGGCATGCAGGGTTCAGAGCTTGCCAAGCACATACGTAATATAGGTAATCAAGACCTCATCATCATCGGAATTACCGCAGATATCTATGCCCTAGATTCACGACATCAATTCTTAGAGGCCGGCATGAATGGTGTCCTGATCAAACCATTAAGCCTCATGACTTTAGAGAATGAACTTTCTCGCTATTTCCAAGTCGAAGAATTAACTGAGACTACAACTCAAACTGGGGGTCTGGAGGAGTATTCATTTGACGCCTTCGGAAATCTCCTCAAACACAGCCCAGAGTACATTCTGGTCATCCTTGAAGAAATTAAAAAGGTGCATGATGAGGCCCTTCTTTCCCTGAGGAATGACGCCGTGGATGAAGGCGCCTTCAGAAGTATGGTTCATAAAGTCAAAGGGGGAGCTCAACTCCTCCATGCCAAAAACTTTACTAGGGCATGCGAAGCTCTGGAGCAAGAGAAGAATTTAGATGCTCGAATTACCACCTTTATTCAATTACTGGAGGACCAAAATCTAATTATTACTAGGTATCAATCTCAATATGCAAAGCTTTAATCTTTGATGCGGTGGGTTTATCCTATGGGGGATGCGTTTTTCTCCTCTTCGCCCATCCGCTTTTATCGCAATCCTCCTTTGGACGGCTAGTTCTTTAGCCTTTGCCGGCGAGACTGCATCCCCAGTAATTCCACCATCCGTAGCGAGTAGCCTCGAGCGCAATCAAATACCTCTTGATACGGTAAGCATTTCAGTTATCGAGATCGAACCTGGCCACCCCGGAAAGAATGTAGCTAAGAAAGTTTTAGATTGGCGCGGTGGCGATCCAATGAACCCCGCTTCAACGATGAAGTTGTTAACAACGCTTTCTGGTTTAGATATCTTGGGTCCACAGTATCGTTGGCGCACTAATGTCTATACAGATGGAGTGATTCGTCAGGGAATACTGAAGGGTAATCTATATTTGCAGGGAACCGGTGATCCCAAGCTTGTTCCCGAAGAGTTAGCCAAGATGATGAAAGATCTTCAGGGTCTTGGCATTCAGAAGATTGATGGCAATCTATTCTTTGATCGTAGTGCTTATGCAGCTAGTGTCATGGAGCACAACACTATTGATGGCGAAGCTCTACGTGCATACAACGTTCCGCCAGATCCTCTGCTCTATGCATTTAGAACCTTGTCGTTTCAACTAGGTAAGTCACGCACCGCGGATTTTATTGACATTAGTTACACCCCTCCCCTTTCCCAGTTAAAGGTATCTAACCAAATGCAGTTGGTCGATCGCTCATGCGATAACTGGAAAAGCAATATCCGCTTTAATTTAGATCCGGAAGGTGTCACCAATACCGATCAGCCTTTAACTGCACAGTTCTCTGGGGCGTTCCCAAGCTCCTGTAAGGGAGTGAACTTTAATGTCGTTGCGCTTGATGCCAACACCTTTCTAACGCAAGGATTTGCTGCTGCCTGGGAATTAGCTGGTGGCAGCTGGGCACAAGCTCCTATCGGCAAAGATGGCTCAGTTCCTTTAGCCGCTCGACTCCTATTGCAATTTGAAGGCAGCAAACTTGCCGATGATGTTGTAGACATCAACAAGTACTCCAATAACGTCATGGCTCGCCAAGTTCTTTTGACTATGGCTCTAGATAAGATGGGCAAACCTGCAACCACTGCCAATGGTGAGTTAGTCATTCAGAGCTGGCTCAAACAAAATAGTCTAGATTTTCAGGGGCTGGTGATTGAAAATGGCTCTGGGCTATCTCGCAACGAAGCAATCTCTGCCAGTCAAATGAATCAACTTTTATTGACTGCACGCAATCTCCCAGTGGGTGATATTTTTTATAACAGCCTACCAATTGCGGGTACCGATGGCACGATGCGCAATCGCTTAATGGTTCAACTACGCAAGTTTTTACATCTGAAGAAAAAACCAGAGGCCAGAATTAAAACGGGCTCTCTTGCCGATGTGCGAGCGATCTCAGGCTATGTAATGAGTAAATCCGGAAAGATGTATGCGGTGACTTCATTCATCAACCACCCAAATGCTTGGAGAGGTCTAGAGGCGCACGATCAGTTGCTATCGTGGCTGCTTGAAGATGGGCCAGAACCAAAGCATGCGCGCTGAAGACGATCTCTAACGCCGTCCCACTCCTCACCTGTTGGCGGTTCAGGGAATAAAATCAAATCCCAGCCTTGCTGATCTAAATCACGTAAGGAGCGATATAGGCGACTTGCAAAGGCACCGCTATCGCTTGGAACCTCAACCTCCTCAAAGTGGGCCGAAGGATGTCCATCTTCGCTTAAGGAGGATTCTGAATCCCACACTGCTACAGCAACACGCGATTTAATATCTGGATATTCAGTCAAGGCATCCAAGACACGACCCGGGGCATATAGGCGCAAAGGCGTAGTTGGCGCGTAATGCGCCTTAAGGCTTCCAGACACCCTAGGTAGACCTGCCGTTGCTTCATTACCCGCCTCAGTGCTTATCACTTCTCCAGGCTGATAAACCTTCACACCTGTCTTAGCAAAGATTTCACTTGGAGTGATTGCACCGGGTCTGAGCAGTACAGCCTTATCGCCAGATGACAAATCAATGATGGTTGACTCGATACCGACTTCACAATCTCCACCATCTAGGACCATTAAATCCAACATACCCTCGAACTCATTACGGACGTCAGCAGCACTCGTCGGCGATACCTTACCAAAGCGATTGGCTGAAGGTGCTACAACTCCGCCTTTAAATTTACGCAACAACTCTTGAGCAATAGGATGGGAAGGAGCCCGAATCGCTACCGTATCTTGGCCGCCAGTCAGTTCATTTAAAACACTTTTATCTTTCTTGAAGACCAGAGTTAATGGCCCTGGCCAAAAGGCGTTAATGAGCTTTAAGGCTTCCTCGGATAAGTCTCTTACCCACGGTGCCAAGAGCGCAACCCAATCGATTTGAGTTTGATCGAATTTATCTGGCGCAGCTAAGTGAACAATTAGAGGATGATTTGATGGACGACCCTTAGCAATAAAGATTTTCTTAATCGCTTCAGGGTTTTTAGCATCCGCGCCCAAGCCATAAACGGTCTCAGTAGGAAAGGCAACCAATCCACCGTCACGCAAGCTTTGTACTGCCTCATTAATCACTGCAGAAGATTGCAAGTGGGTACTGTCTGCGGACATTTCTAGGGCTCGATCCCTAATTCAGTAGCAACAGCTGCGCAATTTTGGCGAGCTTCATTGAGGGCTTCACCTAAGCAGTTAATGTGACCCATTTTTCTACCAATGCGTGGCGCAGACTTGCCATATAGATGCAGCTTTGCATCGGGGTGAGCGAGTACTTTATTCCAAGCAGGCTCTTTTGGTTGGTCTTCACTACCTTCAAACCAAAGATCGCCCAATAAGTTCAACATGGATACGGGCGCTAACTGACGGGTATCACCCAATGGCAGCCTAGCCATGGCTCTCACCTGCTGCTCAAACTGGCTGCTCACACAAGCATCCATGGTGTAGTGGCCTGAGTTATGTGGGCGTGGCGCGATTTCATTAGCGACGATGTCGCCGTTCTTCAGTACAAAGAATTCCACACAAAGAACACCAACGTAATCGATCTTCCGAATGAGCGCCTTTGCTGCATCAATGATTTTCTTTTCTTGAGCAGGCTTCAGTGAAGGGGCTGGCACAGTCGAGGTATGCAAAATACCATCGCGATGGATGTTTTGGGCTACCGGATAAGCCACCACAGCATCATCATAACCACGCACTACCAAAGCCGACACTTCAAAATCCAATTCCATGCGCTTTTCTAAAACGCAAGGTACGCGCCCGAACGCATTCCATGCAGTAGTTAACTCTTCTGCGCTATACACAGTCGCCTGACCTTTACCGTCATAGCCCATGCGCGCAGTCTTTAAGATTCCGGGAAAGAGCTCCTTTGGAGTATGGGCAATATCAGCCTCATGCTCAATCACAAAGTTGGGAGCTGGGCCAATATTGGTTTCTGACTTCCAGGTGGCTAAGAAATTTTTCTCAGCAATACGATTTTGAGCAAGAGAAACACAGCTACTGCGTGGCGCCACAAATACACCCAAGGATTCCAACTCATCCAAGGCTTGTGCTGGAACATTTTCAAATTCAGTGCTCACTGATGAACACAATGCAGCCATCTCTTTTAAAGCGGCGCTGTCAGTGTATTGCGCTTGAATAAATTTTTCGGCAATGGAGCCTGCGGGACTATCAGAACCAGGGTCGAGCACGCAAACCTTGTAGCCCATTGCTTGAGCGGCCTGAGTAAACATCCGCCCCAATTGACCGCCACCTAAAATTCCTAAATACGAACCCGGCAAAATGGGTTCCATACGATCTGCCATGTAATTAATATCCCGGCAAATTCATTGAACGCGCGGTATCAGACTGCTTCGCACGGAAATCTTCTAAGCGCTTTGCTAAATCAGCATCATGCAAAGCTAAACCAGCAATCACATGCAAGGCAGCATTCGCTGCACCAGCTTCACCAATCGCAAAAGTAGCAACTGGAATACCTTTAGGCATCTGCACAATAGAGAAGAGAGAATCTTCACCACGCAAATATTTACTGGCAACAGGTACGCCATAAACAGGAACAATCGTTTTTGATGCGAGCATGCCTGGTAAATGGGCCGCACCACCTGCTCCAGCAATGATTGCCTGCAAGCCATTAGCTTGGGCTTTTTCTGCATACTGAAACATATCATCTGGCATGCGATGTGCGGAGAGTACTTTTGCCTCGTGCGCAATACCAAATAGCTCAAGCATTTGAGCAGCGTGCTGCATGGTGTCCCAATCTGAATTGGATCCCATCACTATTCCGACGATTGGCTTCTTGCTCATTTACCTCTCCAAATGCCTTATAACCATTAAGGGCTCTATTATCCCTGACTCAAGAAGTCTCAGTAAGACGGGTAAGCGCTTCACGATACTTCTGGGCAGTCTTTTCAATCACATCCGCTGGCAATTGCGGCGCAGGAGCGGTTTTAGGCCATAACTTACCATTCACCATAGCAGTTTCAAGCCAATCGCGCACAAACTGCTTGTCATAAGAAGGTGGGTTTGAACCTACATAGTAGGTCTCCGCAGGCCAAAAACGTGAAGAGTCAGCCGTCAGGATCTCATCCATCAATACCAATTGTCCATTGGCATCAAGTCCAAATTCAAACTTGGTATCGGCAATGATGATTCCACGAGTAGCAGCGTACTCAGAAGCCTCTTTGTACAAACGAATACTGACTTCACGAATTTGATTGGCTAACTTTTCACCAATGAGTTCGATGACTTTTTCAAATGAGATATTTTCATCATGCTGACCAAACTCCGCTTTAGCTGCAGGAGTAAAAATAGGCTCAGGTAATTTCTGGGCATTCTCCATGCCTTCCGGCAAAGCAATACCGCAGACCTTGCCAGTTTCTTTGTAGTCTTTCCAGCCACTACCAGCTAAATAACCACGAACTACTGCCTCAACCAAAATTGGCTTTAAGCGTTTAGCAACTACCGCACGACCTTTGACTTGGCTAATCTCATCCACTGCCACTACAGTAGCTGGATCAATACCAGTTAAATGATTGGGAATCACAGCAGCCAATTTATCGAACCAAAAATTAGCCATTTGATTGAGAACTACGCCCTTCTCTGGAATGGGCTCGCCCATCACCACATCAAACGCAGAAAGACGGTCAGTAGTAATCATCAGCAACTTGTCGTCATCTAATGCATAAACATCGCGCACTTTGCCTTTAGACAACAAAGGCAATGACTTAATAGAGGTAGCGTACAAAGCGGGCATATTTAAATCACTTCACAATTTGAGTTAATTTGCCGCTCTTATATAGCTCAGCCATCTTCTCTAAAGAAATCGGTTTAATTTTGGAGGCTTGACCAGCAGAACCAAAAGCCTGGAAACGCGCAATACAGACCTTCTTAGCGGCTTCACGGGCTGGCTTCAAATAATCGCGTGGGTCAAACTTGCTTGGATTTTCAATCAAATAACGACGAATTGCACCAGTCATTGCTAAGCGGATATCCGTATCGATATTGATCTTGCGCACTCCATTCTTGATGCCCTCTTGAATCTCTTCAACAGGTACGCCATAGGTCTCTTTCATATCACCACCAAATTCACGGATCTCAGCGAGCAACTCTTGCGGAACACTAGAAGAACCATGCATTACCAAATGTGTATTGGGAATACGCGCATGAATTTCTTTAATGCGATCGATTGCCAAAATATCACCTGTTGGCTTTTTGGTGAACTTGTATGCCCCATGGCTAGTACCAATCGCAATAGCTAAGGCATCGCACTGAGTGGCCTTCACAAAATCAGCAGCCTGCTCAACGTCAGTCAGTAATTGCTCACGAGTCATCTTGCCGTCAGCGCCATGACCGTCTTCTTTGTCACCTTGCATAGTCTCTAGCGAGCCCAATACACCTAATTCAGCCTCAACCGTAACTCCAATAGAGTGAGAGAACTTCACCACTTCTTTGGATACGTCTACGTTGTACTCGTAGCTAGCAACACTTTTACCATCGGCCTCTAAGGAACCATCCATCATCACACTGGTAAAGCCACTCTTAATCGCAGCCATACACACTGCCGGGCTTTGGCCATGGTCTTGATGCATCACAACCGGAATATGCGGGTACGCCTCAACCGCAGCAGAAATCAGGTGGCGCAAGAACGCCTCACCAGCATATTTACGTGCGCCTGCTGAAGCTTGCATGATGACTGGGGAGTCTGCTTCATTTGCTGCTTCCATAATCGCCGTTACTTGCTCTAAGTTGTTCACGTTAAATGCTGGTAGGCCGTAACCGTTTTCAGCAGCATGATCCAAGAGTTGTCTTAAAGATACTAAAGCCATGATGTTCTCTTAATAAATAGTAATGAAGTTAAAAATAAATCTGTTTTGAATCTTTTTCAATGTGAATTACTTCACATGAATAATTTTGAGCGTATTGGTACCACCGGGCTCACCCATGGGCTCACCTGAAGTGAGCACAACGGTATCGCCCTTTTTGACTGCGCCCGATTTTTGCAAGCAGGCCTCGACCTCTTGCAAAGCAGTGTCACGATCCTTGGTGTAATCCAAACCGATCGGAGTGACGTTGCGATAAGTGCTTAACGCCCTCTGTGTGGCGATCTTGGAGGTCAATGCAAAAATCGGGACGTGAATATTGTGACGACTCATCCAAATGGCTGTTGAACCAGAGTCAGTTAAAGCTGCGATAGCATCGGCATTTAAATGATGGGCAGTAAACAGGGCTCCCAGGGCAATCGTTTGATCGATGCGAGTAAAGGTCTGATCCAAGAAGTCGGTGTCGAGTTTCACGCGATCTGACTTTTCTGCTTCAATACAGATCTCTGCCATCGCTTTAATAGTTTGCACTGGATACATGCCAGCAGCAGACTCAGCAGACAACATGACTGCATCAGTGCCGTCCAATACTGCATTAGCAACGTCGCTAACTTCAGCACGTGTTGGTACTGGCGCATTAATCATCGACTCCATCATTTGCGTAGCGGTAATCGTAAATTTGTCCGCCTCACGCGCCCAAGCAATCATGCGCTTTTGTAATGCAGGCACTGCTGCATTACCCACTTCAATAGCGAGATCCCCACGAGCAACCATGATGCCGTCACTCTCAGCAATAATGCTTTTAAGGGCTTCAGGCTCAATCGCTTCAGCGCGCTCTACCTTGGCAATGGTTCTGACTTTACCAACACCATACTTAGCGCTAGCGGCATCAGCCAACTTACGAGCATAGGCCATATCAGCGCCATCCTTAGGAAAGCTGATTGCTAAGAAATCTACGCCCATTGAAATTGCGGCATCTAAGTCAGCAATATCTTTTTCGGTAAGCGCAGGTGCAGTCAAACCACCACCAGCACGATTAATACCTTTGTTATTGGAGAGTGGTCCACCCTGCTCAACGATAGTAAATATCTCACCACCCTTAACGCTCTCAACTGTCAGCACCACTAAACCATCATTTAACAAAAGACGGTCGCCCGGCTTTACATCGCCTGGTAACTCCTTGTAGTCAAGACCAACGCACCCTTGGCTACCCATCTCGCAATTAACATCGAGAGTAAATTTGTCCCCTTCTTTCAGAAGGATTTTGCTATCCGCAAATTTACCCACACGAATTTTGGGGCCCTGTAAGTCGGCCATGATGCCAACCTCTTTGCCCACTTCAGCGGAGATAGTTCGCACCAAGTCATGACGAGCTTTATGGTCAGCAACGGTACCGTGAGAGAAATTCATGCGCACTACATCTACACCCGCACGAATCATGTCACGCAACACTTCAGGCCCCTCAGAAGCAGGTCCTAAGGTTGCAATAATCTTGGTTGCTCTCAACATATTTAGTCTTTCGCTCTTTCGGCAAGTACTGCAAAGGCTGGCAAAGTTTTACCTTCCAAGAATTCTAAGAAGGCGCCGCCACCAGTGGAGATGTAATCCACTTGATTCTCGATACCGTACTTCGCAATTGCCGCCAAAGTATCGCCGCCACCAGCAATCGAAAATGCAGGTGAGTGCGCAATCGCAGCAGCTAACATCTTGGTGCCACCGCCAAATTGATCAATTTCAAATACACCCAATGGGCCATTCCAAACAATCGTGCCAGCATGAGCGAGCATGATGGATAAACGTGCAGCTGTCTTTGGGCCAATGTCCAAGATCATGTCATCTTCTGCAACCTGATCCGCAGGTACGCGGTTTGCACGGGCTAACGGAGACAATTCATTTGCAACCACAACATCCTCCGGAATCGGCACATGAGCGCCACGCTTTTCCATGATCTCCATAATCTCTCTCGCTTCATCAACTAAATCAGGCTCAGCGAGGGATTTACCAATAGGCAAACCTTTGGCCAGCATGAAGGTGTTCGCAATGCCGCCACCAACGATGAGCTCATCCACTTTCTCAGAGAGCGCTTTCAGAATCGTCAACTTAGAAGAAACTTTAGATCCAGCAACAATGGCGACTAGAGGACGTTTTGGGCTAGCTAATGCACGACTAAGAGCATCTAATTCAGCAGCCATCAAAGGACCGGCACACGCTACTGGTGCAAACTTCGCTACACCGTAGGTAGTAGCCTCAGCACGATGTGCTGTACCAAATGCATCGTTGACATACACATCACACAACGCAGCAATTTTTTTCGCTAATTCGTCGCTATTCTTTTTCTCACCCACATTGAGACGACAGTTTTCCAGCAAGACTACCTCGCCTGGATTCACTTCAAATCCGCCATCCACCCAATCACTAATTAATGGAACTTTGCGATTCAGCAAAGCGGCAATGCGATCGGCTACCGGAGCCAAACTATCTTCAGGCTTAAATTCCCCTTCAGTTGGACGACCTAAATGCGAAGTCACCATCACTGCCGCTCCAGCATCCAAACACATTTGTACGGCAGGCATCGATGCCCGAATACGCGTGTCTTCTGTAATATTGCCTGCCTCGTCTTGCGGAACATTCAAATCGGCACGGATGAATACCCGTTTACCCTTTAATTGACCTGATTGGGCTAATTCACTTAAACGCTTAACTTTAAATAAGGATTCCGGCATGAGTTTTGGTAAATAAGTGGTTTATGGGGAATGTTCCATTCTAAAGGCTGTGGCCCATCCACACCCGAGGATCCAAGCCGACAGACTCCCCTGCCTGCTCTACAATAAGGACTTAAATGCATTCTGGGCCGGAAGACCAAAAACTGCCAGCCTAGTGCTCTGCTTAAACCGCTTTTACAGATACTTAATAGACACAAAAGGTAAAGAAAATGTCGATGTCCGACCGCGATGGCTTTATTTGGACTGATGGGAAGCTAATTCCTTGGCGCGAGGCCAATATTCACGTGTTAACCCATAGCCTGCACTATGGAATGGGCGTATTTGAGGGTATTCGAGCCTATAAAACCCCCCAGGGAACTGCGATTTTCCGCCTCCCAGAGCATGTAAAGCGCCTTTTTAACGGCACTAAGATCTTCCAAATGAACATGCCTTATAGCCCAGAAGAGATCACCAAGGGCATTATTGACGTGGTCAACAGCAATAAGCTCGAAGCCTGCTATATCCGCCCAATTATCTTTATCGGCTCCCAAAAACTGGGAATCTCCCCTAAAGGCAACAGCATCCACACCTCAATCGCCGCTTGGGAATGGGGTGCCTATTTGGGTGAAGATGGCCTAAATAAGGGTATTCGGGTTAAAACCTCCTCATTTACACGTCATTTCGTCAATTCTTCACTAGTTCGTGCCAAGGCATCGGGCTACTACATCAACTCCATTTTGGCCAACCAAGAGGTGACAGCCAATGGATATGACGAGGCTTTATTGCTTGATACCGAAGGTTACGTATCTGAAGGCTCCGGTGAAAACCTCTTTATGGTTCGCAACGGAGTTGTTTACACACCAGATTTAGCCTCATGCTTAGATGGCATCACACGTGACTCCGTTATCCAGATCGCCAAAGATCTTGGCTATGAAATTCGTGAAAAACGTCTGACTCGCGACGAAGTCTATTCTGCTGATGAGGCTTTCTTCACTGGTACTGCTGCTGAAGTAACTCCTATTCGCGAATTAGATGACCGCACTATTGGTGATGGCAAACGTGGTCCTATCACTGAGAAAATTCAGAAGACGTATTTCGATGCTGTCTACGGCAGAGATCCTAAATACAAATCTTGGCTCACTTACGTTAAATAATTTCAGCAATTAGGAAACAGCACATGACTCAAGCTCAAGTGGTTATGGTGGATGGCAAGGATTTACCTTTACATTGCCCCACCAATAAAACTCCAGCATGGAACTCACATCCACGCGTTTTTTTAGACATCACCGAGACCGGTGAAGCAAAGTGCCCATACTGTGGCACAGAGTACAAACTCATTCCCGGCACTGAGCCGCACGGTCACTAAGCCTTATCAGCACCTCTTCTCGAGGTGCTGAGTCGGGATACATTACATGCACGGTATTCTGATCATTGCCCCAAACTGGATTGGGGATGCTGTGATGACTGAGCCATTATTGGCATCCGTCAAAGAGCAATATCCAGAAGCAAACATTGACGTACTCGCCAGCACCTGGGTTGCTCCAATTTATCGCGCTTGCCCTGAAGTACATGAAGTCATCGAAGCTAAGTTTGAACACAAACAATTGCAGTGGAGCTTACGCAAAAAACTAGCAAAAGAACTGGCGATAAAAAAATATCAAGCCTGTTTTATATTGCCTAACAGCCTGAAATCAGCGCTCATTCCTTGGCTCGCTAATATTCCTTTTAGGGTTGGCTATCGTGGTGAATTACGCTTTGGCTTAATCAACTTATCACTAGATAACCCTAGCAAGGTGAATCGCCCACCTATGGTGGATCACTATCTTGCATTAAGCCAACTTCTCAATGAAGGACAGGTTGCATCAACATTAAGCAATCTTGTACCCAGGTTAAATGTATCCTCTACCGCTAATCAATCGGTACAGACCAAATTACTCAATGCCAAAGTTGATCCAGCTAATGTCTACGTGATGTGCCCTGGCGCTGAGTACGGTCCAACGAAACGCTGGCCTACAAGTCACTTTGCACAATTAGCTCAACAACTCATTGCCAGCAATCCGCATAGTCAAATCATTCTTTTGGGCAGCAAAGGTGATAACGCGCTTGCCCAAGAAATTCAGTTCCAGGCAAAGCAAGATAGTCATATTTATAACTGGTGTGGAGATACTTCACTAGATGAAGCGATTGCCCTGATTGGCATGAGTAAAGCGGTTATCAGCAATGACTCCGGGTTAATGCACATTGCAGCAGCCCTCAAAACTCCTCAAGTTGCTATTTTTGGATCAAGCGACCCAGCCCATACCCCACCCTTGTCAGACAAAGCCAAGGTAATTTGGTTAAACCTCCCTTGTAGTCCCTGCCATAAAAGAGAATGTCCGCTGGGTCACTTAAAGTGCTTAAACGACATCTTGCCGGAACAAGTATTCGCTACACTGAATACCTTGCAGCCATAACCCAGGAACAGTAAGCCATGACCAAACTTGCCAGACTCTTTCACAGTGCGGACGATGTTGTCGAAGCATGGCGAGATGCCTTACGTCATCGTGATATTCAAGGCGCTCTGGATATTTGGTTGGATGATGACTCCATTACCTGCGTTCTGCCCGAAGGGCATCGCCTAACAGGTCACGCAGAAATTCGTGAGGGCCTAGAGAGACTACTCTCCAAGCAACCTTTATTTCTAGAGCCGATTGCTTGCATTAGCCACTCCGTTTTAGGTGCTTCTGTATATGACACCACTGAAGCCGTTCATCTGAGAGCCGATCAAGTTGAAGCGGAATTTTTTCTGAACATCACACTCGTCCTGCTACAAGACAGTCAGGGCTGGCGCATTGCGCATTTACATGCCAGCCACTCCACAGAAGACACCTTCGACGCGCCGTCTACACCACACGGTTTGCATTAAACATCATGGATGATCAAGTGCTTCGGTCACTCATAAAGTGGCCTAATGTACCTGATTGCTATGGTTGGCTTGCTTTAGATCGCCGCGGTCAATGGCGCATGCGGGATGAGTTCACGCAACAAAATCATCTTCCTGGAAAAGTGATTCAACATGCTGCCCTCAATGAATTCATTATTCGAAACTATGCTTGCGATGAGATTGGCAGATACTTCTTCCAGAATGGCCCGCAACGCGTTTTTATTACCCTAGATGCAACCCCTTGGATAGCTCGAATCACCCCAAGTGAAACCGGTCAGCATCTGATAAATCAATGCCATCAAACCATGGAGCCTGCTGCTGCACTAAGCGATGAAAAAGGCAATATTTATATTGTTGGCACAGTAGATCAAACGATTTATGGCAACAATAAAAGCATTAGCAATAACAATCAATTTATTAGAAGAGATAGCCAAACGGTCGCCTTATTGCATGACCATGATTTAGAGCATTTTTCTGAGCTAGCTAAGTTACGCGAAGAGGCTTGTAGCTTTGGCGGCTCTTGGAATTGGCAAGGAAAACAACTGCCTCTAGACCCCATTCATTCTGATGAACTCGCCTCTCGCTTTAACTATATAGCGCAGCCACGGCCTTAGCCAGGCATCTGCTTGCCTTGCTCCTTGAGCTCATCTTGATACTGGCGCTGCATTTCTCGTAAACGGGCATCAATGCTCGAGCCTTGATAAAAATCGGCGCCACCTGCTGATCTAGCAATACGGAGTTGTTCAATTGCCGAAGGCCAAGCGCCCTCAAGAGCGTATTTTTCTCCGAGCGCGTAATGACGCATGGGAATATTGCCGGCTTGATCATAGGATTGAGATAGTAGATTCCACCACACTACTTCGTTAGGCTGAGCTCTCGTGCGCGCCTTTAACCAAGTAATCGCATCATTGGTGCGGCCGAGTTTTAAATCCGCATTAATCATGGCGGCACCAGCAGCGTATGACTGGGGGTAAGCACGCAAAGTCGCTTGGGCTATTTGCAATGCCTCCTCCCCTTTGCCTTTTGCCAGGGCAAGCTCAGAGGCAGTGATATCCAGAGATAGACTCTGTCTTTGAATAGGTGATCCTGGTGCACTTGCCTTCTGAGCTAGATTGCGGGCTTGCTGCAAATCAGCCTCTGCTTGGTCTATTTTTCCTTGGCGCTGCGCTATCAAGGCTAGTCCATAAAAACCCTCTAACTGCTTACCAATCGGCTGCTGTTTACTCAAACTCTCAAAGGTATTTTTTAAGTCGTACATTCCACTAGATGTTCCAGCCTGCTCCATGCGCGCACGAGCCTTAATAAAATAGAACTCGACCGACGTAGGCACATTACGCGTTGCAACTGTGCGCGCCCTATCTTGCATATCCGCAATACGGTCGGTTGTTAGGGGATGGGTACGGACGTAAGCGGGGACGCCCTTATCCATAATGCCGGTGGCTTTTTGTAAGCGTTGAAAAAATCCTGGCGCGCCATTGACGTCATATCCACTGGCATCTAATATCTGAAAGCCAACACGATCAGCCTCGCGCTCGGCGTCTCTCGAATAAGAGAGTTGATTATTCACTGCCACTGCTTGCCCACCTTGCATCAAGCCAGCTCCGGCCTGCGGGTTGCGAGACATTGCCAATGCACCGAGCACCATACCGGCAATGGCAATCATGGTATTGGTTGTTTGCTTATCCATCTGACGTGCCAAATGGCGCTGCAAAACGTGGCCAGTTTCATGACCCATTACAGAGGCAACTTCAGAATCCGATTCGGCACTCACAATCAAACCCGTATGAAATCCAATAAATCCACCAGGTAATGCAAACGCATTTATGCTGCTGTCTTTAACAGCAAATACCTCAAAGTTATAGGCGCCACTTCCCTGTTCATTAGCGCCACCAAGTTGTAACTTTTTAGCGGCTTGTAATAAGCGACGCTCCATCTGATTTAAAAAATCGTAGAGCGGCAAATCATTTGAATAATCGGGATCTGGACGAATCTGGCGCATGATCATCTCGCCATACTTACGCTCGTCCACTCGACTTAAGGCATCGCCACCTGGATCACCCATATCTGGCAAAACAATAGTGGGCTGACTTTGAATCGTGCTACGCGTCAGCGCATTAGTAGGGCGAGCGTCTGGTGATTGCATTGCCCTACCGATATTCTGAATAGCGGCTGAATTACCCTCTACTGACACATCACCAGCAGGGGTAGCTGCATATGCAGGGAACCCAGAGCAAGCCAATCCCAGCATCAGCTGAATAGCCAAAGCGCGGTACAAAAAAGAGGTTTTTGGAACTGACTTCATGTCTTGCATCTCTATATGGTAAAACTTATCCCATGAACAAACTAACTCATTTTGATGCCAGCGGGCAAGCCCACATGGTAAACGTTGGCGATAAACCGAATACCCACCGCATAGCCATTGCCACCGGCAAGATCACCATGTTTCCCGAAACCTTCAAGATGGTAGAGGCTGGCACCCACAAAAAGGGTGATGTTTTAGGAATCGCCAGAATTGCAGGTATTCAGGCATCCAAGAGAACATCAGACCTCATTCCTTTATGCCATCCGCTTGCGCTAACTCACGTTAGCCTGGAGTTCCAAACCAATCCAAGTGAAAACAGCATCAGCTGCCAAGTCAGAACAGAAACCACCGGGCCAACCGGCGTAGAAATGGAAGCGCTCACTGCAGTCCAAGTCGCCCTTCTCACAATCTACGATATGTGCAAAGCAGTAGACCGAGGGATGGTCATGGGTGATGTCAAACTACTTGAGAAAAGTGGCGGCAAGAGCGGGGAATGGAAGGCCGCTTGAATTCTCCAATTCAACAATAAAAAGCCGCTCATGAAGCGGCTCTTTATTTAGTTCCTTATTTACTTATTCTGCATTCTGAAGGCAGTAACTGCGGTATCAGATTAGTCTCCGAAGACCTACATGACCAACCACCCGCCCAAGTTGCTCCCTCTGGCCTGGACAAATCAATGGGCTTAGGCGAATTTGCATCCGGCTCGTTAGTTGGCACTAAATGAAGTGTATTTTTACCTTCAGGCGCCACGCTGACTTGATAGTCAATCGCAATCGCACCCGAGGGTGTGATCTCAATTAACTTAACGCTGCGTGTTGGCGTAAAAGTAAAACCGCCATTCGTTGCATCATCCATCGGAACAGTGCCGCGACTTGCAAAAGCTTCTGTCACCGCAAGCTTAGCGCTTGAGGATAAATTCATACCTTCTACAACCCTACTTCGAGCAATGTAGTCTTGATACTGAGGAACGGCTACCGCAACCAAAATGCCAATGATGGCCACAACCACCATTACCTCAATCAAGGTAAATCCAACTTCTTCACTGTTTTCTAGTTTTTGAATATCTTGAATCTGCATATTTTCTAGCTCCCGGGGTCAAATGCCTCATCATCGAGTCTAAACCTTTAATTCTCAAGATATTCAGTCGTAAAAAAAGCCAGCTTTTATCGCTGGCTTTTCTGATTCGAGGGAAGGCTGAAGAATCTTATGCTTTAGCGCGATTCTTTTTCTTCAAATAGGTACCAAGCAAGATCACAATAGCAACTCCAATGCCCTCAAAAATCATGTGAGCATCTTCCATCGCGCCTTGAATAGAATCTTTGATTGCCGGGTCTTCCACCAACATACCGCCAGCCAATAAGCCCAATAAACCAGCACCCAAAGTAATAATGACTGGGAAGCGATCCATTACTTTAAGAAGCATGGTGCTACCAAAGATGATCAACGGAATAGAAAGACCAAGACCAATGATTAAAAGGGCTAAACGAGTTTCTTCAGGACCCTTTTGAGCAGCGGCAGCTACAGCAATAACGTTATCCAAACTCATCACTAAGTCCGCTACCAATATTGTGCGTATCGCGCCCCAGATATTGGAGTGGCCATCCATCTCTGCTTCATCATCGCTATCGGCTAATAATTGCACGCCAATGTAGACCAGCAAAATAGCGCCAACGATTTTCAGATAAGGAAGGCTGAGGAGTTGTACCGCAGTGATTGTCAAGATCACACGCAAAATAATGGCTGCTGCACTACCCCAAAAAATTGCTTTCTTTTGTTGATTTGCTGGCAGATTGCGTGATGCTAATGCAATCACTACTGCGTTATCACCTGATAACAATATGTTGGCAACAATGATTGACAAAAGTGCAGCCCAAAATGCAGGGCCTGAAAATACTGAAAAATCCATGAGTCGTCTCCCTACGTTATTTTTATGTTTTAACTGCGGACACTACAAAAAAGGATGCTGTTTTATCAGCACCCTTTTCCTTATTGCTAATTACAACATTGCCTTTAGTAAAGCAGCCATCTCTGAAGGGTTCTTCGTTACTTTGAAGCCACACTCTTCCATTACAGCAAGCTTGGCATCCGCAGTATCCGCACCACCAGAAATCAAGGCACCTGCGTGACCCATACGCTTGCCTGGAGGCGCTGTTACGCCGGCGATAAAGCCAACTACCGGTTTCTTCATATTGTCTTTGCACCAGCGAGCAGCTTCCGCCTCGTCTGGACCGCCGATTTCGCCAATCATGATCACAGCATCTGTTTCTGGATCTTCATTGAACATTCTCATGATGTCGATGTGCTTTAAGCCGTTAATTGGGTCGCCACCAATACCAACTGCTGTGGACTGACCTAAGCCAATAGCTGTCAACTGACCAACTGCTTCATAAGTCAATGTACCGGAACGGCTAACAACACCAATGCGGCCTTTCTTATGAATATGGCCAGGCATGATGCCGATCTTGAGTTCGTCTGGAGTGATGATGCCCGGGCAGTTAGGGCCCAGTAATAAAGTCTTCTTACCTCCAGCAGCTTCCTTAGCATGCATCTTGTTACGCACTTCAAGCATGTCGCGCACTGGAATGCCCTCAGTGATACAGATCACAAAGTCGAGGTCAGCTTCAACAGCTTCCCAAATCGCAGCAGCAGCACCAGGAGGCGGAACATAGATAACGGAAGTCGTTGCACCAGTTTGCTGAGCAGCTTCTTTAACAGTCCCATAAATAGGAATATTAAAAATAGACTCACCCGCTTTTTTAGGGTTTACACCTGCAACAAAACAATTTTTACCGTTTGCGTATTCCTGACATTTTTCAGTATGGAACTGACCGGTCTTACCAGTAATACCTTGTGTAATGACTTTGGTGTTTTTATTGATCAAAATAGACATATTGAAATTCCTGGATTATTTGTTTTTGGCAACAGCAGCAACTACCTTGGTAGCAGCTTCAGCCATTGAATCGGCGCTAATAATTGGCAAACCAGAGTCTGCAAGAATTTTCTTGCCTAGCTCTTCATTTGTACCTTTCATACGCACAACCAAAGGTACTGTTAGGTTGACTGCTTTACATGCAGTCACAACGCCGTCAGCAATCACGTCGCAACGCATAATGCCGCCGAAGATGTTGACCAAAATTGCCTCAACACTCTTGTTCTTCAACATGATCTTGAATGCTTCAGTTACTTTTTCTGCTGTAGCACCGCCACCAACGTCCAAGAAGTTCGCTGGCTCGCCACCGAACAACTTAATGGTGTCCATTGTCGCCATCGCCAAGCCTGCACCGTTCACTAAACAGCCGATATTGCCGTCTAATGAGATGTAAGCGAGGTCAAATTTAGAGGCTTCAATTTCAGCAGCATCTTCTTCATCAATGTCGCGGTACGCAACGATTTCTGGATGACGGAACAATGCGTTTGGATCAAAGTTGAACTTCGCGTCCAAAGCCTTGATCTTGCCGTTACCCTCAAGAATCAATGGGTTGATTTCAACCAGTGAAGCATCGGTATCCCAGTAAGTCTTGTACAAGTTCTTGAATACATCGCGAGCCATTGGGATGGATGCCTCGGGCACGCCAATACCTTTAGCAACGATATCGCAATCCGCATCTGTCAAGCCAACCATTGGATCAACAAATACTTTAATAATTTTTTCTGGATGAGATTCGGCAACTTCCTCAATATCCATACCACCTTCGCTAGAAGCCATGATCACATTCTTCTGTGTTCCGCGGTCTGTAACGATGCTGAAGTAATACTCTTTTTTAATGTCAGCGCCATCCTCAATGAGGAGACGATTTACTTTTTGACCTTCTGGTCCAGTTTGATGCGTCTTGAGTTGCATGCCCAAAATTTCAGAAGCGTATTTTTTCACTTCATCCATGCTTCTTGCTAACTTCACGCCGCCACCTTTACCGCGACCACCAGCATGAATCTGGGCCTTCACAACCCATACTGGGCCACCCAGTTTTTCAGCAGCCTTCACCGCCTCATCAACACTGAATGCAGGGATGCCATTAGGAACTGGCACATTAAATTGGCGAAGAAGTTCTTTGCCTTGGTACTCGTGAATTTTCATAATTACTCCGAAACGGTATCTTTTTTAGCAAGCGATGAGGATTAGTTAAACCGATGTTGCCTTGCTCCCAAACTTACTCTAGAAATAGCTAAATTAGCCAAATTTGAATAAATGCGAACGGCTTGACCGACTTCATAAGTCTAGCATGCTGCAATGCCGCAAATTGCCTCTACGGATCCGTAATTGCCCTAGTCTGGGCTTTGACCGCCAATCACTTTTGCCACCACTTCCGAGCCAAAACCCTTCGATGCCAAGAAGCGGTACTGCCTAGCCCTCTCCTTTTGGTCCTGAGCGCGTATGCCGTATTTCCTGGTCCAGAGATCAAAGGCGCGCTGAAACTCGGTCTCTTTTAAGGCCCCAAGAAGTACAGCTGACTTTTTGGCATCCACCCCAGCCCTATCGAGTTCATCGGCAATCTTTCTCATCCCGTAGCGCTCGCTACGGCGGCGAACCAGCGCTTCAGCAAAACGCTCGTCAGACAACCAGCCTCTTGCCTCAAAGTCGTCCAAAACCGCTTCAATCTGAGAATCTCTGGATTCAGGCGTTTGCTCAGCCTGCTCACCGCCTAACTTACCCCATCTTGCTTCTGATTCTGCCAACTTTGCGGCTAAGCCTTTGCGACTGTATTCTCGCTGCGACAAAAGGCGCAAAGCCCGAGCTTTGAGACTCGGGCTTTGTTTAACCTTCTGATTACTACTTAACTCTTGCATCGAATTATTCGACTTCCTCTTCCTCGCTCAACACATCCGTTACTACTGCTGAACCGGATTTAACGCCTAATTTCTCGCGAATTCTTGCTTCGATATCTTTAGCAATGGCTGGGTTCTCTTTTAAGAACTCGCGCACATTGTCTTTACCTTGACCAATGCGATCACCGTTATAGCTATACCAAGAGCCTGACTTTTCAACGAGGTCAGCTTCTACACCCATATCAATAATTTCACCCTCTCTAGAGATGCCAGCACCGTACATAATGTCAAAAATTGCTTCGCGGAATGGAGGAGAAACTTTGTTCTTCACAACCTTCACGCGGGTTTCATTACCAACAACCTCATCGCCTTTTTTGATGCTACCAATACGACGGATATCTAAACGCATAGAGGCGTAGAACTTCAGCGCATTACCACCAGTAGTGGTTTCTGGGGAACCAAACATCACACCAATCTTCATACGAATCTGGTTAATGAAGATCACAGTAGTGTTGGTACGCTTGATAGCACCAGTTAACTTACGTAAAGCCTGACTCATCAAACGGGCTTGCAAGCCTGGTAAAGAATCACCCATATCGCCTTCGATCTCAGCCCTTGGAACCAAAGCAGCAACAGAGTCAATGACGATTAAATCAATAGAGCCTGAGCGAACTAATGCATCTGCAATTTCTAACGCTTGTTCACCAGTGTCTGGTTGAGAGATCAACAAATTATTTACATCCACGCCGAGACGAGATGCGTACTGCACATCTAACGCGTGCTCTGCGTCAATAAATGCGCAAGTGCCGCCAAGCTTTTGCATTTCTGCAATCGCATGTAATGTCAAAGTAGTTTTGCCAGAAGATTCTGGACCGTAGATTTCAATCACGCGACCACGCGCAAGACCACCAACTCCAAGAGCGATATCTAATCCGAGTGAACCGCTAGACACCACCTGAATGTCTTGGCTAATCTCAGCATCGCCCAATCTCATGATTGAGCCTTTGCCAAACTGTTTCTCAATTTGTGCCAGTGCTGCAGTTAATGCTTTTTGCTTGTCTCCGCTCATTCCTTCAAATTCTGAAGAGGCTGATTGCTTTTTGTTATCCAAGGCCATTTTTTATTCCCTTTTCGCTATGTACTGGGCTTTTTCCCGAAGTTTTATCTACTGTGTAACAACTTAGGAGTTACTGTATATAAAAACAGTGGTCTTTGCAAGCGTCTTTTAAACTGAATTTACGGATTTTTGACTAGGTTGCACTTGATTGACTCGGTCCCAATAGAAAAAGAGGGGTATAGCAATAGCCCAGACCACCCCAACCAGGATAAATCCAGCAATTTCACTGCCAGGAACCCAGGATCCGGCCCCCATGCGAATACCAGCCTCATAGGACATCGGACCAGCAATGCCGCCTAAAACAGCCCCTAAAACAGGCCTGCCGCGCAACCAAGTCAAGGAGCCATTAATGGTGGTTGCCACTAAAACCCACAGGACCCACATCCAGAGAGGCGATAAATACGGTGACGGCCAATCATTCCGAAAATCCAAGTAGCCCATATGCATGATGAGAGTATCGGCCACCAAACCAAAGACAAAGGCTTTCAATAAAAGGCTGATTTCTGTTTTGGGAGAAGGTGAACGCCAGGCGTGGAAAGCAATATAGGCTAGGGTAGCAACTACCGCCCAAAGCACGTCTTTATTGGCTGCGCCCAATACACAGGCAAACCAACCAAGCTGGAAAATAACAAAGTTCCAAAATTTAGCCATATACCTAGCAACCTAAGAAAAAGGCCACTGCCGAGGGGCAATGGCCTTTAGATTTGGTGGCGAATCAGGGATTTGAACCCCGGACCTGCGGATTATGATTCCGTCGCTCTAACCAGCTGAGCTAATTCGCCGAACTCGCTATTGTAAATGATCGGAATGCATCTGTCTAAACCAATCCAACCCTATGGCCGCTGGAGGTGCTCAAATCCCTATTTGATCTGAAAGGTGCTGACAGCCTCATCTCGGCCATAAAGGACATTAAATTCGATTTTCTTGGCTAAAAAGAGCTTTTTAAGCACTTCATCCTTGTTCTCAAACACAATCGCGGTTTGTTCAGGGTAATGCGAAAAAGGGTCGCTATTGACGTCTACCGCCACCCCATCAATCTTGATTTGCTTGATTGAGCGTTTATAAAATTTATCGGGACGTATAAAAATGAGGCGCTTTACATATTTATCTAAGACGAGCTTTTGACCCTGCTCATTAGTCTTGAAATAGTAGACCAACTCCTCTTTGCCGTTGGTAGTCATGTCGCGCTCTTCATCCCATTTAGCGTAAATGCTTGAACTCGCTATGGCACAAAGAAATATCAAGGCCAATTGGCTCAATACAAAAACGGATTTCTTTTGAGAGGAATTCATCCCGTGATCATATCAGCCAGATGAACACCTAAAAAGTAGAAAGCGTAATATTCTCAAATAATGAATTCATTTCTCTTGCGCCTTCTCAGTTTCCTGCTCTTGAGTAACTGCTTCCCTATCGCCGCTTCTGCAGCCCAAATCTTCATCACCAATTACCCATCAGAGGCCAATGCCAAAGTCTTTGTCACAAAGTACCAATCCGAAGCAAACTGCATTGTGTATGACACCCAATACTCCAGTGATAACGATCCGGGTGTTTGGTTCTATACAAAATACAAGGGCGATGCCCGTGCCGTGATTTATTACACCCAATATAAGTCTGAAGCTGATCTCATTGTGTATTTCACTAAGTACAAAAGTGAAGCTCGCTGCCGTTACTAATAAATATCTCTTAAGCCCCCATTCATCTCATGAGACTTCTTTCTATATCCACCGGCAAAGTAGCTCCTTTATTTGGCAATCACCACCCTAATTACAAATCAGTTGCTTCAGCCATTCGCAAGAAGGTGGTCAGTGATTTAGAAAATCCTGTTCTAGTTGAAATTACTCCACTGGGAATTAAAGGTGATGAGCAAGCTGACCTATCAGTACACGGCGGAATTGAAAAAGCCATTTATGTTTATCCAGCAGAGCATTACATTTTCTGGAATCAACTACTCACCAGAGAAACTAAGCAGCCAGTTGATTTGCAATATGGTGCCATCGGTGAGAACTTCACGATCGAAGGCCTGCTAGAAACAGAAGTGTTTGTTGGGGATAAATTGGTTGTTGGCGAGCTTGAATTTGCTGTAGTCAAACTACGTGAGCCTTGCTTCAAATTCAACGCTGCCGTTGGTTATAAGGGTGCAAGCAAAGCCATGCTGCAGTCTGGCTTTAGTGGTTGGTATTTGCGGGTACTCAAAACTGGAGCTCTCACTGCTGGAGCTGAAATTACTTTAATTCCAGGTTCAAGAGAAATCTCTATTGCCCAGCAAAATCAAAAGCTTTTAAACGGTCGCAATCAAAAAGATTTGTGGGAATAAAAAAACCCGACCATTTCTGATCGGGTTTCTTATTTGATGCAGACTAAAACTGCTTAGTCACGTGCGTAGATATCTACGTCTTTAGTTTCACGTACAAACAGTGTACCGATTACCAATGTCATCGCAGCGATGATGATTGGGTACCAGAGACCGTAGTAAATGTTACCGTTTTGCGCTACCAAGGCGAAGGAGATCGTTGGCAACAAGCCACCGAACCAACCGTTACCAATGTGGTATGGCAAGGACATAGAGGTATAACGAATACGAGTTGGGAACATCTCAACTAACATCGCAGCGATTGGGCCATAAACCATGGTTACCAAGAGCACTAAGTACACCAATAAGCACAACACAGCAAAGTAGTTAATCTGTGCTGGATCAGCCTTAACAGGATAGCCTTCCTTGTTCAAAGCCTCACGAATTGCCTTCTTAAACTCAGCATCTTTCGCTTTTGCTTCAGCAGGATCAATGCCCTTAGATGTATATCCAGGGATTTCGATATCGCCAATTTTCACAACAGCAGTGGCACCAGCTGGAGCCGCAACAGTTGTATAGCTAGCAGAGTTCGAGGCCATCACTTGTTTTGCAATATCGCAAGAGCTTGTGAACTTCGCTGTACCAGTTGGGTTGAACTGGAATGTACATTCAGCTGGGTCAGCAGTAATAGTTGCTGGCGCTGTTGTCATTGCCTTTTCCAACGCTGGGTTAGCAAAGTGTGTCAAAGCATTAAACACGGAAACAGGGGTGTTAGGGATGTAAGTAATTACAGCCAATAACAAACCGCCCATGATGATCACTTTACGACCGATCTTGTCAGACAGGCTACCAAAGACCACAAAAAATGGTGTGCCGATTACTAATGAACCAGCAATCAACAAGTTCGCTGTCTTAGCATCTACTTTCAACACTTGTGTGAGGTAGAACAAAGCGTAAAACTGACCTGTGTACCAAACCACCGCTTGACCTGCAACCAGACCAAACAATGCCAAGATCACAATCTTCAAGTTCTTCCATTGACCGAATGACTCTGTCAAAGGCGCTTTAGACAATTTGCCTTCTTCTTTCATCTTCTTGAAAGCTGGAGATTCATTCATGGACAAACGAATCCATACAGAAACTGCCAACAACCCAATAGAAACGATGAAAGGAACGCGCCAGCCCCAAACGTCAAAGTCTGGACCAGTGAATTCACGTGTGAACAAAATCACGAGCAAGGAGAGGAACAAGCCTAAGGTAGCTGTTGTCTGAATCCAAGCTGTGTATGCACCACGACGACCATGAGGAGCGTGTTCTGCAACGTAAGTAGCAGCACCACCGTACTCACCGCCCAAAGCCAAACCTTGAAGCATACGCAATGCGATCAAGATCACTGGAGCAGCAACGCCGATGGTTGCATAGTTAGGCAGAATACCCACGATGAAAGTTGCGCCGCCCATCAATAAGATGGTTACCAAGAAGGTGTATTTACGGCCAATCAAATCGCCGAGACGACCAAACACCAACGCGCCAAATGGACGCACGATGAAACCAGCAGCAAACGCTAACAAAGCGAAAATGAAGGCAGAGCCAGCATCTAGGCCAGAGAAGAATTGCTTAGCAATAATTGCCGCAAGTGAACCGTAAAGATAAAAGTCGTACCACTCAAAAACCGTACCTAAAGATGATGCAAAGATAACTTTGCGTTCTTCAGCGGTCATTGGGGCTGCTTTAGTTGATGTTGACATCAGTAGCTCCTAACTATTTTTATTAAATAAATAACAACGGGTCGATTATGCTTTGAAAAAATTCAAAGAAATCCACTAGTTAGGGTAATTCCCCATCAAATAGGATCGGGGTTTTCCCGAGATATTTGGGAATTAGAGCTAGCTACGCAGCACCTATAAGCCCAGCGTTGGTGCAATTAGCGTGTTTTAGTAATAAACATTTTGGGTACGCGCAGATCCCAATAAATAGCAGCTGCGCGCAGTCCAAAAATTCCGAGCATGCAAATCACGGAGCCCTCGACTACATACTGAGGTAAGAAGTTCAGCACCAGAACATAGGCGCAACAACCCAAAGTCACTGGAATGGCATAAAGCTCATGCGACATGATGAGCGTTTTTCTGCCAGCCAAGACGTCGCGCAATAAGCCTCCGCCGATTGCAGTGATTACGCCCAAGATGACTGGTGCCCCAGGCAGACCATAACCCATGCTCCACGCCTTATCAGCCCCCTGAATAGCAAAGAGAGCTGCGCCAAAACCATCGATATACAGCATCCACCGATAAATTTGCGGCTGGGTAAAGAAAGATTCTGCAAAGAAGGTGAGGATGCTAGCGCCGAGCGCAAGCCACACATACATTTGATTCTCAGACCAGAAAATAGGGGCTTCCAAAATGATGTCGCGAATAGTACCGCCGCCAATGGCGGTAATTAAACCCAGCACCAAGACGCCAAAGAGGTCTACACCACGATCTGCAATAGCTAAGACGCCTGTTACCGCAAAGGCCATGGTTGCGATGATGCCAATCCAGAAATTAATGTCTTCCATAACATTGAGTCTAATGCACTTTGTCTGAGCACAGACTTGAATGACCATCCTCAATATACTGTCAGCTATGTGTGCAAATAAGGTGTTGATATGACCTCCAAGCTGTATAGCTTTTGGCGCAGCTCCGCCGCTTTTCGGGTTCGCATTGCCCTCAATCTCAAGGGTATGGATTATCAAATCATTCCCGTACATCTCGGTAAAAATGGTGGAGATCAATTGGGCGAGGAGTATGGCAAGAAAAATCCCAGTCGCCTAGTGCCTCTTCTAGAAGATGGCAAAAAAAGTATTCATCAATCCTTAGCCATTATTGAGTACCTCGAAGAGATTCAATCTGAGCCACCACTCCTACCAACAATAGCGATTGATCGCGCATGGGTACGTGCTGTTGCAATGGATATTGCGAGCGATATTCACCCAATCAATAATTTGCGGGTATTGCGTTACCTGATCAAAAAACTCGGTATCAGCAGTGAGGCAAAGGACGAATGGTATGGGCACTGGATCAAGGTTGGACTCGAAAGTGTAGAGATGCAATTAAGTCTTGATCCACGGGTTGGGAGATTTGCCTATGGCGATCAACCTGGCTTGATTGATGTCTGCTTAGTGCCCCAACTCTTTAATGCACTAAGCGCAAGAGTAGATGTAAAGCCTTACCCCACTCTCATGCGAATCTTTCATGAATGCATGACATTGCCCGCCTTTAACGATGCCTCTTGGGAAAAACAAATGGATGCTGAGGGACTAAATCCCGTTGCTCCACCACAAAAATAAAGAGAGCGTCAGCAAAGAACTCACGGTAGTAATTAGTACCACTCTAGAAATCACACTACCGTCAGCCTTGTAGTACTGCGCCAACATAAAGGGGCCCGTACCAGTGGGTAGCGCGCTGAGTATGACGATGGCACTTACCCACAATGCTGGCAACTCCAAGATGGGGCCCGCAATGACCCAAGCAATCAAGGGTTGAAGAATCAACTTTGCCAAACTGATACCCCAAGCCCGAGCAGGAGCGGCAGTACTTTTTTGCATCAGAAATAAACCGATGGAAACGAGAGCGCAAGGTGTTGATGCGGCAGCTAAGAACGCAATTACTTGTGCAATCGGATCATACAAAGTTAAATCGCTCGAGGCCCACAATAGACCCGCAACTGGAGCTATTAACAAGGGATTAGTGCAAAGCGATTTAATGACGCTTAAACCAATCTCATGCGGCTTCTTATGCGACAAGATGCCAATCTCAATCAAGACCGTCGCCAGGGCAAACATGACAAACACAATGAAGGTGGAAATAATCGCAGGGGCTAAACCATCTTGGCCAAGGGCAAGTGCGCACAAAGGAATCCCCATATACCCAGTATTTGAATAAGAGGCGCTGAGGCTATCAAAACTGGCTGCCGCTAAATCGCGATGACATACCCAGCTTACCAAGAGCACCAGTAGAAAAACAATTAAACAACTTAGAAAAAAAGCAGTGATGAAACCAGGTTGCCAAAGCGTTTGCCATCCACTATTGGCGGCAAAGTTAAAGAGTTGCGCAGGCAATGCCAACCAAACAACAAAACGATTGAGCTCAACTGAAGCATTAATGCCTAACTTACCAGTACGCCCACCAACATACCCAATCAATATGAGTAGGAATACTGGGAGAACTACATTAAATACGTAGAGCAAAATATTTAACGGGTGATATTTAAGAGTTTAGGAAATTTTCTTCAGGGTCTTGACATAACGCTGGGCATTTTTAACATAGCGGCCAGCGATATCGTGGATGCCAGCAATCTGCTCCGGGGTCAACTCTTTTACCGCCTTAGCGGGAGTCCCCAAAATCATGGAGCCATCCGGAAATTCTTTCCCTTCGGTAACAAGTGCGCCCGCACCAACGAGACAGTTTTTCCCAATCTTTGCGCCATTCAAAATGACTGCGCCAATACCAATCAAACTACCATCTCCAATGTGACAACCATGCAGCATCACTTGATGACCAACAGTGACATGCTTGCCAATGATGAGTGGATAACCTGGATCGGTATGCAAAACAGAAGCATCTTGCACATTGCTGCCTTCGCCAATTTGAATAAGGTCGTTATCACCACGAATAACAACTTTGGGCCAGATACTCGCATCTTGATGAAGTTCAACCTTGCCGATCACCTCTGCGCTGTCGGCAACCCAAGCACCCTCAGATAAATGAGGGGCATTTCCGTCTAGTTCAAATATAGCCATAACTCATTATAGGTATGAATCAGGCCATAGATAAACGACTGAGCACTAAAAGTGCATTACCAGTTTGGCTCACGATCAGGCGTAGAGGAAATGCGGTGGACACTTAAATCTGCACCTTCAAATTCTTCTTCTTGAGACATCCGAATACCCAAGACTGCTTTCAGGGCTCCATAGACCACAAAGCCACCAACTAATGCAATGCCAACACCTAAGGCGCTACCAATCAGCTGACCAGTAAAAGTAACACCGCCAATTCCGCCCAAGGCTTTGGTCCCGAAGATACCAGCAGCTAATCCACCCCAAAGACCGCACAAGCCATGCAAAGGCCAAACACCGAGAACATCATCAATCTTCCAGCGGTTTTGAACCAAGGTAAACATATACACAAACAAGGCGCCGGCAACCAAGCCAACAAATAAGGCACCGAGAGGATGCATTAAGTCTGACCCTGCACATACTGCAACCAAACCGGCAAGCGGCCCATTATATGTAAAGCCAGGATCGTTACGACCTACCACCCAAGCAGCCAATGTTCCACCAACCATCGCCATCAACGAGTTCATTGCAACTAAACCACTGATTTTGTCGATCGTTTGTGCGCTCATCACATTAAAGCCAAACCAACCCACCGCTAAGATCCATGCACCCAAGGCCAAGAAAGGAATGCTTGATGGTGGATGAGCAGAGATTTGACCTTCTTTTGTGTAACGGCCACGGCGCGCGCCCAGCAAAATAACAGCAGGCAAGGCAATCCAACCACCTACTGCATGAACCACTACTGATCCCGCAAAGTCATGAAACTCTTCACCAGCAAATCCCTTGATCCAAGCCTGAATACCGTAATGCTGATTCCAAGCAATGCCTTCAAAGAATGGGTAGACAAAACCTACCAATACAAAAGTGGCAACTAGTTGCGGATTAAATTTAGCGCGCTCTGCAATGCCGCCAGAAATAATGGCAGGGATAGCAGCGGCAAAAGTCAGTAAGAAGAAAAATTTGACTAACTCGTAGCCATTTTTCTCTGCCAGCAACTCTGCTCCAGAGAAAAAGTTCACACCATAAGCTATGCTGTAGCCAATAAAGAAATAGGCAATTGTTGAGACCGCAAAGTCCACCAAGATTTTGACTAAGGCATTGACTTGGTTCTTCTTCCGAACCGTTCCTAACTCCAAGAATGCGAAGCCTGCATGCATGGCAAGAACCATGATGGCGCCAAGCAAGATAAATAAAGCATCACTTCCAGATTTCAAAGTTTCCATGCAATTTCCCCTCTTATTTTTTGCCTCATTATGGGGAATGAAAAATCCCAAAAAGGGGCATAGCGCACCTATTTAGTGCATATGGAGAGATTTTTATGGTTTATCATCGTTTTTACATACACCTAAGGGAGAACCCATGAAAAAAATCCTCATCGCATTGGCCGCTTTAGCCGCATTTTCCGGTCTTGCTCAAGCACAAGAAACCATCAAGGTATTAAGCACTCAAGAACTTGCGAATGTTTGCAAACTTCCTGCAAGCCCAGAATCTCGTAGTTTCTGCATTGGCTTTACTACCTCTGTATATGAAACCTATTTAGCTACGCGTCACCCACAACGTGCAAAGCCATTTATTTGCGTTAAGCAACCTGCTCCAGCGCGTGATGAAGTCATTGGCGATTTTGTGAAGTTTGCAAACAGCACTCCACAAGTTGCAGACAAACCAGCAGCAGGCGTTTTCTTGGGCTTCTTAGCTTCACGCTTCCCTTGCGCCAGAAAATAATCTAAACAACTTAGACAAACGAATACTCATTTAAAGGATCAGTTGAGATGAAAAAAATTATCGCAATTACCGCAGCAACTTTAGCAATCGCTGGTTGCTCAAACATGAGCAACACAGAACAACGTACACTTTCGGGCGCAGGCATTGGCGCAGCTGCTGGTGCTGTTGGCACCGCAATCTTTCACGGCAATCCTATTTGGGGCGCAGTTGGTGGTGCAGCAGTTGGTGCAGCATCTGGCTATGTCTATGATGCATACAAGAAAAATGAAGCTGCTAATTACAACTCCGGTTATAACGCTGGTAAAAATAATCAGCCAGCTCAGGCACCTAATTAATAAGCCTAGCTAAGCAGAATACCCAGGCCTATTGAGGCCCGAGTTCAGCAACACAAACCCAGCTCGTATTAATTTACCAGCTGGGTTTTTATTTGAATCTGTCCTGCTAATGCTTTATGGATTGGGCATTTATGTGCAATCTCAAGTAAGCGCTCTTTTTCTTCAGCACTCAAGTTGCCTTGCAACTGAATCTCGCGGGAGAATGTTTCAACATCATCATGCCGCTCGATATCCACAGTTACGATCGCATTGTCTAATTTCATTTCTTTGCGCCCAGCGTACATCTTTAAAGTCATTGAGGTGCAGGCTGCCAAAGCAGCGCCAAGATATTCGTGAGGACTTGGGCCAGTATCAGAGCCACCTTTAGAAACTTCTGCATCAGACAAAAAATGTAAATCACCAGCAGTCAATTTCTGCTGAAGAGGGCCTTGGCCAAACTGTGAAACTACTTTTCTCATAAGAATCCTAAAAAAATTATTAACCCGAAGAAATGATCAAGACTGAATTTAACCCGAATGGGATTTGCTTGCTTTTTCTGCAACGGGTAATTGCGCCTTCTTCCAAGCACTAAAGCCACCCTCTAAGTGACATATATTGGGCACACCCATTCTCTGGAGAGTTTGTGTTGCTAGGGCCGAACGCCAAGCCGAGGCGCAATACAACACCAGCCTCTTGCCTTCGCCAAAGATTGGCTTGTAATAAGGGCTATCTGGGTCAACCCAAAACTCCAACATCCCCCTGGGGGCATGGAGCGCATTCGGAATCATGCCCTCACGCTCTAACTCACGAACATCCCGTATATCCACAAACACCACATTTGTATCTACCAATAAATCTGACGCCATTTCCAAGGAGAGCGTCTCAATTTCAGCCATTGCCTCCTGAATGAGCTCTTGATACCCAATCTTTAATTTCACCAAAATCTCCTAAATTAACAATGTCTGAGCCTCACCAAGCACCTGCTACCATTCTGCTATGAACTTTACCCCCACAGAACTTGGTGCGAGCATTATTTTTGCAATTGCTGTTTTGCATACCTTTTGCACAGGCTATTTTGAAACGATTGCTAAAAAATCGCCTCGACATGCTGGTCTTTGGCATCTCCTTGGTGAAGTAGAAATTGTTTTTGGTTTTTGGGCTGCCATACTGGTTATTTTTATTTCCTTATATGACGACTTAGGGACTGCTAAGAACTTTCTGAATAAACGCAATTTCACAGAACCACTCTTTGTCTTTGCCATCATGATTGTGGCTGGTACAAAACCCATTCTGTATTTTTCTACTCAAATTTTGCATGTGCTGGCCAATGGCCTGCAATATCTTTTGCGTATCAGAAGCGCTCCTGCTTTATATTTTTTAACTCTAGGGGCCACACCACTCCTTGGCTCTTTGATCACCGAGCCTGCAGCGATGACTCTGGCTGCTTTTTTATTGCGCGACCTTGTCTATCGTCACCAATGTTCTAAAGCGCTTCTATTTGGCACCCTTGGCGTGCTCTTTGTGAATATCTCCATTGGAGGCACACTCACCAATTTTGCTGCTCCGCCTGTTCTGATGGTGGCCTCTACCTGGGGATGGAGTTCAGCATTTATGTTTAGCAACTTTGGTCTAGAGTCTTGCATTGCGATCTTCATCAATGCTCTGGCAGCAACGCTTTTATTTCATCGCCAATTGATTGAACCTAATGCCGATAAAGGGGAAGTAAAAATTCCTTTCGCAGTCATTTTGACGCACCTGATTTTTTTATTTGGAGTGGTTTTCTTTGCGCATGATCCAATTATTTTCACGTGGATTTTGCTTTTCTTTATTGGTTACACCACGGCATATCCAAAACATCAAAGTCCTCTCATTCTGAAAGAGGCGCTTTTAGTGGGATTCTTCCTGGGTGGTTTAGTAGTATTGGGTGCATTGCAAGGATGGTGGCTGCAACCCATTCTCGAAATGATGAGCCCTACCGCAGTCTTTTATGGCAGTCTTGTTTTGACTGCTTTCACTGACAATGCGGCACTCACCTATTTAGGATCATTGGTAACCGGTACCTCACCGGAGTTCAAGCTAGCATTAGTGGGTGGAGCAGTTGCTGGTGGCGGCCTCACCGTTATTGCTAATGCTCCCAACCCAGCAGGTATTGCGATCTTGCGTGGCCACTTTCCTGGACATACGGTTTCAGCGCTGTATTTATTGATTGCGGCCATTCCGCCCACCATCGTGGCAATTCTGGCTTACAGACTCATATAAGAACAACTTGGGTCTTAGGCGGTAAAATCTGAGCTTCGCCCCCAGCTATATACCTGAGAACGGCATATGAAAAAGCTCTACATCAAAACCTTTGGCTGTCAAATGAACGAGTACGACTCGGGAAAAATGGCAGACCTCCTGCATGCGGATGAAGGCATGGTCATGACGGATCGCCCTGAAGATGCCGACGTGGTTCTTCTCAACACCTGCTCTATCCGCGAAAAAGCGGAAGATAAAGTCTTTTCAGATTTGGGACGGTTACGTGAACTCAAAAAAACGAAGCCCGACTTACTAATTGGCGTTGGTGGCTGCGTTGCCAGCCAAGAAGGTCAACAAATTGTTAGTCGCGCTCCTTACGTAGATGTTGTGTTTGGACCTCAAACACTCCATCGCTTATCCGACCTCATTGCACAGCGTCGCAAAACAGGCATCTCACAAGTGGATATTTCTTTTCCTGAAATCGAAAAGTTTGATCATCTTCCCGCATCTCGCCAAACTCGTGGCTCTGCATACGTCTCCATTATGGAAGGTTGCTCCAAGTATTGCAGCTACTGTGTTGTACCCTATACGCGCGGTGAAGAAGTCTCAAGACCATTTGATGATGTGCTGACAGAAGTCGCTGGCCTTGCTAGCAAAGGCGTCAAAGAAATTGTTCTGCTTGGTCAAAACGTAAACGCCTATCTTGGCAAGATGAGTGATACCGAAGAAATCGCTGACTTTGCTCTATTGATTGAATACATCGCTGACATTCCCGGGGTTGAACGGATCCGCTTTACCACCAGCCACCCTAAAGAATTTACACAACGCCTCATTGACGTCTACGCTAAAGTGCCCAAGCTTGTAAGTCACCTTCATCTGCCAGTACAACATGGCTCAGATTCTATGCTCTCAGCGATGAAGCGCGGCTATACAGCCCTAGAGTTCAAGAGCATTATTCGTAAGATGCGCGCTGTTCGTCCCAACCTAACACTGTCAAGTGATTTCATCGTGGGCTTTCCAGGTGAAACTGAGGCTGACTTTGAGAAGCTACTCAAAATGGTTAAGGAGCTGAACTTTGATAACAGCTTTTGTTTTATCTTTAGCCCACGCCCAGGAACTCCTGCAGCAAACCTTCACGATGACACACCTTACGAGGTAAAACTCAAGCGCCTCCAAACTTTATTGGCATTGGTTGAGGGGCAGGCAAACCAAATTAGCCAAAAAATGCTGGGTAATACCGAAAGAGTATTAATTGAAGGTCTTGCTAAGGATGGCGTCAACTTACAGGGTCGTGCTGAAAATAATCGCGTCATTCATTTCACAGCGCCTGATCAAGATATTGAGAGCCTTATTGGTCAATTCGTAGACATTCGCATTACGGAAGTTCTGAACTACACCCTCAGAGGCGAGTTGGTAGAAGCCCATGTCAGTCAATAAAAAAAGCATCTCTTCGAAGCTAGCGATTGAGCTGCAATACGCCAGTCCGGCGATTGAGTCTTCCGTTAATAAAGCAGCCTCCTCAACCCTAATCAAGAAATGGGTGAAAAGTGCCACAGCTCTTAGTGGCTTAATCACCCTTCGCTTTGTGAATGCTGCGGAAGGTAAGAAGCTAAATTTCGCTTTTCGTCAAAAAGATTACGCCACCAATGTTTTAACTTTTACTTACGAGCTTTCAAAAGAAGCTGTAGTAGCGGATATTATTTTTTGCTTACCTGTTCTACAAAAAGAAGCCAAAGAGCAAAGTAAATTACTAAAAGCCCATTTGGCCCATTTAATTGTGCACGGCTGCCTTCATGCTCAAGGTCATGATCACGAGGTAAGCCGGGATGCAAAAAAGATGGAGGCCCTGGAAATCCAAATTCTCCAAAAATTGGGCTTTGCCAACCCCTATTCTTGATTTGCCATATTTCTACGCTATTCTTGCTATATGCCTGACCCCAATAAATCCCTTTTAGATCGCTTGGCTGATTTTTTAACTCCGCAGCCAACTGAACCCAGTGAACGCCGTCAAGAACTGATTGATACCCTTCGGGAAGCTCAAGCAGAGGGATTAATTGATGCGGATGCCCTCTCCATGATTGAGGGTGTTTTTCAAGTAGGGCAGTTATGCGCTCGCGACATCCTTGTGCCTCGCGCCCAAATTGATTGGATTGATATTGGCCAACCTCTCTCTGAAATCATTAAGAGCGTTATTGAAGCGGCTCACTCACGCTTTCCTGTATTCGAAGGCAGTCGAGATAATGTCATTGGCATTTTGTTAGCAAAAGATTTGTTACGTCACGCTACTGAGAAAGATTTTCAGGTGCGGGATTGGTTACGCCCAGCGGTATTTATTCCAGAGTCCAAACGTCTTAGCGTCTTGTTGCGAGACTTCAAAGACAACCGCAATCATTTAGCTATCGTAGTTGACGAATATAGCGGCGTTGCCGGCATCATCACCATTGAAGATGTGCTCGAGCAGATCGTTGGCGATATTGAGGATGAACATGATATCGATGAAGAAGCAGATAACCTCATCGCTTTAGATAATGGCGACATTCGCGTTAAAGGCATTACCGAGCTTGAGCAATTTAACGAAAGACTTGGCACTCATTTTGAAGTGGAAGATATTGAAACTGTGGCGGGCTTGGTGATCCAGCATTTAGGCCGCGTCCCTAAAATGGGTGAGCTCATTGATATAGGTGGCATTGAATTTGAAGTGCAGCGCGCCGACCCAAGACAAATTCATATTCTGCTTGCACGACAATCCAATAAAAAATCAGACTGAGATTTACATTGTTTGATCAGCACTCCAATCATTCGGGCATGAGCATCAAGATTTTTTCGGTTTGCATTCTGTTTATATTGGGAGCGGCCCTTGCTGCCGTTGCTGAGTTACCCTATGGTGGCTGGATTCAGATTCCCGTTCTCAGCCTTCTGTGGTGGCGCCTTGATCAGAAGTCCATCTCCTTTAAAAAACAATTTGTCTTAGGCCTCTCATTCGGCATTGCGTATTTTGTTGTGGGTCTATGGTGGCTTTACATCAGTCTGCATGATGTTGGTGGCATGAGTGCGCCACTCGCCTGTATGGGTGTATTTCTGCTCTCTGCTTATGTGGCGCTCTATTTCTCATTGGCAACACTTGCTATTCCACTGTTTAAACAGAGTCGCTTATTTGGTCTGCTGCTGGCAGCGAGTTGGGTTCTTGCAGAATTTCTACGGGGCTATATCTTCACTGGATTTCCTTGGATGGGCTTTGCGGAAACCCAGTTCAATGGCCCATTTGCGCCTGTCGCCCCCTTCTTTGGCGGGCTAGCATGTACCTTTTTGGCAGTATGGGCCTCCTGGGAAATTTACCAAGCCCGTAAGCATGTCATTTCTAGCGCGCTACTCATTTTGATTGCCATTGGCATCTCTCAAAGTGCTGGATTCCTTACCTTCACCAAGCCAGTTGGAGAGCCAATTAGCGTTCGCTTAATACAGGGTAACTTTGAACAAAGTCTGAAATTCAATCCTCAAGCTATTGGCAAGCAAATCGATTTCTATGCTGGAGAAATTACCAAAGAAGCAGCCAACCTCATCATCATTCCTGAGACCGCGTTTCCATGGCCACTTCCAAATTTACCCATTGGCCTATTGGATTACTTACAAAACTTTTCCAATAAAAGCAGTAGCAATATTCTGCTTGGCTTGATCGGCGAAGTACCTGGAGAAGGCGGTATGCAGTATTCGAATCGCGCTACTGGACTGTCGCCCAATGCATTGCCCTATCAATACGATAAAGCCCACCTCGTTCCCTTTGGAGAATTTATTCCTCTAGGTTTTCAGTGGTTCGTTAAAGCCTTTCATGTACCCATGAGCGACTTTGCAAGAGGAAAGCTGTATCAACCTCTCTTTGCGATTGTGCGCAAGGATCAAGATGATCTTCATGCGGCAATTACGATTTGCTATGAAGACGTCTTTGGTGGTGAACTTGCCTCCCGTATTCAACACAGCGATCAGCCAGTCAACCTACTCATCAATATGACCAATCTAGCCTGGTTTGGTGATTCTCAAGCGTCTACCCAACAACTCAGGCTTTCACAATTGCGCTCCCTGGAAACCGGGCTTCCCGCCTTGCGTGCCACCAATACTGGGATTACTGCGGTTCTTGGTCCTGATGGCAGAGTGCTGAAAGCGCTCCCGGAATTTACCCAAACAACCCTCAGTACCCAGGTTCAGGCCTACTCTGGTAAAACGCCTTATGTCATTTGGGGTAATTTACCGATTTTGGGTATTTCTTGCCTGCTCTTGCTTTGGGGTCTGATTCGTCAGAGACGTTTTTAAGTATTTTTAACTCCAGAGTGCTCTAGCCATGTAAAATCAAAGGCTTAGCCAGGTTAATCATGCTTACTTTTCAGCAAATCATTCTCAAACTTCAAGATTATTGGGACCAACAAGGTTGTGCCCTACTACAACCTATCGACCTCGAGGTTGGTGCTGGTACATCCCATACCGCCACCTTCCTACGCGCCATTGGTCCTGAGCCTTGGAAAGCGGCTTACGTTCAGCCATCCCGCCGACCTAAAGATGGTCGCTATGGCGAGAACCCAAACCGCTTACAACACTACTATCAATATCAAGTAGTCCTCAAGCCGGCACCTGAAAATATTCTCGATCTTTACCTAGGATCTCTTGCCGCTTTAGGCTTAGACCTTAAAGAGAATGATGTTCGTTTTGTAGAGGACGATTGGGAAAACCCAACGCTGGGTGCATGGGGTCTTGGCTGGGAAGTTTGGCTCAATGGCATGGAGGTGACACAGTTCACTTACTTCCAACAAGTAGGCGGCTTAGATTGCAAACCTGTTCTTGGTGAGATTACCTATGGCATCGAACGTTTGGCAATGTATATCCAAAACTGCTCTAACGTCTACGACTTAGTATGGGCCGATGGCATCTCCTATGGCGATGTGTATCACCAGAATGAAGTGGAGCAATCTTGCTACAACTTTGAACACTCTAATACTGATTTACTCTTTGCCAACTTCACAAACTATGAAAGTGAAGCAAAGCGTTTGATGGAAGTTCCACTGGCACTACCTGCTTACGAGATGGTTCTGAAAGCTGCGCACACATTTAATTTACTGGATGCGCGTGGCGCTATCTCGGTTACTGAGCGCGCAGCCTACATAGGTCGCATTCGCAATCTTTCTCGCGCAGTGGCTCAAGCTTACTTTGAGTCTAGAGAAAAACTGGGCTTCCCAATGTGTCAACGTCAAGCTAAAGCTCAGGCTTAAGCGCATCGAGATTTCTGCATTCCACTTATGAGCACATCTAATTTAAAACCTCAATCAGCGACTTTATTGATCGAGGTATTTACCGAAGAACTGCCACCTAAGACTCTGCGTCGCTTAGGTGATGCATTTAGCGAAGGCATCTTTGCAGGACTCAAAACAGCCGGCCTTGCATCAGAATCATCGAGGATGACCGGCTTTGCAACCCCGCGCCGTTTAGCCGTTCAAGTCACTAACGTTCTTGATCAAGCGCCCGACTACCCTGTGCGGGAAAAATTATTACCTACTAGCATTGCATTTGACGCTGAAGGCAAGGCAACCCCACCACTACTCAAAAAATTAGGCGCTCTTGGGTATGGGGATATTGATCTTGCCACTTTAGAAAAAGCAGGCGAGGGTAAGAATGAAGCCCTGTACCTTAATGTCATTGCTAAAGGTGCTGCGCTTGAGAAAACTGCACAGGCTGCGCTTGAGCAAACATTGAGCAAGCTGCCCATTGCAAAAATGATGCACTACCAAGTGCTGCAAAAGGATGGTCAATTGGCCGACGTGCAATTTGCTCGTCCTGCCCACCGCATCATTGCACTACACGGCGACAGTACTTTAAAAATCAGTGCTTTGGGTATCGATGCGGCCAATCAAACCGAAGGGCATCGTTTCCTGGCTCCTGGTCTCATCACTATTACGAATGCAGACCAATACGAGACCACTTTGCAGTCCAACGCGAAGATTATTCCTAGCTTTAATCAGCGTCGGGCGCAAATTGAAGCGGCCCTATTAAAAGCGGCTGGCGATGATTTGGTATTGATGCCGGATAGCCTTCTAGATGAAGTAACAGCCCTTGTTGAGTGGCCGGCCATCTATGAATGCCATTTTGATCAAGAGTTCTTAGAAGTGCCTCAAGAATGCTTGATTTTGACCATGCAAACCAATCAAAAGTACTTTGCATTAACAGACAAGCAAGGCAAATTACGTAATCGCTTCTTGATTGCTTCTAATATTGAAACAGGTAAGCCTGATGCCATCATTTCAGGCAATGAGCGCGTTGTACGCCCACGCTTGTCCGATGCTCGCTTCTTCTTCCAACAAGATCAAAAGCGCCCTTTGGCTTCTCGTGTGGCAGATCTTGGTAAGGTGGTTTATCACAACCAGTTAGGCAATCAGCTAGATCGCACAAAGCGCGTTCAAGGGTTAGCTGTAGGTATCGCCAAAAAACTGGGTGCCGATGAAAAGCTAGCATCACGCGCTGCAGAAATTGCTAAAACAGACTTACTAACCGATATGGTTGGCGAGTTTCCGGAGTTGCAAGGAATCATGGGGCGCTATTACGCTACTCATGATGGCGAGAATGCTGATGTTGCTAGTGCTTGCAGCGAACACTATATGCCGCGCTTTGCCGGCGATGCTTTGCCACAAACCCAAACTGGCACGATCTTAGCCATTGCCGACAAACTAGAAACATTGGTTGGCATTTGGGGTGTTGGACTTGCCCCTACAGGCGATAAAGACCCGTATGCTCTGCGTCGTCATGCCTTAGGTATTTGCCGCTTGCTCTTGGAAAAGAATCTTTCACTCAATTTGCCTGAATTAATTGAATTAGCTCGTGCGCAGTTTCCCCAAGCGGATGTACAAGAAAAAGCAAAGGCTGCCGATATCTATGCCTTCATCATTGATCGCTTACGCGCCTATTTGCGAGACCAATCAGTTGCTGGTAAAGCATTTACTAGCGCCGAGATTGATGCTGTCCTGAGTCAAGACCCAGCGCAAATTAATGATTTAATCGAGCGCTTGACTGCCTTGCGTGAATTTAATGCTCTGGCAGAAGCGGCTCAGCTCGCTGCTGCTAATAAGCGCATTAGCAATATTCTAAAGAAAACCACTACCGCTATTCCTGTAGCGTGTTCAGCCAAATTACTGCAAATTCCTGCAGAGGCAACACTACACAAGGCATTGGAAGCGGTGACTCCTGCACTCAATACCGCTTATGAGAAGCGTCAATTTGTTGAACTCTTAAGAGCGTTGGTCGCCTTGAGCGGACCAATTGATCAATTCTTTGCGGATGTGATGGTCATGGATCCTAATCCTGAGCTACGTGATAACCGCTTAGCCCTCCTGCAACAACTTCACCAGAAAATGAATCTCGTTGCCGATCTCGGCAAATTAGCATGAGCTCCAGCTCTTCTAAATTAGTCATTCTTGATCGCGATGGCGTGATCAATGAAGATCGCGATGATTATGTAAAGTCAGTGGACGAATGGCTTCCCCTTCCAGGAAGCTTAGAGGCGATAGCACTACTCAATCAAGCGGGCTATCAAATTGCCTTGGCAACCAATCAGTCAGGTCTTTCCAGGGGCTACTTCACAGTTAATGATCTACATGCCATGCATAGCAAAATGGAGGCTTTGCTAAAGCCATTAGGTGGTCATATCGACAGCATCTTCTTTTGCCCCCATCAAGATTCACATCAATGTGATTGCCGTAAACCGGCCCCAGGAATGATGAAAGAAATTGCATTGCGCTACAAGAGGATAGATAGCATCAAACCACTGACAGGCGTTCCTATAGTGGGGGATTCTTTACGGGATCTCCAGGCTGGCGTAGCCTTGGGAGCTTCACCCCACCTAGTGCTCACCGGCAAGGGTGAAAAAACGCTTACAAAAGGTGATCTACCTGAAGGCACGCAAATTCATGCTGATCTACTGGCTTTTGCAAATGCACTTTTAGAAAATAAGGTTTAGACCCATCGTGAAATTGATTCGCTCCATCCTCTTTGCCTTATTTTTAGTTATATTCACGCCCATTTGGTCAGTGCTATGCATGTTGGCCTTTCCATTCCTAAGCCCAGAAAACCGTTACACATTTATTGGGCTCTGGAACAAAATCGTTATCGCCCTATTAAAGCCATTGTGCGGCATTCATTATGAAATCCGCGGCATAGAGAATATGCAGGCCGTACTCAATGAACGCGTCATCATCTTAAGTAAGCACCAGTCCGCTTATGAAACCATTGCGTATATCGCACTACTGCCAAAACAACTTTGCTTTGTCTTTAAGCGCGAACTACTTTGGATCCCATTTTTTGGTTGGGCACTCGCCTTACTAAAGATGATCCACATTAATCGTTCTAATAAGCAGACAGCAGCCCATTCTGTAGCGACTCAAGGTCGTAAACGCTTAAGTGAAGGTAAATGGATCATGCTCTTTCCAGAAGGCACTAGAACTCCTATTGGATCAACGAAGCCTTACCGCAAAGGTGGGGCACGCCTTGCGAATGCTACAGATGCACTAGTGATTCCGATTGCACACAACGCTGGTCGTTGCTGGCCGAAAAATAGCTTTGTCAAGGAACCGGGCACAGTCATCTTTTCAATTGGTCCAGCAATTAGCTCAACCAATAAATCAGCAGAAGAGCTCCAACGGGAAGTAGAAGGCTGGATTGAAGCTGAAATGCGCGTGATTGACCCCAGCGCTTATAAATAATTCACTAGAAGGCAGTAATTCAGTGCTGAGTCAGGACTGAATATTGATTTATGAGGCTAGAACTTTAGCCCACTCGATATAGCGGTCAACGGAAATATCCTGGGCTCTCGCCTTAAGCTCTATCTCCGTCAAACTCAATCTGTCTGAAAAAGCACTCAAATTAGTCCGCAACATTTTTCTTCTTTGGGAGAAGGCGGCGGCAACTACTTTTTCCAATGAATTCCATTGAGCATCAGTCAATGTAAAGTCCCTTCTTGGGATCATCCGCACTACAGCTGAGTTCACTTTGGGCTGAGGATCAAAAGCTTCAGGAGGCACCTCTAGCACTAGCTCCATGTCGTAACGGGCTTGTAGCATGACCGACAAACGACTGAAATCAGAACTTCCGGCCTTTGCAACCATTCTTTCCACCACCTCAGCTTGCAACATAAATACCTGCTCATCAATTGAGGCCGCAGCAGAAACCAAATGGAACAATAAAGGCGAAGAAATATTGTATGGAAGATTACCAACCACTTTACATAAACCTTGCTTGGTCGATCTATTTTGAGCCCATGTCAAAAAGTCAAACTTGAGCGCATCACCCTCAATCACTGTGAGGCTTTTGAGATTTTTCTCATTCCAAAAAGCCACCAAATCACGGTCAATCTCCAAAAGATCTAGGTGATCAAGATTGCTCAGTAAAGGAAGGGTTAGCGCACCCAGGCCAGGACCAATCTCAATGACATGCATATCCGCACCAGGATTGATAAGCGCAACAATAGAATAAATAATTCCATTGTCCTGCAAAAAGTTTTGGCCAAATCGTTTGCGAGCGCGATGCATGTTTTAGACTTGCTTTCGTTTATTCAGAGCCAACTTATATGCCAAACGCAAAGCCTCAAGCATGCTCTTAGAGTCCGCCACACCTTTACCGGCGATATCCAAAGCGGTTCCGTGATCTACAGAAGTGCGAATAATGGGCAATCCTAAAGTGACATTAACGCCATTACCAAAGGTCACAAACTTAAACGGCGCGAGTCCTTGATCGTGATACATCGCAATAAAAGCATCTACTTGTGCAACAGATTCTGGATCAAACATTGTGTCGCCAGGATAAGGGCCAGAAACATGGATTCCCATCTTCTTGGCTGCTTCAATTGACGGTGAGATGGCATCAATCTCCTCTCGGCCCAAATAACCTGACTCTCCTGCATGTGGATTTAAACCCGCCATTCGAATGATGGGCTTAACGATTCCGAATTTCTGCTGTAAATCTTGATTGACGATTTGAATCGTTTCCAATATCAAGTCATAACTCACCGCTGGCGCAACTTCCTTTAAAGGAAGATGAGTTGTGACGAGAGCAACACGTAAATCCCTGGGTACCTTGAGCCCCAAAAATCCAATGGGCAATGGTGCGCACAACATCATCACCACATGAGAAACCTTGCAGCGCTGTGCTAGGTATTCCGTATGCCCTGTAAATGGCGTACCAGCCTCATTAATAATGCTTTTTTGAAGAGGCGCAGTCACCATGGCGTCAAAGCGCCCTTGCTGACAACCATCAATCGCCTGATCTAAAAGATTCACCACATACTGAGCGTTTTGCGAATTCAAACTACCCAAAACAACAGGGGCTCCCAGGGGAAAGGATTGGATTTGTAATCGACTAGATAACTCTGAGCTAAGCCCCTTAGATAATGTCAATAACTGGTCGTTACCCAATAAAGTGATGCGAGCATCTGCATGTTCACGTAGAAACTCCAGCGAAGCAGCTAAAGAAACTTCTGGCCCGACGCCGGCTGGTTCACCTGTAGTTATAACGAGATTAACGAGGTGCGCTGCTTGCTGCATCTTCCACGTTCAGAATTTTTACAGTTGCGTTATCACGCAGCTCACGCATCCACTCTTGATAAGCTTGCTCAAACTTTCTCTCACGGATTGCTGCTTTTGCAAATTGACGCTGCTTTTCAACGGTCAGCTGGCCTTCGCGACGCTCTAATACCTGAATTAGGTGCCAACCAAACTCGGTTTTTACAGGGTTACTAACTTCGCCAATTTGTAAGCGATTCATAGCTTGCTCAAATTCAGGAACCAAATCTCCAGGACTCATCCAACCTAACTCACCGCCATTTGCCGCAGATCCATCTTCAGAATATTTCTTTGCAAGTTCCGCAAAGTCCGCAGTCTTTGCCCGCACCTGATCACGGTAGCCCTGCAAGCGCCTCTCTGCATCTTGATCACTTAACCCAGGACGACTTCTTAACAAGATGTGGCGAGATAAAGTTTGGGTAATGGGAATATTTTGCGGGGTAGGTGAACCGGCATCAGATGCTGTAGCTTGTTGTTGAGGAGTGCTAGCGCCTGCTGCACGGCGATCTAGAACTTTGAGCACATGGTACCCAGCAGGACTTTTAACAACTGTATTAGCAACCTGGCCACCACCAGTATTACGAATAGCCTCATAAAACAATTGCGGCAAACGATCAGGAGTACGGTAGCCCAACTCTTGAAACTTAATCTTTGGATTATCTTTTGCAGCCATTGCACCTAGCTGCAGAAAATCGACATCCCCACGAGCATCCTTTAATAGAGCGTCCGCTTTCTTTTTTGCTTCAGCCTGAGCCCCCGCACCGGCACCGGTATCAACCGGGATAAAGATTTGCGCTACATCAATTTCCTCCGGCTCGCCGTTAGCTGCTGGAGTTGACCGTGGCGCACCGCCTGATGTCATGGCACGAGTACGCTCGGCAATGAAGTTATCTATCTCAGCATCTGATATTTTGAGCTTACCCTCAACTTCGCGCTCTCGATAGCGGGTAACGATGACATCATCGCGCAAGGTCTCCTTATAACGCTCAAACGTAGTCCCAGTAGCGATTACCTTAGCTTTAAATTCTGCATAACTTAGCTTGTTCTTGGCGGCAATGTCACCAATAATTCTGTCCAACTCCTTATTGGTAACCTTAACCCCTTCTTGATCAGCATTTTGCAGTTGGATTTTTTCTAAAATGAGTCGATCTAAAATTACCTTACGCAGTGAACCATCTTCAGGTAATTTCACACCTTGTTTTTTAAGTGCAGCAATTCGGTCATCAATCTCTTTACGGGTTACATAACCCGTGTTGACAACTGCAGCTACGCCATCAATATTACGAATTTTGCTTTCGGCAATAGTATTCGTCTTTGCCGAATCCTGGGCAAAAGCAATATTCACAAATAATCCAATGCCAATTAAAATGGCATGAATACTAATTTGTTTAAAACGTTTCATACAAAGCATTATTGATAGTTCTCGTATGTTGAAGGTGGTATAGGCTTGGAAGTAGGCATATATCCGGGAACATTTAGCTTCATGATATCAACAGGATTGCCTCCAGCGCTACCAAAGCCCTTAAATTCAACCTGAAAGAGCACCTGAGTGGTGGTTATTTGCGAAGTATTTAAGACTTGGGAGTAAGCCCCACGGAAAGTCCAGCAGTCCCTGCTCCACTCCAAGGCCACTAAGGAGTTCAAAGTCTTAGTAGTCAAGGCATCATATCCCCAACGTCCTAAAACAGAAACCTCACGGGTAATAGGCCACTGCCCAGAAATATTGTATTGATCCGTTGTCGTTTGAGCCAGGGTTGCTGGAGTTGGACCAAAAGCCTGCGTGGGAGGAGACCAAACATTCCGGTATCCGAAATTTAAACTCCTGCCTTGTGTTGGGCGCCAACTACCACCAACAGTGGTTTGAACAAAACGATTGAGCTGAGTGTTGTACTGGCCGAAAACGTCTGCACTGAAATTGCCAAGTAAACGTACCGAACCAGAACCCAGAGTGTCTAAATAAGTAGTGGGATTCACAATAGTGCGGTTCAAGCCAACCTTTTGCCCCGTGAACTGCTGCTTTTGAGCAAGTGTTACGTTCGCACGTTCCGCTCCAGTATTAGCCTCAATCATGCGACTGGTTAAACCAAGGGTGGTGGCATTACTATCTGCAATACGATCATTACCAACAAAAGTATTTTCACTGAAAATTTGGGAAACACCAAAACCAGCATCAGTCGTATCAAACAGGGGTGTCTGCGATTGATTTTGATAGGGCGTATAAACATAGAAAGCGCGCGGCTCCATTGTCAGCAACATATCACGGCCAAAGAAGCCCTTTAATTCAGCAGCATCCCTTTCAAACGCCAGGCCCGAATCCAGACTAAATGTTGGGATCGTAAAGCCTTGCGGTGGGGGTGCAGCGCCTAGAGGATTGGCACTAGTAACTGCAGCAGTAGCAGCATAAGTATTAGACTGAAAACTGACCTTTGGAGTGATGTAGTAGCCCGGAGTAATCTGCGGTAGAGCCATTGCACCCTTAATAACAGTTCGATCCGCTTGACTATATAAGTATCCAGCCGGGGCATAAGCTAAATTACTATTTACGTTATACGCAAAACGAGTGTAATCCGTAGAAAAGGTGGTGGCAGGGCCTGTTGGCAACGTCACATACTTACCACTGACATCTGCCACCGCTGGAGTAAGTCGATTGTTGTAGGACGCATTAATATTCGGCAATACATTGTAGGGAGATTGCACTGGGGCAGTTAGGTCAGGCTGCAAGGTCTGGAAGGTGATTGCTTTTGCTGAAACATTCCAATTACTTAAACTTCCCGTTAGCCCTTTCGTGGTCCCAACCTCTTGGCGAAACTGACTTGTAACGGCTCCTGCAATACTTTGCGAGAAATCCGTTGGATATAAATTGTCAGAAACACGGGACATATTTGCATAACCTGACCATGCGCCTGGCATCGGAATGCCGCCAGGACCTACACTCCCACTAAATACTTGTCGTTGTTGCCAGTCATACTTCCAGCGACTGGTGCCGGTTTTTTTGTCGTATGACATATATTCACCCATCGCAGTTCCGGAGTACTGAGTATCTAAGAAGCGATATTGCGCGCCGAGCATTGCACCGCGATGATTCATATAGCGGGGCAATAAAAGCAAGTCACGATTAGGGGCGATATTGACGTAGTAAGGCTGGGTAATATCAAGGCCGTTATTAGAACTGTAGCCAGCGACCGGAGCAAGTAAACCAGTGCGACGTTGTCCTCCAGTAGGCGCAGTGAAATAAGGAACATAGGCAATAGGCACATCAAAGAAACGCATCACACCATGGGTCCCTACCATCTCCTTTTGCTCATTATCGATTTCTAGAGTGCTGGCAGAAAAATACCAATCCATGTTTTGCGGTGTACAGGTGGTGTACGTTGCTTTATCAAAAACAAAGATATCGGTATTTTCAATCGTTAATTTTTTAACCTGGCCATTACCGCCGTTATCCCTCAATTCATATTCGGCTGTCTCCATAGAGCCCTCGCGCGCATCAACCTTGAAAGTTCCTTTGGGCCCTTTAAAAGTTACATTCCCCTTAGAGAGCTCCACATTCCCTAATAAATCGGCAACGTCGGTGTCGGGGTTATAAGTAATTTCATCCGCTTTAACGACCCCACCATTGCGGCGAATTTGGGCTCGTCCTTGTAAATGCATATCACGATCAACAACTCCATTTACTGAATCGCTTGAAGTAAAGGTTAAAGCCTCTCCATCATTAATGGGCTTACCGACCCGCAGCTGATCATCCAACTTTAAAACAGTGACATTGCCGCGATCTGGCAATAAAACGGTATTGGTATTAGCTTGTGCATTTGCAGGCAAAGGAGCAGGTGCTTGAGCACGTCCGCAGAGGGCAAATTGAAGCAATGCCACCCCCATCAATACGCGCAGGGTTACATGCAAAAAAAGAGGGGCGCAAAGGCCGGCGCGACGGCGATAATGACTCATAGATCCAGACCCGCCTTATTATACGAATCGACCATGACTGACTCACGCTTAAACACCCTCCGTAACTGGCTAAAAGCCCTAGAAGCTAGCTGGCAATTAGATCTCGACTCTTTGGTGCCAGCCTCGGCTGACGCCAGCTTTCGACGCTATTTTCGAATTGAGTCCAAAAAGCCCAATTTTGGGACTTTGATCGTAATGGACGCCCCGCCCCAACATGAGCCTTTGGATGCCTTTATAAAGGTCGATTTATTACTCGCTGAGGCTGGTCTAAATGTGCCAAAAATCCTAGAGCAAAATCTTGCTGAAGGCTTCTTGCTCTTAAACGATTTAGGCACTAAAACCTACTTAGCCGAGCTCAACAATGAAACGGCTGATTATCTTTACAAAGATGCAACTCACGCTCTAGTGCTCATGCAATCAGCAAGCAAACCAGGGGTTTTGCCAAACTATGATGAAGCGCTATTACAACGAGAATTAGATTTATTTCCAGAGTGGTATCTAAAAAAGCATCTCAATATCAATCTGAGCGAACAACAAACAGAACAGCTCAAGAAATCTTTTGAGTTCATTATTGAAAATAATTTAGCTCAAGCTAAAGTGTATGTTCATCGTGATTACCATTCTCGCAACTTAATGGTGACTGAAAAACGTAATCCTGGAGTAATTGACTTTCAGGATGCAGTTTACGGACCTATTACTTATGATGCTTCTTCACTGTGGCGTGATGCCTATATTGCATGGCCCGAAGAATGTGTGATTGATTGGGTTATTAAATTTTGGGAGGATGGTCGTAAAGCAGGATTGCCAATGCCAAATGATTTTGGACAGTTCTATCGTGACTTTGAATGGATGGGCTTACAGCGCCACCTTAAAGTTTTGGGCATTTTTGCAAGACTCCTTCATCGTGACGGCAAGGATGGGTACATTAAAGATATTCCACTTGTGTTGGAATACGCTATTGCAACAGCGAACCGTTATATTGAACTAAAACCATTAGCCCGGATTCTGGAATCTACTCGCATAAATCAAGCGTAATTCATAAACCATGAGTCAGCTCAATCCCATACCTTGTTTTTTACTAGCGGCTGGACGCGGCGAGCGTATGCGCCCCCTGACGGATGATTTACCCAAGCCTTTACTCGCTATTCAAAAAAAATCTTTGCTGGAGTGGCATTTGGAAGCGCTGGCAAAGGCAAAGATTCAGGATGTCGTGATTAACCATGCTTGGTTGGGTGAAAAAATTGAGGCAGCCCTAGGTAATGGAGATCAATTTGGTCTTCACATTAAATACTCTCCGGAAGGCAGGGCCCTTGAAACCGCTGGGGGTATTTGCAAGGCGCTCCCCATCATTGCACCCAAAGACTACTTCTTAGTCATTAATGGGGATGTATTTAGCCCGAAGCTACCAATTACCCAGCTTTTGGAAGCAACCTCCAAAATGCGAATGGACGAAAGCAAGCCTTTGGCTCACCTATTAATGGTCCCCAACCCAATCCAGCATCCTGAAGGAGATTTTTACCTCCAAGGTTCGGTGGTTGGAAACACCCAATCACTTGGAGCAGAAAAGCTCACCTTCTCTGGAATTGGGATTTATCACAAAGACCTCTTCCAAGACTTGGAATTCGGTACCCCAGCTAAGCTCGCGCCCCTATTAAGAACTGCCATGGAGCAAAATAAAGTGTCTGGTGAAAAATATCTCGGTCCATGGCACGATGTAGGCACACCACAACGCTTACAAGAGCTTAATGCAGCATATGAATAAAACTAACATTTATCAGCTTCGTAGAAACCAATTAGCAGAACAAATCTTTGCCAAGACTGGCGGAGGTATTGTTGTCATCTCAACTGCTCCTGAACTTTCTCGCAACCGTGACAGTGAATTTCCTTATCGTCACGACAGCGACTTTTATTATCTGACGGGTTTCGAGGAGCCGGGCGCAACACTCGTCATGAAGGTTGGTAGCTATGGAAAAAACTTCCAACTGCAATCCCACTTATTTTGTAGACCCAAAGATTCTGAGCGAGAAATTTGGGATGGCATTCGCCTTGGGCCTGAAGCAGCACCGGACGCTTTGGGTATTGACTACGCATATAGCAACCAAGAGTTAGATCAAAAACTCGGTGACTTACTGGCTGATCAAGATGCGGTATATATTCGCCTTGCTGAGAGCGCCGAAGCCGATAGACGCCTACGTCACTGGATGAAACAGGTGCGTGGACAAGCACGTTCTGGTGTAAATCCACCATCAGAATTTCATGATGTTGAAACGCTGATTCATGAAATGCGTTTATTTAAAGATGTAGATGAAATTGATATCATGCGCCGAGCTGCAGAGATCTCCGCTCGTGCGCATATCCGCGCTATGCAAGTCTGTAAGCCTGGCCTACGTGAATATCAACTTGAAGCTGAATTACTACATGAGTTCCGCAATAGCGGTTCGCAAAGTGTTGCCTACAACAGCATTGTTGCCGGTGGTGCAAACTCTTGCATTCTTCACTATCGCGCAGGCTCAACTGAATTACGTAGTGGCGAGCTTTGTCTGATTGATGCGGGTTGTGAACTCGATGGTTATGCATCAGACATTACACGTACCTTTCCAGTCAATGGGAAATTTACGGGACCGCAACGAGCTTTGTATGACATCACATTAGCCGCGCAAGAAGCTGCGATTGCGATGACCAGGCCTGGCAATACATTTATGCAGCCACATGAGGCGGCACTTAAAGTGCTGACCCAAGGTCTGCTGGATGAAAAGCTTCTCAAACTTTCAGAGTTGGGTTCTTTAGAAAACGCCATTGAGACTGGCGCCTACCGTCGTTTCTACATGCACCGCACGTCCCACTGGCTGGGCATGGATGTCCACGATGTAGGCTCTTATCGTGAAACCGCCCAAAACCTATCAAGCGAAGAAAAGCCTTGGCGCATCCTAAAAAGCGGCATGGTGATTACGGTGGAACCAGGCCTCTATATCAGACCTACTGATGATGTTGATCAGGCCTTTTGGAATATCGGCATTCGTATTGAAGATGACGCTGTCATCAATGATTTTGGGTGTGAGTTGATTTCTCGAGGCGTACCTGTCACAGCCGATGAAATCGAAGCACTCATGAAGAATGCTTAAGACCGCCATAATAAAAATGAATTCATCTCATTGCGATATCTTGATTCAAGGCGGCGGGCCAGTTGGGCTTGCTTGTGCTGCCTGGACCCTGCAGAAATTCCCCGAAGCAAAGATTATTTTGCTTGATCGCAACCCCGTAAATGACAACGATCTTGCAAGTGCCGACAGCCGAGGCATTGCCCTATCGCACGGCAGCAAACTCTTGCTCGATACGATTAATGCATGGCCAAAAGAGTTTGCAGAAATTCATCGAGTGCATGTTTCGCAAGCGGGTCGCTTTGGCCGCGCGCTGATGACGCGTGAAGAGCTCAAGCAAGATGCGCTAGGGCACATTATTCGTTATCGCGACATTCATATGGCTCTGCGTCACTCCTTACGGGCTATTCAAGCAAAGAGCCCTAACTTCGTTTGGAAGCACATCAATCCGGATGTCGAGGAAAAAAGCATCTACGCTCAATGCATCGTGCATGCTGAGGGTGGTTTATTTAAGACGCAAGACTGGGTTGAATCTGGACGCGACTATGGGCAGTCAGCCCTCGTAGGTTTAGTTGAGGTTGAGAATGCGGAACCTCATCAAGCTTGGGAACGTTTTACTGCTGAAGGTCCGTTAGCCGTTTTACCAAGTCACTACGGACATCATATTTTGAATCTGGTTTGGTGCGGCTCGCCAGAATCGTCGCAGCATCGCTTGCAACTGAGTGACACAGATTTCTTAGTTGAACTACAAAAAGAATTTGGTTCACGGATTGGACGTTTTCTGAAAATTCAAGATCGTCGTTTATATGAACTTGGCTTGAACTATCGCAAAGCGATTACTCATGACAATGAGGTTTGGGTTGGCAATGCCGCTCAAACTTTGCACCCAGTAGCGGGTCAAGGCCTGAATTTAGGATTACGAGATGCCTTCTTACTGTCGGAGAAGTTAGTTGAGGTATTTTCTGGGGCTGCCGAGAATCAATCTCCAGCAGACATCCAAAATGCACTCCAGAGTTACGCTCAAAGTCGCAAAGCTGATAGAACAACAACCATCGGACTGACAGACTTTATGGCTAGAGTATTTACATCCAATTTAGCCCCAGTTGTTGTAGCCCGTGGATTGGCTTTAAGCGCCCTGCAGTGGCTTCCGCCGTTCAAGACAGCCTTAGCTCGCCAGATGATGTTTGGTAGGCGCTAAAGCCCTTAAATCACCCTCAAAATATAAGCATTCTCTGTTTGATCTGTAGCAAGCAATCTGCCTAAAAATTAGGCAGATTTGAGCCTGACTGTGCTAAAGTGTCATGCTTTCCGCCCAAGCCCTTTCAGATGAACATTGGTCCTCACCTCCTCGCAAATAGATTATTTGTAGCCCCTATGGCTGGGGTAACGGACCGCCCATTTAGGCAGCTTTGCAAGAAATTGGGCGCCGGATATGCCGTATCCGAAATGGTGGCCTCAAATGCCCTTCTTTGGAAGAGTGAAAAGACTCAACGCCGCGCCAACCATGTTGGTGAATTCAAGCCGATTGCCGTTCAAATTGCCGGGGCTGACCCCGCGATGATGGCGGCAGCTGCAAAAATAAACGTTGATCATGGCGCTCAGATTATTGACATCAACATGGGTTGCCCGGCCAAAAAAGTTTGCAATGTTGCAGCTGGTTCCGCCCTATTGCGAGATGAGCCTCTGGTGCAGCAAATTCTAGAAGCGGTTGTAAATGCCGTTGGTGTCGGTCCAGATGCGGTACCAGTTACTTTGAAAATTCGTACAGGCTGGGATCGTGAACATAAGAATGCCATTGAGATAGCGCGTCTCGCAGAAAAATCTGGCATCTCCATGCTGACGGTCCATGGCCGCACGAGAGCAGACCTGTATCACGGTGAAGCAGAGTATGAAACGATTACGGCAGTCAAAAATAGTGTGAAGATTCCGGTAGTGGCTAATGGTGATATCACCAGCCCAGAAAAGGCAGAGCAGGTTATAAAGCTCACTGGTGCTGATGCCATCATGATTGGTCGAGCTGCTCAAGGTCGCCCTTGGATCTTCCGTGAAATCAACCACTATCTTGAAACCGGTGGCAAGCTGCCAACCCCGGAGATCAATGAGATTCAGGGCATCATGAATGCCCACCTCTTAGACCACTATGAGTTTTATGGTGAGTATATTGGCCTGCGAACTGCACGTAAACATATTGGTTGGTACTGCAAAGGGCTGCGTGACTCCCACGCATTTCGCCAGCGCATGAATACTGCCGACGACTGTAAAACTCAACTGCAAATGGTCAATGATTATTTTGACGAAATGAAATCCCATTCTGACCGCTTGTTATTTTTGGAAGCGGCATAGTTTTAGCTTAAATTAATTTCTTTATTTTTTTGTTTTTGTATTGATAGATTGTTATGACCAATAAGCACCCAATTACCGAATGTATTGAAACCCAATTGCAGGGTTACCTGAATGACCTCAAAGGAACTGCACCAACTGATATCTATGACATGGTATTGGCCGTTGTTGAAAAACCGATGCTGGAATTAGTGATGCAACATGCCAAGCAGAATCAATCACTGGCAGCGCAATATCTAGGCATTAATCGCAACACCCTGCACAAGAAGTTGGTTGAACATCAACTTCTGAAGTAACCGCAAACTTTACTAATAACAAAGCCATTTTTTAAATTAAGCTCCGAAAACCATGATCCGTACAGCCCTACTCTCCGTCTCCGATAAAAATGGCATCGTGCCTTTTGCTAAAGCCCTCCACGAACAAGGCATTAAGCTCATTTCTACTGGCGGCACAGCAAAACTCTTGGCCGAAAACAATCTGCCTGTTGTCGAAGTTTCTTCTTTAACGAAATTTCCGGAGATGCTGGATGGTCGCGTAAAAACCCTTCACCCAATGGTCCATGGTGGCCTATTAGCTCGCAGAGATTTCCCGGAACATATGGCAGCCCTGAAAGAGCATGGCATCGACACCATTGATATGCTCGTCATCAATCTTTACCCCTTCAATGAGACTGTTGCTAAGGAAAGCTGCTCATTCGAAGATGCCGTTAAAAACATTGATATCGGCGGCCCAGCGATGTTACGTGCAGCAGCTAAAAATCACCAGGACGTTACGGTATTGATCTCACCAGAAGATTACGCTCCTGTCTTAGCAGAAATGAAGGCTAACAAGAATGTTGTTTCTTACAAAACCAATTTGGCTTTAGCGAAAAAAGTATTTGCCCATACCGCACAATACGATGGTGCGATTGCTAACTATCTCTCAGCATTAGGTGATGACTTAAATCACAAGGCCCGCTCTGCTTATCCCGAAACTTTGCACCTTGCCTTCGAAAAAGTCCAAGAGATGCGTTACGGCGAGAATCCACACCAATCTGCAGCATTCTATAAAGATATTTACCCCGTCGATGGCGCGCTAGCCAATTACAAGCAGTTGCAAGGGAAAGAACTCTCTTACAACAATATTGCTGATGCAGATTCTGCCTGGGAATGCGTCAAGAGCTTTACTGGCAACGCTGGTGGTGCAGCAGCTTGCGTCATCATCAAGCATGCTAACCCTTGTGGTGTAGCTGTTGGTGCTACCGCGCTTGAAGCCTACCAAAAAGCCTTCAAGACCGATCCTAGCTCCGCCTTTGGCGGCATCATTGCTTTTAACGTGCCCTGCGATGGCGCTGCAGCTGAAGCGATCTCTAAACAATTCGTGGAAGTATTGATTGCGCCTAGCTTTAGTGATGAAGCCAAAGCGATCTTTGCTGCGAAACAAAATGTACGCCTTCTAGAAATTCCATTGGGCACTGCATTTAATACCTTTGATTTCAAGCGCGTTGGTGGTGGTTTGCTTGTGCAGTCTCCTGATGCCAAGAATGTTCTTGAAAGTGAAATGCGCGTTGTCAGTAAGCGCCTGCCAACTCCAAGCGAAATGCACGACATGATGTTTGCATGGCGAGTTGCGAAGTTTGTGAAATCCAATGCCATTGTGTATTGCGCTAATGGGATGACTCTTGGTATCGGCGCCGGTCAAATGAGCCGCGTAGACTCTGCGCGCATGGCTAGCATCAAGGCTGAGAATGCTGGCTTAAGTCTTAAAGGTTCTGCAGTAGCAAGCGATGCCTTCTTCCCATTCCGTGACGGCTTAGATGTGGTTGTTAATGGTGGTGCCAGCTGCGCAATTCAGCCTGGTGGCAGCATGCGTGATGATGAAATCATTGCGGCAGCAAATGAGCATGGCATTGCCATGATCTTTACTGGCACCCGTCACTTCCGTCACTAAGAAAACAAGAAGTTATAAAAAACTCATGCGCTGGATTGGAATCGACCCAGGTTTGCGGACTACCGGCTTTGGAGTCATCGATGTCGATGGCCAAAAGCTGACTTACGTAGCCTCTGGGACGATTGAGAGTGGCGATCCAGCCAAAGGCCTGCCTGAACGCTTAGGCACCCTCTATGCCGGTGTTAAGGAAGTTCTAGAGACCTATAGGCCAGAGTCTGCTGCGATCGAAGAAGTCTTCTTAAACGTTAACCCTCGTTCCACACTCATGTTGGGTCAGGCACGCGGCGCTGTTATTGCCGCTCTCGTTTCAGAAAAACTCCCTGTAGCTGAGTACAGCGCCTTAAGAGTCAAGCAGTCCATTGTTGGCACTGGTAGAGCATCCAAGCCTCAGGTCCAAGAAATGGTGAAGCGCCTCCTGAAACTCAATCGCGCCCCAGGGACTGACGCCTCTGATGCGCTGGGTGTTGCCATCTGCGCCGCCCATCATGCGCAAATACCAAAAGCCATCACTGCAGCCACTGCTGCCTTAGCTCCCAAGAAACGTAGCAAGTAAAAATACACATCACAGGTTAAGATCTCTACATGATTGGTCGCATTCAAGGTACCCTCGTTTCAGTTCACCCTCCTCGTCTCTTGGTCGATTGCCAAGGGATTGGGTATGAGGTAGATGTACCCATGAGCACGTTGTATCAATTGCCTCAGGCTGGTCAAAAGATTACCCTATTGACACATTTTCAAGTTCGCGAAGATGCGCAGCAACTTTTTGGCTTTGCTACTGAAACTGAGCGTGAAGCATTTAGACAGCTGATCAAAATTAGTGGTGTTGGCTCCCGTACGGCACTAGCCGTTCTCTCAGGCATGAGTGTTAATGAACTGGCGCAAGCTATTGCGCTTCAGGAGGCTGGACGTCTCACACAAGTGCCTGGCATCGGCAAGAAAACTGCTGAACGTCTCTGCCTTGAGCTCAAAGGCAAGCTAGCTCCAGACTTAGGCATTACAGGTGACAAACCTCAGGCAATTGAGGCTAGCAGTGAAGTGTTACAAGCTCTCCTTGCTCTGGGTTATTCAGAAAAAGAGGCACTTTTGGCACTCAAGCAAATTCCACCCGATACCAGTATTTCTGATGGCATTCGAATGGGATTGAAGTATCTATCTAAAGCCTAATAGCTAAACAGCACTAAACTCTCAGCATGGCAATACATACAGACGACCTCAGCTCTATTCCTGAAGATTTACCAGAAGGTAATGCCCGCATTGTGAGCGGTGCAGCAGGCAATACTGAAGCCGTCTTTGAAAGAGCGCTGCGTCCCAAACAACTCGATGAGTATGTTGGCCAAACTAAGGCCAGAGCGCAATTAGAGATTTTTATCAGCGCTACGAGAGCGCGCCAAGAAGCTTTAGATCACGTTCTTTTATTTGGGCCTCCTGGACTTGGTAAAACCACTCTTGCTCATATCATTGCAAGAGAACTTGGCGTAAATCTTCGTCAAACTAGCGGCCCAGTGCTTGATAGGCCAGGCGATCTTGCAGCCTTACTCACCAACCTAGAAGAAAACGATGTTCTCTTCATTGATGAGATTCATCGCCTATCTCCAGTAGTAGAAGAAATTCTGTACCCTGCGCTTGAGGACTACAGCCTAGACATCATGATTGGCGAAGGTCCTGCAGCACGCAGCGTAAAGATTGATCTCAAACCATTTACTTTGATTGGCGCGACTACTCGTGCCGGCATGCTCACCAATCCATTGCGCGATCGCTTTGGTATTGTGGCCAGACTCGAGTTCTACACTACTGAAGAGCTCACCAAAATCATTAATCGCTCAGCCAGCTTACTTAAGGCTGATATTGATCCAGAAGGCTCAGTAGAAATCGCCAAACGTGCTCGTGGCACTCCGCGTATTGCTAATCGCCTCCTCAGAAGGGTGCGTGACTACGCAGAAGTCAAAGGCACTGGCACGATTACTAAAGCCATGGCTGATGCAGCACTGAAGATGCTGGACGTGGATCCAAGTGGCTTTGATGTGATGGACAGAAAACTGCTGGAAGCCATCCTGCACAAGTTTGATGGTGGCCCAGTAGGTATCGATAACTTAGCGGCAGCTATTGGCGAAGAGCGTGACACCATTGAAGATGTGCTGGAGCCCTACCTCATTCAGCAAGGCTACCTACAAAGAACTTCAAGAGGCAGGGTAGCAACCCGTCAAGCTTATGAGCACTTTGGCTTAACGCCTCCTAGCAACAACTTAGATATTTAAGCTAGCGTCACTTTCGCAAACTTACGCTTACCTACCTGCACCACATACGTTCCAGCTTCAACCTTTAATTGCTTATCAGCAACGGTTACACCATCAATCTTTACGCCGTTTTGCTCAATATTGCGATTCGCTTCTGATGTTGATGGAGCCAAGCCTGCAGCCTTCAAGAGACTAGCGATTTGCATTGGCGCCCCAGAGAGATTTACCTCTGGAATGTCGTCAGGCACGCCACCTTTAGCACGATGGTTAAAGTCCTCTAATGCTTTCTCTGCTGCAGCTTGTGAATGAAAGCGTGCCACGATTTCTTGTGCGAGAAGTACTTTGCAATCTTTTGGATTTCTGCCAGCAGCAACTTCTTGCTTCATGAGATCAATTTCAGCCATTGGTCGGAATGACAGCAACGTGAAGTAATCCCACATTAAATCATCCGAAATACTTAAGAGTTTGCCAAACATATCGCCAGCAGGCTCGCTGATACCAATGTAATTACCCTTGGACTTACTCATCTTCTCAACGCCGTCCAGACCAACTAGTAATGGCATCGTCAAAATACATTGAGGCTCTTGGCCATATTCACGCTGGAGTTCACGACCAACCAGAAGATTGAACTTCTGATCTGTACCACCCAACTCTAAATCACTCTTGAGCGCAACAGAGTCATAACCCTGCATCAGTGGATATAAGAACTCATGAATCGAAATGGGTATGCCATTGCGATAGCGCTTAGTAAAGTCATCACGCTCCAACATACGCGCAACAGTATGTTTAGCAGCCAACTGAATCATGCCGCGCGCACCCAAAGGGTCGCACCACTCACTGTTGTAACGCACTTCAGTCTTTGAGGGATCGAGCACCATACTCGCTTGACGATAGTAAGTCTCTGCATTGACGGCAATTTCTTCTGCGGTCAATGGAGGACGGGTAGCGTTACGGCCTGATGGATCACCAATCATGCTGGTGAAATCACCAATCAAGAAAATAACGGTATGACCTAAATCTTGTAACTGGCGCAACTTATTCAATACAACGGTATGGCCAAGATGAATATCTGGAGCTGTTGGATCTAAACCCAATTTAATCCGCAATGGCGTCTTGGTAGCTTGGCTACGAGCCAGTTTCTGAACCCAGTCTGCCTCAACCAATAGCTCATCACAGCCACGTTTGGTGACTTCGAGCGCCGCAAAGACTTCGGGGGTCAAAGGATATTTTTGTTCTGGTTTAGCCGTCATGCTGATTCGGATTGCTGATTCAGTTAAATTAGTAGTTAAATTGCTAAAGCATAATTGTCGCATTCCTGAGAGCCCCATGAACAAACCCCATTCCCTCTATATTGGCCTGATGTCCGGCACCAGCCTGGATGGGATAGATGCCGTTCTGGCCAAAATTGGCCCCAATGGGGAAGCTAGCGCTCTAGAGGCAATTAGCACCCCTTTCTCAGCGGAGCTCTGCAAGACCCTGTATGAGCTTCAAAGTCCTGGCCCAAATGAGCTCCATCGCGAAAAACAGGCAGGCAATGCCCTGGCCCTGGCCTATGCAGAAGCAGTTAGCCAGTTGCTCAAAAAAGCAAATCTACAGTCTTCTGATATCGCCGCCATCGGCGCACATGGACAAACAATTCGTCACCAACCTCATCTAGGTGATTGGGCATACACACATCAAACACTCAACCCAGCCCTCTTGGCAGAAAAAATGGGGATTGATGTGATTGCGGATTTTAGAAGTCGGGATTTGGCTGCGGGTGGGCATGGTGCGCCTTTAGTCCCCGCGTTTCATGCACAGCAATTTGTAGAAGATAAAAATTTAGCCATTCTCAATATTGGTGGCATTGCTAATCTCACACTGCTTCCAAAGAATGGTGAAGTCACCGGTTTTGATTGTGGTCCTGGAAATATGTTGATGGATGCTTGGATATACGAGCACCAAGGCAATACCTTTGATGAAAATGGTAATTGGGCATCGCAGGGTAAAGTCAATGAAGCATTACTTGAGAAAATGTTGTCTGATTCTTTCTTTGTAAAAGCTCCACCCAAGAGCACTGGTAGAGACGACTTTCATATTGCTTGGTTGCAAGAAAAAATAGGTGCTGATAATTATCTTTCCGAAGATGTGCAAGCTTCATTGCTGCACCTCACTGCCCACTCAGCCCTCGAAGCTTTAGCACGTCATGCCCCGCAAACCCAAAAGCTGATTATCTGTGGGGGCGGCGCCAGAAATAATGCCTTGATGAATTTATTCAAAGTGAAGTCGCAGCATTTCTTCAAAAAGCCATTAGAAATTACTACAAGTGAGTCGGCAGGAATTGATCCACAGCTAGTAGAGGGCCTTGCCTTTGCATGGCTTGCATGGGCCCACAAAGAAAAACGGCCAGCAAATTTGCCAGCCGTTACGGGAGCGAAGGGGCCTAGAATTCTAGGTGCTTGCTATCCCGCTTAAATCATTAAATTCTTTTATTTAAGCAGAGAAAGAAGATCCGCAACCACAAGTAGTTTGCGCATTTGGATTCTTAATCACAAACTGTGATCCGTTGATGTCTTCTTTGTAGTCAATCTCAGCGCCAACCAAATATTGGAAGCTCATTGAATCTACCAACAAGGTAACGCCATTCTTTTCAAAGAGAGTGTCATCTTCATTCACAGCGTCATCAAATGTGAAACCATACTGAAATCCTGAGCAACCACCGCCTTGTACGAATACGCGCAATTTCAACTCTGGATTGCCTTCTTCAGCAATCAAGTCCGCCACTTTCGCAGCAGCGCTATCCGTGAACACCAATGGGGTTGGCGGCTCGGCTAAATCTTGTGCAGGTTGTGTAGCTAATTCGGTCATGATTTACTCCCAATTCAAAAGGCAATGTCTTATTTTAGGCTTTTAATGCCCAGTTTGCTGAAGGGTCATTATGGGGAAACAGCGATCTGGGTAAGACCCATAGTCTCTGGCAACCCAAACATCAGGTTCATGCACTGAACGCCCTGGCCTGAAGCACCTTTCACCAAATTGTCCTCAACTACCAAAATAACTAAAGTGTCACCACCCCCTGGACGATGGATCGCAATCCGAATGCCATTGCTACCCCGTACAGAACGCGTCTCTGGATGACTGCCTGCCGGCATAACGTCGACAAATGGTTCATCCTTATAGAAGCTCTCATACAGCTTTTGGTAATCAACCTCTTTACCAGCCTCAGTCAAACGGACGTACAAGGTCGAATGAATGCCTCTAATCATCGGGGTTAAATGCGGCACAAAGGTCAAACCGATCTGATCATGGCCAGCAATGGCTTTTAAGCCCTGTTCGATTTCAGGGAGATGGCGATGGCCCTTGACGCTATAAGCCTTGAAGTTATCGCTAGCCTCAGACAATAGGGTGCCGATCTCTGCTTTTCGGCCAGCACCAGAAGTGCCTGACTTTGAGTCAGAAATAATATGCGTACCATCGATGAGGTTTTTACCACCGGTCGATTTTGGTGACAGCAAAGGCGCAAGACCTAGCTGTACAGAAGTTGGATAGCAACCCGCTAAACCAACTACGCGAGCCTTCTTAATGGCCTCACGATTAATTTCCGCCAAACCATAAACTGCTTCAGCCAAAATTTCTGGGCAGGTGTGCTCCATGCCGTACCACTTTGCAAATTCTTTAATATCCTTCAAACGAAAGTCTGCGGCAAGATCCAAAATCTTCACATTGTTAGCGAGCAATTCTTTTGCTTGTGCCATTGCAACGCCATGTGGAGTTGCGAAGAACACCACATCACATTCATTGAGCTTGGCTTCATCAGGCGTCGTAAATTTGAGAGCAACACGGCCACGCAAAGATGGAAACATATCAGCCACTGGCATGCCCGCTTCTGTGCGAGAAGTAATTGCAGTGAGCTCTACTTCGGGATGCTGCGCCAATAAACGCAATAACTCTACTCCGGTATATCCAGTGCCACCTACGATGCCAACTTTAATCATGCCATTCTCCAAAATACCGATCATGAGAAGTTTCTTTTAAAACTTCTGAATACCTCAATTGTAGAAACAAAAAGGGCCGCTTGCGCGACCCTTTCGATAAAACTTGAGCGACTGAAAGAATTAGCGCTTGCTGAACTGCTTACGACGACGCGCGCCGTGCAGACCAACTTTTTTACGCTCAACTTCACGAGCATCGCGAGTTACCAAACCTGCTTTAGACAGGGCTGGCTTCAAGGCGTTGTCGTAGTCGATCAATGCACGAGTAACGCCGTGACGAACTGCACCAGCTTGGCCAGTTTCACCGCCACCAGAAACGTTTACTTTGATATCAAAGGTCGTTAAGTGGGCTGTGAGAGCCAAAGGCTGACGAGCGATCATGCGCGATGTTTCACGAGCAAAATAGGCATCGATAGGCTTACCATTAACAATGATTTCGCCTTTGCCAGATTTAATGAATACACGCGCCACAGAACTCTTGCGACGACCAGTACCGTAATTCCAATTTCCGTAATTAATAGCCATTTGGTTTCCTTAAATCTCTAACGCTTTAGGCTGTTGAGCCGTGTGCGGATGATTAGCGTCGCCATAAACTTTCAATTTCTTGATCATGGCATAGCCTAGTGGGCCTTTTGGCAACATACCCTTCACAGCCTTCTCCAAAGCGCGACCTGGGAAACGGTCTTGCATCTTGTCGAAGTTGGTCGAGCTAATACCACCTGGGTATCCGCTGTGACGGTAATAAATTTTGTTCAAGCCTTTTGTGCCTGTGACACGGAGCTTAGATGAATTGATGACAACGATAAAGTCGCCAGTATCAACGTGTGGGGTGTATTCAGGCTTGTGCTTGCCGCGTAGACGGAGTGCCACTTCACTGGCGACACGACCGAGGACTTTGTCCGTAGCGTCAATCACGAACCATTCATGCACTACCTCATGGGATTTTGCAGAAAAAGTTTTCATGATTTCTCAAATTGTTATAGTCAAAAAAATTACCCCAACCAAATTACATCCACCTTGGCCCTGCTTATGTTTGCAAGCTCGCAGATTCTGCAATTTACTTGGTACAACAAATTACCGCTGACCGGCTCGGTAATTCAGTAAAGCCTTGAATTGTAACCTAAAAAAAACCCAGGAACGAGTCCTGGGTTGGAATCCACCTATGTTTGGGTGGAGGAGACACTGGGAGGTAAGTCGCAGTCTTATACAAGACTGACTACCAATATGGTTATTGTATCCATATGCATGGTGCGATGCAAGAATATTGACCAAAATCAATAATTTTATGTTGCTGTGCAGCAACTTGATTTCCCATAAAATAGGTAAACTATTGATAATATTGATTAATTTAGTAAGTTAGGAATCACTAATAATGGAATGTCGAGTAAGTTGGTTGGGTAATGGCGGCATGGCTTTTTCTGGGGAAACTGGCAGTGGCCACCTCGTAAACATGGATGGTGCCCCTGAAGCTGGTGGCAAAAACCTCGCTCCAAGGCCAATGGAGCTGCTTTTAGTGGGTGCAGGCGGATGCTCTGCATTTGATGTGGTTTTAATCCTACAAAGGGCCCGTCAGGCCATTAGTGGCTGTGAAGTAGTCCTCCAGGCTGAGCGAGCTACAGAAGACCCTAAAGTCTTCACTAAGATCAATTTGCACTTTACGGTCAAAGGAAAAGATTTGGATCAGGCAAAGGTAGATCGCGCAGTAAAGCTCTCACATGAAAAATATTGCTCAGCTACGACTATGTTGGCTAAAACTGCAGAACTGACTTACAGCGTCGAAATCATTGCGGAATAAGTGCAGAGTCAATCGATAAGCCGGATTCTGTCGCCTAGATTTGCATCTAGGGGCAATCATTCCTCTAGGCCGGCAGTTACCTGACGGCTCAAGCTCCCTACCCGCAGACTCAGCGGGACGCCTCATCGCCTGCTTACTTGGGATTGCTCCAGGTGGAGGTTACCGCGTTTCACCGTAACTAAATACGCTCGTCTCTGTGGCCCTATTCCTCACGTCGCCGTGGATGGCCGTTAGCCATCACCCTTCCCTATGGAGTCCGGACTTTCCTCCCCCTCAATAAAGAGGCGGCGATTGCCCAATTGACTCTGCGCCTGCAGTCTAACGCAGTCAGGCCAATTTGGCTAAGAAAGTAATGATTCGTGTTTTTTAAACGAGTGACCAGGCGATGGTTTCGCCAGCACGCAGCGGAACGATAGTGGTATCACCTAATGGCAATTCAGCAGGGATGCTTTGCGCTTGCTTTACCAGAGTAATTTTTTTGCTATTGCGTGGCAGAGAATAAAAATCCGGGCCAAAGAAACTAGCAAAGCCTTCTAACTTATCCAGTTTGCCAACACCCTCAAATGCTTCGGCATATAAACCTAAAGCATTAAAGGCGCTATAGCAACCCGCACAGCCACAAGCCGCCTCTTTGGCACCCTTAGCATGAGGCGCACTATCAGTGCCCAAGAAGAAACGAGCATTTCCACTAGTGGCTGCCTCTAATAGAGCAACGCGATGTTCTTCACGCTTAAGCACTGGCAAACAATAATTGTGCGGACGAATGCCACCAGCAAAGATGGCATTGCGATTCATGAGCAGATGCTGCGGAGTAATCGTGGCTGCAATCGTATTCTTTCCACCCGTCACTGCATCACGCACATAGTGAGCGGCCTGCTTGGTCGTGATGTGTTCAAAGACGATTTTGAGCTCAGGAAATTTTTTGCGTAGAGGCTCTAACACCGCATCAATAAAGACCGCCTCACGATCAAAGATGTCAATTTCAGAGCTGGTTACTTCACCATGCACTAAGAGCGGCATACCTACAGCCTGCATCGCTTCTAATGCCCCATGGCAATGTTTAAGATCACTGACACCAGCATCACTATTCGTCGTTGCACCTGCGGGGTATAGCTTAAATGCTGCGATGCCTGCAGTCTTAGCCTTACGAACTTCATCTGCAGAAGTATTGTCAGTGAGATATAAAGTCATTAAAGGCGTGAAGTCACTAACCCCCAGAGACTTTAAATTCGATTCAATGCGAGATTGATAGGCCTTAGCCAAATCCACAGTAGTTACTGGTGGCTTGAGATTGGGCATGATGATCGCACGCGCAAATTGACGTGCAGTATCTGCCAACACATCTTTCATCACTTCACCATCACGAATGTGCAAATGCCAATCATCCGGCTGAATCAGTTGAATTTGTGTAGGGCTATTAGACATAATATTTATCGAGCAAGATGATGCGGAAATCATTCACATTGGTAAGTGTAGGGCCAGTTTCCACTAAAGCGCCAAATTCTGCAAAGAAGCCATAGCAATCATGCGCTGATAAGAATTTCTCTGGAACCAGGCCTGCAGTCTGGCTAGCTTGGCGCACAGCACTATCAAACCAGGCTCCAGCATTCTTTTCGCTGCCATCAATTCCATCGGTATCAGCAGCCAAAGCAGCCATTCTTGGCAAATCAGAGCTAGCAGCCAAAAGTGAGAGCAGGTATTCACTGCAACGACCGCCACGGCCTTTTACATCCGCTGGAATGGTAACTGTACATTCACCACCTGAAATGAGGGCAAGCGGACTATCAATTCCCTTAGCCATATAGTCACGAGCTAACGCAGCCTGCTCCACACCAACTTCTTGCGCCTCACCAGTAATAGTGTCCCCCAAAACAATGGGCTCATAACCCTGCGTGCGGACATACTCAGCGGCAGCTTCTAAACTTTTATAGGCAGTTGCAATCACATGATTGGCCACTTGAGCGGAGATTAAATCAGAATCTTTCAGAGTCTCTGGCTTTTCACCAGCCAAACCTTGTTTGAGATGATTCAATACTGATGCGGGAATAACCGAATCATCCAAATCATATTTTTGCAAAATATTGAGCGCATCTAAATACGTTGAGTAGTCTGCGGCACATGGACCGCTAGCAATATCGGCTGGTGAGTCGCCTGTGACATCAGAAATTAATAAAGCCTCGACTCGTGCGCCACGGGCGATAGCTACTCTAGCTAAATTGCCACCCAAGATTGCAGATAAATGTTTACGCACCACATTCATCTCTTCGATAGGTGCGCCACTACGCAAAAGTGCTTCCGTGGTCTTACGCATGTCATCAATCGAGATACCCTCTTGCGGCAGGGTAAGAAGGCTTGATCCACCACCAGAGACTAAGGCGATCAATACGTCGTCTTTTTCCAACTGATTGGTTAAGGCAAAAACTTCTTTAGCTCCATCCATTCCAGCCTGATCTGGCACTGGATGGCCAGCTTCTACGATCTTGATGAAGGAAGTTGGTGAGTTGTGACCATAACGCGTCAGTACAACCCCCTCTAATTTCACTTGTGGCCAATGGGATTTTGCATAAGCTTCTAATGCACTAGCCATCGAAGCACTAGCTTTACCTGCGCCTACCACTAAACATCTACCTTTGGGTTCTTGTCCGACTGGAAATATCTTTGCTAAGTACTGGGGAACAATGACCTGTGGATCAGCCACTGCCACTGCAGCAGCAAATGCATTTTTAAGAATTGCTTCTTTACTTGCTGCCATAGAGGGAAAAGAACTGTTTTGAGTCATCCAGCTATTCTAATCAACAGTGGCACGCTCTTGCATCTGCCACATCTCCGCGTATCTTCCTTGAGCTGCAAGCAACGCTTCGTGAGTTCCTCGCTCCACAATCTGACCCCGGTCCATCACTAAAATTTGATCGGCATGAATAATGGTTGAAAGACGATGGGCAATAATGAGGGTCGTCCGGTTCTTGGCCAAACTGAGCAGCTCCTCCTGAAATGCGCGTTCTGTTTTGGAATCTAAAGCTGAAGTCGCTTCATCAAAAATCAACATGGCTGGTTTCTTGAGGAGCGTTCTCGCAATCGCCACGCGCTGTTTCTCACCTCCAGATAGCTTTAAGCCTCTCTCGCCGACCTGAGTGTCATAGCCGTCTGGCAAGCGCTTAATAAAGCCATCAATTTGAGCAGCCCTAGCCGCCTCTTGGACCTCTTCAATCGTCGCCGAAGGATCGCCATAGGCAATGTTGTAACCAATCGTGTCATTAAATAAAACGGTGTCTTGCGGAACGATGCCGATTGCTTTACGCAAGCTAGCCTGCGTCACATCTTGAATATTCTGTCCAGCGATCAGAATTTCTCCTGACTGCACATCATAAAAACGGAATAACAATCTGGCGAGAGTACTTTTACCTGCGCCACTTTGACCTACTACTGCAGTAATGGTTCCAGCAGGAATGTTGAAACTGACATCACGCAGAATTTCACGCTTCGCATCATAGTGAAACGAGACATGCTCAAATCTAACATCTGGGCCATGTCCCTGATCGTGAACTTGCAGTGGCCTTGCATCTGGAGAATCAGCAATCTCTTTATCGGTATTCAGCAAAGAAAACATCCGATCCATATCAGTCAATGACTGCTTAATTTCTCGATATATCACCCCCAAGAAATTGAGTGGGATATAGAGTTGAATCATCAAGGTATTTACCAGCACCAGATCACCCAAAGTCATCGTGCCATTGACAACACCGACAGTAGCACGCCACAGAATTAACATTAAGCCCGTGGCAATGATGATCTGCTGGCCAAGATTTAATACGGCCAAGGTCTTTTGTGACTTCACTGCTGCAGATTGATAGCGCAGCAAGTTTTCATCGTAACGCCTGGCCTCAAAGGCCTCGTTACCAAAATACTTCACTGTTTCAAAATTCAAGAGCGAATCAATGGCCTTTTGATTGGCTTTTGAATCCATATCATTCATGGTGCGGCGGTAATGGGTACGCCACTCAGTAACTACAACCGTAAAGACAATATAGAGAACTAAGGCTATGAATGTAATTGCGGCAAACCAAATATCGTATGAATAGGCAAGGTAGCCCAGCACCAAACAAAACTCAATTACTGTTGGCAGGATGCTGTAGAGCGAGTAAGAAATCAGTGACTGAATACCACGGGTACCACGCTCGATATCTCGACTCACACCACCCGTCTGACGAGCTAGATGAAAGCTCAGCGCTAGTGAGTGCAAATGCTCAAATACCTGAAGAGCCACTTTGCGGACGGCATTCTGGGTAACCTTGGCAAATAAAGCTTCACGCAACTCTGTAAACAAGGATGCGGAAATTCTTAATAAGCCATAAGCCAGAATAATTCCCAAGGGAACAGCCAAAAGGGCTTGGGGAGAGCTTGCTTTGATATCCAAAGAGTCAATTAACTCTTTCATCACAATCGGAATGCCCAGATTAACTACCTTAGCTGCAATCAGGCAGCTCAGGGCAATGATTACCCGAAAGCGGTACTCCAAAAGATAAGGAAGAAGATCACGAATGACGCGCCAATCACCGCGCCCTGGTGTTTTTGAATCTGCGCTACCGTGATGATGTCCTGATGAATGTCTCATCGCTCTATCTTATTCCTAATTCACTATTTGACTTGCCTTAGTTCGCAGCGAACAATTTCAGAATAGCCTCGCCATTGCTGCGAGAAAAACACTTCTTAGCAGCCTCTTCATAAGGTAGCCACTCATATGCAACATGCTCTCTAGGAGCCAGTGTAATTGGGGTGTTATCTGGAACTTCTAACGCAAACCAATGCTCGATATTTCGGGTAACCCCTGGGGCATAACGAAAGAGCCACTCAGGATAGATTTCATACTCGATTTGATGATGCATGTTTTGTAATGCGCCTTTGGGTAGGTAATCTACTGCAATCCCAGTCTCTTCAAAAACTTCTCGGGCGGCCGCAAAAGCCAGGTCTTCATCGAGAGCATCAAGACTACCGGTGACAGACTGCCAAAAGTCAGAGCGATCAGCGCGCTCTATTAATAAAACATCCCTATTCGATTTGTAGATAACGACTAAAACCGAAATAGGGATTTTCAAAGTGGGAACTAATTAAATTACTTTAAGCAGCAGGGGTCGCTTGACGCAAACGAATATGCAACTCACGCAGCTGACGCTCGTCTACTGGGCTTGGAGCTTGAGTTAACAAGCACTGCGCACGTTGTGTTTTAGGGAAAGCAATCACATCACGAATGGATTCTGCACCAGTCATCATGGTTACGATGCGATCCAGACCGAACGCGATACCGCCGTGAGGAGGGGCGCCATACTGAAGTGCATCTAACAAGAAACCAAACTTCGCTTGCGCTTCTTCTGCATCAATTTTCAATGCACGGAATACCTGGCTTTGAACTGCTTCTTGGTGAATACGGACTGAGCCGCCACCAATTTCACTACCGTTCAACACCATGTCATACGCTTTAGCTAAACACTTACCTGGATCAGACTCCAAATACTTCATGTGCTCATCTTTAGGGCTAGTAAACGGATGATGACAAGCAACCCAACGGGCTTCGCCTTCATCGTAGTCAAACATTGGGAAATCTACTACCCACAATGGCTTCCAACCCTCTGAAAAGAGGCCATGGGCTTTACCCCAAGCGGACTGGCCAATACGCAAACGTAAATTACCAATTGCATCGTTTACTACTTTTTCTTTATCGGCACCAAAGAAAATAATGTCGCCATCTTTTGCACCAGTGCGCTTCAAAATGCCTTCAATCGCTGCATCATGCAAATTCTTCACGATTGGTGACTGCAAGCCATTACGGCCCTCAGCAACAGAATTGACCTTGATCCAAGCCAAGCCTTTAGCGCCATAAATACTGACGAACTGAGTGTAGTCATCGATTTCGCTACGGCTAATTTCAGCGCCGCCAGGAACGCACAAGCCCACAACACGGCCACCAACCTGATTCGCTGCACCTGAGAACACCTTGAAATCAACATCTTTCATTAAATCGGTCAATTCGGTGAATTCGAAGTTCACACGCAAATCTGGCTTATCAGAGCCAAAACGCGCCATACCTTCAGAATAAGGCATGGTTGGGAATGGATTAGGAAGCTCCACATTCATGGTCTTCTTGAAAATATGACGAATCATGTTTTCAAACAAATCACGAATTTCCAACTCACTTAAAAAAGCAGTTTCACAGTCGATCTGAGTAAATTCAGGTTGACGATCTGCGCGCAAATCTTCGTCACGGAAACACTTGGTAATTTGATAGTAGCGATCAAAGCCAGCGACCATTAACAACTGCTTGAATAACTGTGGAGACTGTGGCAGCGCAAAGAACTGGCCATCATGCACACGGGAAGGCACCAAGTAATCACGCGCGCCTTCTGGGGTGCTCTTAGTCAACATCGGTGTTTCGATATCGATAAAGCCAGCATCATCTAAATAACGACGACACTCCATCGCCACGTTGTAACGCAAACGTAAATTCTTTTGCATTTGTGGGCGACGCAAATCTAATACGCGATGAGTCAATCGAGTAGTCTCTGACAAATTCTCATCATCAATTTGGAATGGAGGAGTTACAGAAGCATTCAGAATCACCAAGCTATGGCAGAGGATCTCTACTTTTCCGCTAACCAAATCCTTGTTCTCAGTGCCGGCAGGACGTGCACGTACAAGACCTTTAATCTGGATACAGAACTCGCTACGAACTTGCTCAGCAAGAGCAAACATTTCTGGGCGATCAGGATCGCAAACAACCTGTACAAAACCTTCGCGGTCACGTAAGTCAATAAAGATTACGCCTCCGTGGTCACGACGGCGATTAACCCATCCAGCAAGAGTAACTTCTTGACCAATCAGTGAATCGGTTACCTGGCCGCAGGTATGGCTTCGCATTGACATAACAATTTCCTATAAATCAAAAATGGTGTGGCAACTGGGATGCAGTTAAACCACTAGAACTATTGGGGGGAACAGAGCCCATTGAAACAATATGTTTCAGAGCCTCTTCAACACTCATCTCTAATTCAATAGTTTGTGCACGTGGCACGATCATGAAAAAACCAGAGGTTGGATTTGGGGTTGTAGGCAAAAATACGTTGACGTAGTCTTCACCTAATTTGGCAGTCACTTCTTTTGCTGGGATACCAGTTTGAAAAGCAATCACCCAAGAATCAGCATGGGGATAGCGAATCAGCAAGGCTTTGCTAAAGGCTTGTCCACTTCCAGAAAATAAAGTCGATGAGACTTGCTGAACGCTGGAATAAATGGAACGAACAATCGGTATGCGATTAACAAATTTATCCCAGACCTTTAACCACCACTGTCCTGCAAAATTAATCGCAGTCAATCCAGTGAGCAGGATGACCACAATCACAATCAATATGCCAACGCCTGGGAGATCGCGGAAATGCTGTAAATCTCTCGCAGCATCTTCAGGGAGAACCACAATAATGGCGTGCATTACAGAACCAAAAACACCGTCGAGCAGACCCAAGCCCCAAGCAATCACCCAAATGGTGATCGACAATGGTGCCCAAACGAGGATGCCAGCAATAAAGTATTTTTTCATGTGTTCTGCCTAACCCGATATTTTAGCGGGTTAGCAGCCAATCAGCGAGAGACTAATAAATGCCTAGGCTGATGATCAAAATTCCAGCCAAAAACCCACCGGCAAAGAGTAAAGCGCCCGCCAACAGGCGATGTGTACGTCTTTCTTGTAATAAAAGAGCCTTTAAGACCTCTAATTCCCCATTTTGGTCTTTGATGGGGGAACGGACCTGGGCTAGGCTATCGGCAATCAAACGGGGCAATGTCGGCAGAATTTTGGCCCAAGTAGGGGCCTCTTCCTTGATGCCATCAATAAGACCACGCCACCCTAACTGCTTGCTTACCCATTTTTCCAGAATCGGTTTGGCTGTTTTCCAAAGGTCCAGATCAGGATCCAATTGACGGGCCAGCCCCTCGACATTCAAGAGGGTTTTTTGTAGCAAAGTGAGTTGCGGCTGAATTTCCACCTTAAAGCGACGCGATGTTTGAAATAGGCGCATCAGCACGATGCCCAAGGAAATTTCTTTCAGAGGGCGATCGAAATACGGTTCGCAAACAGAACGTACAGCACCTTCCAATTCTTCAACACGGGTGTTGGCGGGGACCCAACCTGATTCAATATGTAACTCAGCAACACGACGGTAATCGCGATTAAAGAACGCCAGAAAATTCAAGGCTAAATAATTTTTATCGGATTCACTTAACGCGCCAACGATTCCAAAATCCAGAGAAATGAAACGGCCAAAAGTTTCTGGCTCTAAGCTAATCATGATGTTTCCGGGATGCATATCCGCATGGAAGAAACCATATTCAAATACTTGGGTAAAGAATATTTCTACACCATCCGAAGCTAATTTCTTAAAATCAACACCCGCCTCTCTGAGCGCTACAGTTTTACCAATCGAGATGCCATACATTCTTTCCATGACAATCACATTGGTATGGCATAAATCCCAATACATCTCCGGAATCATTAACTTATTCGAATCCGCAAATTGCCTACGTAGCTGACTCGCATTAGCGGCTTCGCGCATGAGATCAAGCTCATCATGCAAATAAGTATCGAACTCCGAAACGTTCTCACGCGGCTTTAAACGGCGGCCATCTTCGGAGCTTTTTTCAATCACTTTGGCTAAGTCGTACATCAAGGCCAAATCACCCTCAATCACTGGCAGAATGCCGGGGCGCAAGACCTTAATGGCTACTGAACGACCCTCCCATTCAGGATGCTTATCTGTACCACGCAAGACTCCGAAGTGCACCTGCGCAACTGAAGCACTGGCAACAGGTGTTGCATCAAAGCTAATAAACACTTCCTCAATTGGCTGACCTAGATCGGCTTCAATCAAACGACGCGATTCTTCGTTTGAGAATGGTGGTACTTGATCTTGTAATTTAGCCAATTCATTAGCAATATCTTCTGGCAATAAATCGCGACGCGTAGACAGTACCTGACCGAACTTCACAAAGATAGGGCCTAGTGCCTCGAGCGTTAATCGAATACGCTCGCCTCTAGGCAAATGACTGCCCGGAGAGATCCAGCAAAGCATCGTCAAGAATCCGCGACGAATGCCCGGCTTTAGAAGATCACGCAGAAGTGGCAATAAACCATAACGCCATGCGGTAAAGAAAATGAAAAAGAGACGAGCAATTCGACGCACGATTTATTTAGCCTTTTGCTCTAGAAGTTGAATACGTTTTTCCATACGATCTACAGACTCACGTAAATCACTTAATTCGGATTTACGAACCATAAAGTCTCGTTTATTTAAAAGCACTTTCTTTTCTTCGCTGACATACTCCACTACATTGTCCAGTAAATCACTTACGGCAGAACGGGTAGCAGATACAAACTTCTTACCCTGCCTCACAGCAAAGTTTGCAGGTGCATCTCCCACTAGGCGAGCTAAATCTTCCTCGTATTCCCAGCGCAACTGCCCCGCGAGACGACCCAACAATTGGGCTAAGTCTGCATCACCTGTAATTTTGACTGCTTTAAAAGCTTGCTCTCGCAAAGAGCCAGCGCTGCCAGCCACGTCGCTCAAGGCCTTGGCAGAAACATCCAAGGTGAGTGAAGGCGCCTCAATCTCTTTCAAGCTAGCCAATAAACCATCTGGGTTGATCTCAAAACACAGATTACCAAGAGGTAACTGCAGCAAAATGGTTTTGTTGGCATGACGGGCCAATTCTGTAGACGCCCAAGGCTCGCTACCCAACACGTGATTAATCCCCCGGCAGGCTGCGCCAGAAGCAATCGTATGGGTAGTCGAAAAATGTCTGTTCATGAGTGTAAAAAACCCGCACTAGTGCGGGTTTTCCGACGGAAAGTACCTAAAGCTTAAACCAACTGGGAAATACCCGCCAGTACCCAGCCACCAGGACCTTCCACAGGCTTGCTCAAATTCCAGATTTCGGAGAATTCACTCGCTGGAGCACCCTGCTGCTCACGAATCATGCCACTGAACTGAACGCTACAGAAATAATGGGCATCTGCCGTCTCAACCCCTAATAGCTGAGCATTAATGGTCACGACATCTGTTTGATTACTGCCATCAGTTCTACCAGCTAAATCTTGCTGAATCGTGGCAAACATATCAGGAGTTGTAAATTCACGTAAGGATGCAAGATCACCTTGGTCCCAAGCTTTTTGCAAAGTTACAAAATATTGTTTTGCATTTTCCAAAAATGTTTGCTGATCGAAACCCGGGGGCAAGGTTGACTGAAATACCTCAGGTTCTGCACTCACCCCGCCAAATGCGTTTGCAGCAGGAGTAAATGGAGGCTCTTGTCTTGGCATCTCAACGCTATTGCGCTGCATACCTTGAGATGGAGCATTAGAGTTTTGACCAGCACCAGACATCGCTGGCAATAATCTACGAATCACGAACATAATGACAAAGCCAGCCAACATTGCGATCAGCAATCCAGTAACCAATGAAGAGGCTGCTTCACCTAAACCAAAATGCGATAAGAGGTAACCAATTCCCAGACCCGCAGCTAAGCCACCCAAAATACCACCCATGCCACCAAAACGACTAGGCGCAGGTGCTTGAGGGGCTGGGGTTGGAGCAGTCGGCTGCGCTTGCTGAACTGGCTTTTGCACAGGAGTAGCCTGACGTTGCATTGGTGCACTTGGCGCGCGTCCAAAACTTCTTCCTCCACCTAAGCGAGCAGCATCAACTTGACCAACCATTGCAATGATCAAAGTAAAACTCAAGAGAACTACTTTAAAAAAATGTTTATTCATTTTTATATTTACCCCTTCTTTTAACTACTGAACTTCTCTAGTTTTTAAGAGCTTAAAAACTATATAACCATCAATATTTAATACCAATATGTAAAGCAACGATACCCCCAGTCATCCTATGGGTTTCCACTTCATCAAAACCAACCCCCAACATCATTTCTTTGAGGGCGTCTGCATCGGGATGCATGCGAATCGATTCAGCTAGATAGCGATAGCTTTCTGAATCTTGCGCAATCTTCTCACCCAACCAAGGTAAAACCTTAAATGAATAAGTGTCATAAACGGGCTGCAAAAAGGCATCAGGCTTGGAGAACTCCAATACCAAAACACGGCCACCAGGTTTGATCACACGGCACATTTCACCTAAAGCGATCTCTTTATGTGTCATGTTACGCAAACCAAAAGCAACGGTCACCACGTCAAAATGATTGTTCGGAAAAGGAATTTTTTCGGCATCAAACTGCACGCAAGGCAAAGCCATGCCGCGATCCAATAAGCGGTCACGCCCCACGCCCAGCATAGAAGCGTTGATATCACTTAACCAAACTTGAGCATCTGGGTTGCGCGCCCAATCAGCGGCCTTTGCAAAAGCCGCGGCGAGATCACCAGTACCGCCGGCAATATCCAAAATCTTTTGGCCAGGACGAACATTTGCGCGAGCAATCGTCACTTTTTTCCAAATACGATGCAGCCCGAATGACATCAGGTCATTCATGACGTCGTACTTACTGGCTACCGAATGAAAAACCTCGGCAACCTTGCCGGCTTTTTCAGCTTCATCAACACTTTGATACCCGAAGTGCGTTTTACTCATTAGTGACTTCCACAAGAATGGCCTGATGCACCGCCTGATTGAGTCATCGGTGTATCACGATCTAAGCCGGCAGCGGCCAATTTATCTAAATGCTCTTTCCATAATTGCTCTTGGTTCTCACACAGAAACAATAAGTAATCCCAGGTAAATAAGCCAGAGTCATGCCCATCCGAAAAGCTGGGCTTGAGTGCATAGTGGCCAACAGGTTCAATGTTGGCAATCAAAACATCACGCTTGCCCGTCTGTAATGTTTCCTGCCCTGGCCCATGGCCCTGAACTTCGGCGGAAGGAGATAAAACCCTTAACAATTCAAAAGGCAAACGATAGGTATTGCTGTTCTCATAGGAGAGCTCCAAGACCTTGGATTGCTGATGCACAACGATATTGCTTGGAATCATTAAACAAGGACCCTCTCAATACCACCATGGTTAGCCTTGGCTACATAGTCCTGCATCCAGTCTTTACCAAGTAGCTTTTGAGCCATTTCAACAACAATGTAATCAGCTGTAGTGTCACTATCCGCATCAAAACGCGTCAGGCCCTGTAAACATGATGGGCAGCTGGTTAACACTTTGACCTCGCCAGTGAAATCATCTTTGCGCAATTCAGTCGCAGCTTTTTCCATCTCAATCTGCTTACGGAAACGCACTTGAGTAGAAATATCAGGACGTGTGACGGCTAATGTGCCAGATTCACCGCAGCAACGATCATTCTTCGCAATCGCTTTGCCATCTTCGAGTTGAATTAACTCATTCACCGTCTTCAGAGGGTCTTGTAACTTCATTGGGGAGTGGCAAGGGTCGTGATACATATACTTCACGCCCGTTACGCCAGAGAGCTTAACGCCCTTCTCTGCCAAGAACTCATGAATATCAATAATGCGGCAGCCAGGGAAAATCTGTTCAAACTGGTAACCCGCTAACTGGTCATAGCAAGTGCCACAAGAAACAACTACGGTCTTGATATCTAAGTAATTGAGAGTATTAGCTACGCGATGGAATAACACACGGTTATCTGTGATCATCTTCTCTGCTTTATCAAAGTCGCCATTACCACGCTGCGGGTAGCCACAACAGAGATAGCCCGGTGGCAGAACCGTTTGAACGCCTACATTCCACAACATCGCTTGAGTAGCTAAACCAACTTGCGAGAACAAGCGCTCAGATCCGCAACCCGGGAAGTAGAACACCGCCTCGGTATCTGCAGAAGTTGTCTTAGGATCACGAATGATCGGAACATAGTTCGCATCTTCAATATCCAGCAAAGCACGCGCTGTTTTCTTGGGTAGATTGCCAGGCATCTTCTTATTTACAAAGAAAATCACTTGCTCTTTGACGCTCGGCTTTCCTACTGTTGAAGGCGGATGGGCAGTTTGTTTTTTCGCAAACTTCCGTAAGACATCATTACCCAAGCGTTGCAACTTATAACCCCAGCCAATCATCGTCTTGCGAGCGAGATTAATGGATTCTGGACTAGTGGCATTTAAGAAAAACATGGATGCTGCTGTACCAGGATTAAAGCGCTGCTGACCCATCTTGCGCAAGAGATTGCGCATATTCATGGTCACATCACCAAAGTCAATATTGACCGGGCATGGAGTTAAGCACTTATGGCAAACCGTGCAATGCGCTGCGACATCATCAAACATTTCCCAGTGACGAATCGAAACACCACGTCGAGTTTGCTCTTCATATAGGAAAGCTTCAATCAATAGTGATGTTGCGAGGATTTTGTCGCGCGGGCTGTAAAGCAAGTTTGCACGTGGGACATGGGTTGAGCAAACAGGTTTACATTTGCCGCAACGTAAACAATCTTTTACGCTATCGGCAATCGCACCAATATCGCTTTGCTGCATGATGATTGACTCATGGCCCATCAAACCAAAGCTAGGCGTGTAGGCCATGCTCAGATCAGCATGTGGCATCAACTTGCCTTTATTAAAGCGACCTTCTGGATCAACGCGATTCTTATAGCTGCGGAAATCTTTGAGTTCAGCTTCTGTTAAATACTCTAATTTAGTAATACCAATACCATGCTCACCAGAAATCACACCGTCTAATGAGCGGGCTAATTTCATGATCCGATCTACGGCGCGATGCGCATCTTGCAACATCTCGTAGTCATCCGAGTTCACCGGGATATTGGTATGAACGTTGCCATCGCCAGCATGCATGTGCAACGCGACGAATACGCGCTTACGCAACACGTTTTTGTGAATTGCTTCTAGCTCGGCCAGAATCGGCTCAAATGCCAAACCACCAAAGATGATGCGCAACTCTGAGCGCACTTCCTCTTTCCATGAAGCGCGCAGACTGTAATCCTGCAGTCGCGGAAAATAAGAGTCCATCTCAATGAGCCACTCAGCCCAACGCCCACGGACCTTGGCAATAAGCTCTAGGGCTTGCTGAACACGATCTCCCAAGATTTCTGCTGTAGGGATCTCATACTCAGCATCACTCTTACCTAGCGGTAATGCGCTCTTTTTCAAGAAAGTCTCAAGACCATCAAGTACTTGCAACTTGTTCTTGAGAGAGAGCTCAATATTGATGCGATCGATACCGTCGGTGTACTCACCCATACGCGGCAAAGGAATCACAACGTCTTCATTGATCTTAAAAGCATTGGTATGACGGGCAATCGCCGCTGTGCGGGCACGATCGAGCCAGAATTTCTTACGAGCTTCAGTGCTGACTGCAACAAAGCCTTCGCCAACACGTAAATTTGCCATGCGCACTACTTCACTAGTAGCAGCAGCAACAGCTTCCTCATCATCGCCAGCAATATCGCCAATCAATACCATCTTCGGCAAGCTATTGCGCTTCGATTTAGTTGAATAACCCACCGCTCTTAAATAGCGATCATCCAAGTGCTCCAGACCAGCCAAAATTGGACCACCTTGCTTGCTTAAACCATCTAAGTAAGCTTTGATTTCCACAATACTCGGAATTGCCTCTCGCGCTTGACCAAAAAACTCCAAGCAAACCGTGCGCATGAATTTAGGCATGCGATGCAATACCCAAGTTGCGCTAGTAATCAAACCATCGCAACCTTCTTTTTGCACACCAGGTAAACCTGATAAAAATTTATCAGTAACGTCTTTACCTAAACCTTCTTTGCGGAAACGTCTGCCTTCAACTTCCAATAATTCTGTTTTTAGAATACGCTGACCCGGCTCGCTATTGCCATCAGACCAAGTGAGCTGAAAACGGACCGTTGCCACGTCATGGATCTTGCCCATATTGTGTTCAAGACGCTCGACATCCAACCAATTGCCTTGCGGATCCACCATGCGCCAGCTAGCCAGATTATCTAAAGCTGTTCCCCAAAGAACCGCTTTCTTACCACCCGCATTCATGGCAATATTGCCGCCAATGCAGCTTGCATCGGCAGAAGTAGGATCAACTGCAAACACAAGACCAGCATGCTCTGCAGCATCAGATACGCGACGGGTCACAACGCCTGCGCCAGTGAAGATGGTAGATACTTCGCGATCTAAGCCTGGCAGTTTTTTAGCTTTTACACCACCAATATCTTGCAACTTCTCAGTGTTAATCACTGCCGACATTGCATACAGCGGAATAGCGCCACCGGTATAACCAGTACCGCCTCCACGAGGAATGATCGTGAGACCTAATTCAATACAAGCTTTAACTAGGCCGGGAATTTCAGATTCGTAATCCGGCTTTAGAACAACGAGTGGAAACTCCACGCGCCAGTCTGTTGCATCGGTAACGTGAGCGGCACGAGACACGCCATCAAAGCAAATATTGTCTGCAGCAGTATGACGACCTAACTCCTTACGAGCACGCTTACGAATGACTTCAACTTCTTTAAATCCGTTTTCGAAATTTTCGATTGCGCGATAAGCGGCACTTAATAGAATTTCCACTTGGTCAGCAGAATCACCACTATTACGCTTCTTGACTTCGCCCAAGCGATGCCAGAGCGCATCAATTAATTGTTTGCGGCGATTGGGGCTGTCCAGCAAATCATCTTGTAAGAAAGGGTTGCGCTGAACTACCCAAATATCACCCAGAATTTCAAACAACATGCGAGCGGAACGACCTGTACGGCGAACGCCACGCAAGTTGTTGAGAACACGCCATGACTCCTCGCCCAATAGGCGAATCACAATCTCTCGATCAGAAAAGGAGGTGTAGTTGTAGGGAATTTCGCGAAGACGGGGGGAGCCCGCCTCAGCATCCAACAACTGGTTCAAAGCTAATGGTGCGTTCATAGCGACATATTTGATAAATAAGCATTTTAATTGAGTGAACCTGATAGTGGCAGGATTCCGAGAAAGTTGCTCCCCAAAGGGATAAACCCTTGCAAATCTAAGGGCTTAGGAGCCATCCGTGGTACGCTCATCGGATGGCAACGAACTATTTAAAGAAAATTTTATCGGCTCGCGTCTATGACGTAGCCAGAGAAACCGAACTTCAGCTCGCCCCAGAACTAACTAAGCGTTTGGGCAACCAGGTCTTACTCAAAAGAGAAGATAACCAGCCGGTTTTCTCCTTCAAACTCCGTGGCGCCTACAACAAAATGGCCCATTTACCCCCAGAAGCCTTAAAACGCGGAGTTATTACAGCTTCCGCAGGCAATCATGCTCAGGGTGTAGCCCTATCGGCAGCCAAAATGAAGTGCAAAGCCGTCATCGTGATGCCGGTTACGACCCCTAGCGTCAAAATTGACGCAGTCAAGGCCAGAGGCGGATCCTGGGTGGAAATCATCCTTCATGGTGAATCCTATAGCGATGCCTTTAAACATTCTGAGATTCTCGGCAAAAAACGGGGCTTAACTTTTGTCCACCCTTTTGATGATCCCGATGTCATCGCAGGTCAAGGAACGATTGCCCACGAAATTTTTACCCAATACGAAAAACCCATCGATGCAATATTTGTAGCTATTGGTGGTGGTGGTTTGATTTCCGGCATTGGCGAATACATCAAAGCTGTTAGCCCTAAAACAAAAGTCATCGGCGTTCAAGCTTCTGACTCAGATGCTATGAATCAGTCACTCAAAGCAAATAAACGTATTGAAATGAAAGACGTCGGTTTGTTCTCTGATGGCACTGCTGTGAAATTGGTTGGCAAAGAAACATTCCGTATCTGCAAGAAAGTAGTAGACGAGATTGTCACTGTCGATACAGATGAAATCTGTGCAGCTATTAATGATGTGTTTACTGACACCCGCAGTATTCTTGAGCCCGCTGGCGCACTCGCTATTGCAGGCATGAAGAGGTATGTCGAGAAAAAACGTATCAAGAAGAAAACCCTAGTGGCTGTGGCATGTGGGGCGAACATGAACTTTAGCCGTCTCCGCTTTGTAGCTGAGAGAGCAGATGTTGGTGAGTTCCGCGAAGCCGTGTTTGCAGTCACTATTCCGGAAGAACGTGGCTCCTTTAAACGCTTCTGTGAATTACTCGGCAAACGTAACGTGACTGAATTTAACTATCGCATTGGTGATCAAAGTGAAGCCCATATTTTTGTTGGTATCAGCACACAAAAATCCGGTGATAGCGAGACGATTGCAAAGCATTTCCGAAAAGCCAAGTTTGCAACCATTGATCTCACGCATGATGAGCTAGCAAAATCACATTTACGCCATATGGTTGGAGGGCACTCAGCGCTGGCTAAAGATGAATTGCTCTATCGCTTTGAGTTCCCAGAGCGACCAGGCGCTTTGATGAAGTTTTTAACCAGCATGGCTCCTAACTGGAATATCAGCTTGTTCCACTATCGCAATCATGGAGCTGACTATGGCCGCATTCTGATTGGTATTCAGGTGCCTAAGAATGAGCAGAAGAAATTTCAGAGTTTCTTGGCAACCTTAGGCTATCCACATTGGGATGAAACCAATAACCCTGCCTATCGCCTATTCCTGAAATAAGCCCAATCTCAAATGTCATACACACTCACTGGAAAACTCGTCGTCGCGATCTCTTCGCGCGCCCTGTTTGATTTCGAAGAAGAAAATCGCATCTTCGAATCGACCGATGACAGCGCTTATATGAAGTTGCAGTTAGAGCGCCTCAGTGAGGCCGCTCAAAAAGGGGTGGCATTCCCCTTGGTCAAGAAACTTCTCGCTTTTAATGATGAAGGTGAGCAACGTGTCGAAGTAGTCATTCTTTCTCGCAACGATCCAGTCAGTGGTCTGCGTGTATTCCGCTCTGCCGAACATCATGGCCTGCATCTTGAGCGTGGCGTATTTACCAGAGGTAGACCTCCGTATCATTATTTGCGCTCTCTACATGCCAATCTCTTCTTGTCTGCAAATGAAGATGATGTGCGAGCAACGATTGATGCAGGCTTTCCTGCCGCTCGTGTGTATCCAGAGTCCAGCAAAACCGCTGAGTCTCATCCTAATGAAATCCGCATCGCATTTGACGGAGACGCAGTTCTTTTCTCCGATGAAGCCGAACAAGTCTTCCAGAAAAAAGGTCTTGAAGCCTTTGTGGATCACGAAAGCAAGAAGGTCGATATTCCCTTGCCTCCCGGCCCATTCAAACCTTTGCTAGAAGCCCTACACAGACTGCAACGCTCCACTAGTGAAAACGGTATGCGCATTCGTACCGCATTAGTTACAGCACGCTCTGCACCTGCCCATGAACGAGCTATTCGTACACTGATGGCGTGGGGTATTGATGTGGATGAAGCAATGTTCTTAGGCGGCCTCTCAAAGAGCGAGTTCTTACGAGAATTCGAACCAGACTTTTTCTTTGATGATCAAACTGGTCATTGCCAATCAGCAGCCTCTGTTGCACCTACAGGCCACGTGGTATCTGGCGTATCAAATAAACCTAAGAAGTAAGTGAAATACTGTAATGGCAACCTTACCCCTCGGACAATCAACGCAATACCCAGATCAATATGATCCGAGTGTGCTGTTTCCCATCCCCAGATCTGAGAACAGAAAGAAGTTGGGCCTTAAAGAAGATCAAGCCCTACCCTTTGTTGGTGTTGATCTATGGAACGCCTTTGAGCTGAGCTGGCTTAATCAAAAAGGTAAACCGCAGATTGCTTTGGCGGAGTTTCAGATTCCTGCAGACTCACCGAACATGATTGAGTCTAAATCTTTCAAGCTTTATCTCAACAGCCTTAACAGCGCACGCTTTGAAGATGAGAATGAAGTTAAAGAGCGCCTCATTACAGATTTATCTGCAGTTGCTGGCAGCAAGATCACCACCCGCATTAACCCAACAGAAGTGGTCTCTAAAAAGGGAATGCGAGAAATGGGTGGCATTTTGATGGATCGGCTCGATATTGAGATTGATCCAAACCTACCAGCAGACCCAAGCCTACTGGGTGTTAATGAATCCTTTGGCCCTATTGAACAATGCTTGGTTTCGCATCTATTGAAATCCAACTGTCCCGTTACTGGCCAGCCAGACTGGGCGAGCGTACAGATTCGTTATCAAGGACGTCCAATTTTGGAAGAGGGTTTATTACGCTACCTCATTGGCTTTAGGCAGTTGGGTGAGTTCCACGAGCATTGCGTGGAAACCATCTTTACTGATATCAAGCATCAGTGCAAACCAGAGAAACTTTCTGTCTATGCGCGCTACACAAGACGCGGCGGTTTAGATATCAATCCATTCCGTACTGACTACAACTCCCCTTGGCCAGAAAATATTCGACACGCACGTCAATAAGTCAAAACTTAAGGCGTCGTAGTCTGGATGCTTACTTGTGCGGGCTTGCCATATATCTTTTCCAGATTTGTATGAATACTTGGGGCCTGAGAAAAGCAGCTATTTACTAAAGCTGGGTTCAAGTACCAGCCTACATAGCCTTTTGCCTCATCAATAAATGACTTCATCACAATTGCACTGTCAACGTCATCAAGACCTGCTGACTTCAATTTCGATAAGGCAATGGAGCAGGCGCGAGTGAGATCGGCCCCCTCCACTTTTGTCACTTGCTGCAAAAGACTTGGCGCTGAACTATTTAAGAGTTGCATAAAGTTTTGACTAGAACCAGGCACCTGGAAATTTAAAATATAGTCTGAAGACAGGTTTTCACGGCTAGCCAAATCCTCAATATTTGCCACTGTTGGATAGAAGATACTTCTAAAGTATTGAACTTCTAACTTTACTGTGAACATTAATTGCTTATCTGCTTTAGGATCTTTTTGTAGTTGCTGAATTTGTTTATCCGTCAGACTACTTACGCTTTGATCAACCTTATATACAGGGATTTGCACTGCGCTAATTCCTCGACGCAACTCTGACCAGCTAAATGTCACGGGCACTTTTGCATCAATCATTCCCTGCAAAAGGCTATTGGCTTTCTTCTGGGTATCGCTCATCACTGAATTACCAATGGTTGCTGAAATACCCCCAATCGCCGCTGCTGATCCACCTGTGGCAACCATTGCTGCGGCGCCAAGAAGTAATTTTGCAGAACCTACAAAGTCTTGATTTGAATCATTCGAGCTTCTGACATTCAGGACCAAAGATAGATTTCCTGGATTAAATACTGAGTAAGCACCAAGACTGGTGATTGGCACTATCTGCAATGGTGTAGTGCTCAGAGAAGAGCACTCAGAGCCGCTATCCCTGCCATCAAAAGTCCCAATTGGAATGTCTACTTTATCAAGCTTGCTCTTAAACCCATAGGTAACAACCGATAGAACAAGCTGAGTTTTATCCGATCCCCAGAAACTACGACTAGCCATCTGCGTGCATGTATTAACTGGAATCACTTCAGAAGTAATTGTTAGGTAGCCGTCATTGCCCCGTCCTTCTTGCAACCATTCGGGAGAGTCTCCTTTAACAAAGGAAGGGTTCATATCCGGAAAGAAGAAGGGTGCACCATAAGACAAGCTAGGTATGATGGCCGCAAGCACTACCGCGCATAGTAAAAAGACTAACTGCCTTATTCCTCTGATATTCATATGGGCATTTTAAGGTCAATAGTGAATGTCAGATTTACATACACCCAAGAATCCCGATCACATAAAAGAAAACCCCAATAACTAATTGGGGTTTTCCTGGTTTTTAGTAAAAACTACTTACTAGGCATTCCGAAGTTATTAAAACGGAATATCGTCGTCCATTGCGCCTAATGATGCAGCGTTTGATGCTGCTGGGGCAGACTGCTCAGCCGGCTTTGAGCGGCTATAGCTCTCGCCACCATCACCACTTCCACCTACTGGCTTGCCACCAAGCATTTGCATTGTTTCTGCAACGATCTCTGTGGAATACTTTTCTTGGCCACTAGCGTCAGTCCATTTGCGTGTGCGCAAACGACCTTCAACATAAACCTGCGAACCTTTTTTGAGGTACTGACCAGCGATTTCTGCAAGCTTGCCAAAGAATGCAACACGGTGCCATTCTGTGGTTTCTTTCATTTCGTTAGTTTGTTTGTCTTTGTAGCGATCAGATGTTGCTACTGAGATGTTTGTAACTGCGTCGCCACTTGGCATATAACGCGTCTCTGGATCACGTCCTACGTTACCTACGATGATGACCTTATTTACCGAAGCCATGTTGTCTCCCGAAGAAAAATACTACTGTTATTACTGCTAAAAAATAAACTGCTCGCTTTAATTTAATCAATGAAGCTGCGGTTATGTCGTTGTGCTTACATCCTTGGAACCTGTTGCTCTCGTTGGCATTTCACCCATCGACCAAGCAATTATAAGCCAGCAAACGAGGAGTGCTGCACCCATGGCAAAGACCGATAAATCACCGTGGCTATCCATCAAATAGCCCCCAATGACCGCCCCTGAAAACAAGCCAATGGATTGCGTAGTGTTGTAAACACCTAATGCAGTGCCCTTGGATTCTTTAGCAAAACGAGACACCAAAGAAGGTTGTAAGGCCTCGAGTAGATTGAAGCCTACAAAATACACTAGTAGCGCAATTGCAATCGTCATGACTGAATTGGCTTGCGTAAAAATCAATTCTGCAACCAGCAATAAAACAATCGCAACTAACAAAATGGTTCTTAACTTCTGCTTCTTTTCACCATAGATAATGGCGGGTGCCATGAAGACAAATGACAGTAGTACTACAGGAAGATAAATTTCCCAGTGTGAAGAAAGTGGTAATCCTGCCTGCACCAAGAGTCTAGGAACCACCAAGAACATCGCAACTTGAGTTGCATGTAATACAAATACACCGAGATTCAAGCGCATCAAGTCCGGATGAAAGAAAACTTCTTTCAATGAAGCTTGTTGCACTTTCGCTTCAGGCTTACTCGTTGGCAAAACGTAATAAGTCACAAACATCGCAATCACACCCAACACTGCCAGAACGATAAAAATTCCGCTCAGACTAATCGCTCGATAAATCGGGGCGGCAATCACTAAAGACAAAGCAAACGAGAGGGCAATACTGCCACCTACCAATGCCATAGCTCGAGTGCGAACCTGCTCGCGAGTCAAATCCGCTACCCATGCAGAAATCGCCGCTGAGACGGCCCCAGCCCCCATAATCCCGCGGCCAATCGCAATCCAAAGCAAATCATCTTTGGCGGCACAAATTAAAGCTCCAGCCACAAACAGGGATAGACCCCATAAAACAACGGGTTTACGCCCAATTCGGTCCGATAAACGGCCTAAAGGGATGTAAAAACAGGCCTGAACAATATTAAAGATTCCGAGAGTCAAACCGACCCAAAGTGCGTGCTCACCACCCGGCAAGCCACGCGCATGGAGGCTAAAGATGGGCAGTAGCAAGAATAGGCCCAGCATACGGAGGCCAAATATGCCTGCTAAGGCCAGAGTGGAGCGAAGTTCAGAAGGATTCATGGGAAAGAGCTATATTAACAAGTTACGCTAAAAAATCATGAATAACGAAATCAAGATCCGCGGTGCCCGCACCCACAACCTCAAAAACATCAATCTAGACATCCCTAGAGAGAAACTCGTCGTCCTTACTGGCTTATCTGGCTCAGGCAAAAGCTCATTGGCTTTTGACACGCTGTATGCAGAAGGTCAACGCCGCTACGTGGAATCTCTCTCAGCTTATGCCCGCCAGTTTTTGCAACTCATGGAAAAGCCAGATGTCGATACGATTGAAGGGCTTTCACCAGCGATTTCGATTGAACAAAAAGCCACCAGCCATAACCCTCGCTCCACCGTGGGTACCGTTACTGAAATTCATGATTACTTGCGTTTGTTATTTGCCCGCGCAGGCACGCCCCATTGTCCAGACCACGATCTACCTTTAGAAGCACAAAGCGTTTCTCAAATGGTCGATACCGTACTCTCAATGCCTGAAGATACGAAGTTGATGATTTTGGCTCCAGTAGTGAGCGAACGCAAAGGTGAATTCGTTGACCTCTTTCAAGACCTGCAGGCACAAGGCTTTGTGCGCTTTCGTGTGCGCTCTGGTGGTGGTACAGCAAACGTAGCAAAAGCCGAGATTTTTGAAGTGGATCAATTACCAGCGCTCAAAAAGAATGATAAGCATTCGATTGAAGTAGTGGTTGACCGCATCAAGGTACGTCCCGATATTCAGCAACGTTTGGCAGAATCTTTTGAGACAGCCCTACGTTTGGCGGATGGCAAAGCCATGATCGTCGATATGGATACTGGCAAAGAGATGATTTTCTCCAGCAAGTTTGCTTGCCCAGTTTGCTCATACTCTTTGCAAGAATTAGAGCCGCGTCTCTTTTCTTTTAATAACCCGATGGGCGCCTGCCCTTCCTGTGATGGCCTGGGTCACCAGTCTTTCTTTGACCCTAAGCGTATCGTTGCGCACCCTGATTTATCGCTCGCTTCAGGCGCTATTAAAGGCTGGGATCGCCGCAATCAGTTCTACTTCAAACTCCTTCAGACCCTGGCTAAGCATGGCGGCTTTGATGTGGAGAAGCCATTTGAGACGCTAAACAAAAAGCAGCAAGATCTGATTCTCTTGGGCTCCGGCGATGTCACTATTCCTTTCGAGTACATCAATGAGCGTGGCAAGAACAGCATTCGCGAACATGCTTTCGAAGGCATTGTTGCCAACTTTGAAAGACGCTATCGCGAAACTGATTCCATGACAGTTCGCGAGGAACTATCGCGTTATCAGAATGTACAAACTTGTCCTGAATGTAATGGCAGCCGTTTACGCAAAGAAGCTCGCTTTGTCAAAGTGGGTGAGAAGAAACAATCTCGTGCGATATACGAGATCAGCGCCCTACCACTAAAAGAAGCAAAAGAATATTTCGAGACACTCGAACTCAAAGGCGCTAAACGAGAAATCGCTGACAAGATCGTCAAAGAGATTGGCGCACGTCTACGCTTCTTAAATGATGTAGGCCTAGACTACCTTTCACTCGAGCGTAGTGCCGACACTCTTTCTGGCGGTGAAGCCCAACGTATTCGCCTAGCAAGCCAGATTGGCTCTGGCTTAACGGGGGTGATGTATGTATTGGACGAACCTTCAATTGGCCTGCATCAACGCGATAACGATCGCCTGATTGGCACCCTGAAGCACCTGCGAGATTTAGGTAATAGCGTTTTAGTCGTTGAACATGATGAGGATATGATTCGCGCCTCTGACTGGGTTATTGATATCGGTCCTGGTGCTGGTGTTCATGGTGGTGAGGTGGTAGCTCAAGGCACGCCTGCCGAAGTAGAAGCAAACCCGAATTCCTTAACTGGTGCCTACCTTGCCGGCCGCGAAGCAATTGCGGTTCCAGAAAAACGTATTCCTGTAAATGATCGCTTTTTAGAAATCATTGGTGCGCGCGGCAATAACTTGCAATCTGTTCATGCAAAAATCCCCGTTGGTTTGTTAACTTGCGTTACTGGTGTATCTGGGTCTGGTAAGTCCACCTTAATTAACGACACCTTGCATCATGCCGTTGCTCAACACCTGTATGGCTCCAATGCAGAGCCTGCAGTACACGATGCAATGAAGGGTTTAGAGCACTTCGATAAAGTCATTAGCGTTGACCAATCCCCGATTGGTAGAACGCCGCGCTCCAACCCTGCTACCTACACGGGACTATTTACCCCGATTAGAGAACTCTTTGCAGGCGTTCCTGCATCACGTGAACGGGGCTATGAAGCGGGTCGCTTCTCCTTTAACGTTAAAGGTGGGCGCTGTGATTCTTGTGAAGGCGATGGCGTACTCAAAGTAGAAATGCACTTCTTGCCAGACGTCTACGTACCTTGCGATGTTTGTCACGGCAAGCGCTACAACCGTGAGACTTTAGATATTCGCTACAAGGGTAAGAATATTCATGAAGTACTCTCGATGACAATCGAACAAGCCCATGAGTTCTTTGAAGCGGTGCCCGTTGTTAAGCGCAAACTTAAAACATTACTGGACGTAGGCCTGGGCTACGTGAAGCTTGGACAAAGCGCAACCACCCTATCCGGCGGTGAAGCGCAACGCGTAAAACTCTCTCTTGAACTCTCCAAACGTGACACCGGCAGAACCTTATACATCTTGGACGAGCCAACTACTGGTTTGCATTTCCACGATATTCAGTTGTTGCTAACTGTGATTCAAACACTCAAAAAACAAGGCAATACGATTGTCATCATTGAGCACAACCTTGATGTGATTAAGACTGCGGATTGGATTATTGACTTAGGGCCTAAGGGCGGCGCCGGTGGTGGGCAAATCATTGCTACTGGCACACCAGAAGACGTAGCGAAAAATGAATTGAGTTTTACAGGTCACTACTTAGCGCCTTTGCTAACTCGCAAAACGCCTACTCCTGTAGCCGGTAAAAAGAAAAGTAAGTAAAGCAATAATAGTGCGCAGCGCTATTAGATTGATCTCAGAGTAATTTAGCTTCAGCCAAATCGGTTGCCTCTGAATTGCCTGAGATCACCAAAATGTCATTAGCCTCAAGCTTGAGATCGGGAGTAGGATCCAACTTCACATAATCTGCGTTTCGACCTTTGCGACGCACTGCCTGAATATTGACGCCCTCTTTCTCCAGATCAAGCTCGCCTAAAGTTTTACTAATCGCTTTTGAATTGGGTAACAGGGTAATGGCATGTAAACGCCAAGATTCATTGGAACCAAAGTCATCGTCCGCAGATCCACGGAAGTAGCCCCTCAGCAAGCTATAACGCTCTTCCCTTGCTGTCGTGATGCGTCGCACTACCTTACGCATTGGCACGCCCATGATCAATAAAACATGGGAGGCGATCATTAAGCTACCTTCAATAAGTTCGGGCACGACCTCAGTAGCTCCAGCTGCCTGCAACTTAGCGATATCTGCATCATCTCTAGTCCGCACCAATACCGTCATACCAGGACGTAAGCGCTCTACCTGACGCAACACTCGCATACTTGCTGCGGTATCGGCATAAGTAATGACAACTGCTTTTGCTCTTGCAAGACCTGCGGCTACTAAATAGTTTTCACGACTTGCATCGCCATAAACTACATTGTCGCCAGCAGCCGCAGCTTCTTTAACGCGATCAGGATCTAAATCCAAGGCAATGTATGGAATTTTTTCTTGATCAAGCATGCGCGCCAAACTTTGACCTGAGCGACCAAAACCACAAATGACCACGTGGTTTTCATTACGAACACTTTTAGAGGCGACACGAGTTAATGCAAGCGATTGCAACAACCATTCGTTACTGGAGAAACGCATCGCAATGCGATCGCTATATTCAATGAGGAACGGCGCACAGAACATGGAGATCAGCATCGCTGCCAATACTGCTTGGCTCAAAATGGGATCAATTAAATCTAAGCCATCAATTTGATTCAACAACACAAAGCCGAATTCACCCGCCTGAGCTAAGCACAGTCCGGTTCTAATCGAGATTCCAGGACTGGAGCCAAAGCCCCGTGATAACAAAGCAATAAGAGCAAACTTGAAGATGAGCGGACCAACCAGTAAAACCAAAACCAACAACCACTGCTCACGAATCACGTTGAAATCCAGCAACATGCCAATCGTCACAAAGAAGAGGCCGAGTAAAACATCGCGAAACGGCTTGATATCCTCTTCCACTTGATGGCGATAAGGCGTTTCAGAAATCAACATGCCAGCCAAGAACGCACCAAGCGCCAGCGACAAGCCAAAGTGCTCAGTAAGCGCTGCCATACCCAAAACAATCAACAACAGATTGAGCATGAACAACTCTTGTGAGCGCAACTTAGCAACCAACTTAAACCAATGACTCATCAAGCTTTGGCCAATAAAGAAAATTAACACCAAAGCAACGGTAATTTTGATTGAGGCCGCAGTGAGCGCAACAAATAAATCCGATGGATTTTTTCCAAGTGATGGCAATAAGATCAACAGGAAGACCACGGCCAAATCCTGGAATAACAAAATACCCACGACATTGCGACCATGCTCTGTCTCTAATTCAGCGCGATCAGAAATCAATTTGGTCACAATTGCGGTGGATGACATTGCCAGCGCACCACCCAAAGCGATCGCAGCATGCCATGAGATGGGATAAATCCAATTCATTAGCAAACTGGCGGGGATTGCTAAAAGCATTGTCAAAATGACTTGGCTGCCACCAAGACCAAATACGATCGATCGCATTGCCCTTAATTTATGCAGGTTAAATTCCAAACCAATCGAGAACATCAAGAAAACCACGCCAAATTCAGCCAAATACTTCACTGTGGCTGAATCATTCGCCAAGCCCAAGGCATTGGGCCCAATCAGCACGCCAATGGCCAAATAGCCCAAAATGGGGGGTAAGCCAAAATAGCGGAAAATAACCACTCCGGCCACACCCGAGGCCAGGAGAATGAGGGTTAATTGAAGGACTGACGGCATATACTTACTCGATGATAGCTAAGACTCGTGAACGTACCCTAAAGCTTGCGCGCGACACCCTCACTATTGAGGCTGCTGCACTGCAAACTATGCGTGATCGCCTTGAGGGCGCCAATGCTGATGCCCTCGTCCTGGCGGTTGAACTTTTACATGACTGCAAAGGCAGAATCGTCGTTTCTGGAATCGGCAAATCGGGCCATATTGCTCGCAAAATTGCCGCTACTTTTGCTTCCACAGGCTCCCCTGCATTTTTTGTTCACCCCGCTGAAGCCAGCCATGGTGACTTAGGCATGGTTACTAGAGATGATGTTTTTGTCGCACTTTCTAATTCCGGCGAGACCGATGAGCTTTTGACTATCGTGCCAATCGTGAAACGCACTGGCGCAAAACTCATTGCCCTCACTGGCGCTCCAAATTCCTCCCTTGCCAAATTGGCAGACGCGCATTTAGATACCAGTGTTGAAAAAGAGGCTTGCCCTTTAAATCTAGCGCCCACTACCAGCACTACTGCAGCACTAGCCATGGGCGATGCACTTGCTGTCGCCTTACTAGATGCACGCGGCTTTGAAGCTGAAGACTTTATTCGCTCACATCCCGGCGGCAGACTAGGTCGTAAGCAATTGATGCATGTCAGTGAAGTAATGCGCAGCCTTGCAGACACACCAAAAATCTCCATTGATGCATCACTACAAGATGCCTTGTTAGAGATGACCTCAAAGCGTATGGGTATGGTGGTAATCCTAGATGCCAACAAAAAAGTATTTGGCATATTGACTGATGGCGACTTGCGTCGCCTTCTAGAAAAAACTACTGACCTGAGCGGCATCAAACTCGAGAGTGCAACCACTGCCGATCCTCGCACCATTCCAGCAGAGTTACTTGCTGAAGAAGCGATCGAGATGATGGAGAAACATCGCATCAATCATTTAGTGGTAACAGATAACCAAGGCCATTTATTAGGCGCATTAAATCTACATGATTTATTTGCAGCCAAAGTCATTTAACCTCCATTAGTAATCGAGTTTCCCTTTCATGCCCAGCGCTTTCAATACTCACAAGACCAACCCTCTAACTCAATATCCACAAGCATGGGAGCGTGCAGGCAAAGTGAAGCTTTTGGTATTGGATGTTGATGGTGTATTAACAAATGGGCAAGTATGGATTGGCGCCGATGGAAAAGAATCGTTAAAAGCTTTTGATATTCAAGATGGTTTAGGCATCAAATTATTAGAGCAATGCGGCATTCCGACTGCCATCATTACCGGCAGAAACTCCAAAATGGTTTTGGCGCGCTGCGAAGAGCTTGGCATTAAACATGTTCACATGGGTGTTGAAAACAAAGCTATTGCCCTGAAAGAAGTTCTTCAATCTCTGGGGCTGACTGCGGCTGACTGCGCTGTTATGGGTGACGATTGGCCAGACATGCAAATGATGAAAAATGCAGGCTTTCGTATTTGCCCAGCACAAGGTCACGAAGCTGTTCAAGAATTTTCCCACTTGGTGACGACACGCAATGGCGGTAATAGTGCAGTGCGTGAAGTATGTGACCTGATTCTCAAAGCCCAGAATCGCTACGAAGAATTACTTCTTAAGGCTCGTAGCTAAGCAATGCAGTTAAAGCCTCAGCAAATTAAGGTCGGCATCGGGCGCGCTTTGTTGCGCCTACTACCCTTGATATTAATGGGAGTACTCACGCTGGCAACTTTTTGGCTGGTCCAAAAAAATACTCCACCAGAAAAATCCCCCCTAGAACGCGTGCGTCTGCATGAGCCTGACTACACCATCAAAGATGGTGCACTATCTGCCCTAAATGAATTAGGCAATACCAAATACCGAGTGTTGGGCGTTAAAGTCACTCACTATGATGACGATGCTTCTATCGATATTCTGACGCCGCGCATGCGCCTATTCCAAGCTGAGAAAGCGCCTGTAACTGTAAAGTCGGATACAGGACATCTCGACGGCGACCTCACCATCCTAGATTTATACGATAACGCTAGCATCTTTCGCCCAGCTCAAGAGGCGACTGCATCACAGCCAGCTACCTTAAGAATGTTGGCTAGCTCAAGCTATTTCAAAGTGCTTATTAACGATGACATTATTGAAACCGATCGTCCAATTACCCTTGAGCAAGGAATGTCGATCCTGAACTCCACTGAAGGTGGTGTGTTTAACAACATCGAACAAAGTATGGTGCTCAGCGGCCAAGTTAAAGGACGTATTGAGCGCGCCCCACGGAACCACCAATAAAATGATGTCGATGAAAATATTATTGGTTCGGCTTGTGCTCCTGAGCTTTGGGCTCTCCCTTGCATCTTTGTCGTTCGCAGAAAAAGCAGACCAAGATAAACCCGTCATTCTGGAAGCGGAAAAAGTTTCTGTAAACGACGTTAAGCAAATCTATGACCTCAACGGTCAGGTGCTACTGATCAAAGGCAGCATTATTGTTACTGGTGAGGATGGCCACATTGAAGTCGATCCCCAGGGTTATGAGTTTGTCGATGTCGTGGGTACTCCAGAAGCGGTTGCGAGCTTTAGACAACGTCGCGAAGGCCTTGCAGATGAATTCATGCAAGGACGCGGCGCCCAGGTTACCTATGACGCCAAGACAGAATTTCTGACGTTGACAGGCGATGCCAGCTTGAAGCGCTTGCTCAATATGCAAATGCTCGATCAATTAAAGGGCTGGAAAATTGAGTACGATGATGTAAAGCAGTACTATCATGTCACGCCCCCTAAAGATGCAAAACCGGATGATCTGCCCTTAGCAAGAGCCATCCTTTCACCAAGACGAAAAGCAACCCTAGAGAAATGACAGCGGATTTAGCCCACATCGATAATGCGCCCACACTAAGCGCCCATAAGCTACAAAAACGGTATGGCTCAAGAACCGTGGTTCGTGATATATCCGTACAAGTCAGATGCGGTGAAGTGGTAGGACTACTAGGCCCAAATGGAGCAGGCAAAACAACTTCGTTCTACATGATTGTTGGACTAGTCCCACTCGATGGTGGAAATATCGTTTTAGATGGCGCAGATATTACGCATTTACCGATTCATGAGCGCGCTCGAATGGGTCTCTCCTATTTGCCACAAGAAGCCTCTGTATTTAGAAAGCTCAACGTAGCTGAAAATATTCAGGCAGTCTTAGAGCTTCAAGCTCAAGGCGGCAAACCCCTTACTAAGGCCGAAATTGCTAACCGCCTTGATGAGCTCTTAGGCGAACTCCAAATCAGTCATCTGCGCAATAACCCAGCCCTCTCCCTATCGGGTGGTGAACGTAGGCGGGTAGAAATTGCGAGAGCGCTAGCTTCCCAGCCAAAATTTATCCTGCTAGATGAGCCCTTTGCTGGTGTTGACCCTATTGCTGTTGGGGAAATCCAGCGCATTGTGCGCTTCCTGCGGGACCGCCAAATTGGGGTACTAATTACCGACCACAACGTCCGCGAAACCCTAGGTATCTGTGACCACGCCTACATCATCAGCGAAGGTAGCGTATTGGCAGAAGGCAAGCCTGATCAGATTATTCAGAACGATGCCGTCCGCAGAGTCTATCTGGGCGAAAACTTCCGGATGTAGGCCAGACGAGGCTTCCCGCTTTTAAAGCAATAATAATTTCACTTCCCTCTTGGTTTTCAGCAAATTCGCTGATACGCTGGGGGCTCATGGTTTATCTTCCAAAAAAACAGCACAAAAAATTTCAGGGGCTTGCTGCGCACCCCGGGCATGACTATGCGCACGCATCTATAGCATCTATAAAAGGAGTCGCTAATGAATTTGAAAATTAATAGCCGTCACGTGGAAGTTACCCCTGCCATGCGCTCTCATCTTGAGGCGGGTCTAACCAAAATTCGTAAGCACTTCGATCACGTCATTGATGCGTCTGCCTTCCTGGTAGTAGATAAAGCCAAAGAGAAGGATCTGCGTCAAAGCGCCGAGCTCACCATTCACCTTAAAGGGAAAGATCTGTTCGCTGAAGCACACAATGCTGACCTCTATCACGCTATGGATGCAGTGGTTGATAAGTTAGAGCGTCAAGTTGTCAAACACAAAGAAAAGATTCAAGATCATCACCACGAAAAGCATTTTGAGTGATCTAGTGCGTCAGGACACCTATAATCAATTCACATGAATGCCCTGACCAATCTTTTTACTCCCGACTGCATTGCATTAGATATCCCCGCCACAAGCAGGGCTGATACATTTGCAGCCGCTGGAGAACTGTTTTCTAAACAAACAGGAATAACAGCCAACTCCGTTATAGAGTTCCTCAATGCTCGTGAAGATTTAGGCTCCACCGCCCTCGGTGCTGGTGTGGCCATCCCTCACGGTCGTGTGAAAGGCTTAAAGCAGCCGAGCGCAGCTTTTATGAGACTGCAGAACCCAATTGAGTTTGCAGCTCCGGATGGTGAAGCGGTTTCCATCTTGATTTTCTTATTGGTGCCCGAAAAAGCCACCCAACAACATTTAGAGATTTTGTCTTCGATTGCACAGCTGCTATCGGATGCCGATGCTCGCGAGTCCTTATCGTCTACTGCAGACCCCTTAAAAGTTTGCGAACTCTTACAACACTGGGGTACAGCAAAATGACTCAGCCATTACTCCTAGAAGGAGTAACTGCTCAGCAGATTTTTGATGACAATGTTTCAGAATTAAAGCTGTCTTGGATCGGCGGTCTTGAAGGTGCCGACCGCACGTTCCCGCCAGAAGCTGTAAAAATAGCTGCAGCAAGCTCCGACTTGGTAGGTCACTTAAACCTTATTCACCCAAGCCGTATTCAAATCTTCGGCGAGCAAGAGGTTGAATATCACGCAGCTCTGGAGCCAAAACAAAGGCAAGAGCAAATTGCCAACTTGATCTCCAAGATGCCACCTTGTGTCATTGTGGCTGATGGTAAGAGTGCGGATCCAGACTTGCAACTATTCTGCCAGCGCTCCTCAACGCCACTATTTACCACCGCTATTTCTGCTGCGGAAGTGATTGATCATTTACGCACTTACTTAACCAAAATTGGTGCCCCTCAAATCACAATGCATGGTGTCTTCATGGACATTCTGGGCTTGGGTGTACTTCTTACTGGCGAATCCGGCCTAGGTAAAAGTGAATTAGGCCTCGAACTCATTTCTCGTGGACATGGATTGGTAGCCGATGATGCGGTTGACTTTGCACGTCTTGGACCTGATTACATTGAGGGTCGCTGCCCCGTCATCTTGCGCAACCTACTTGAGGTACGTGGACTAGGATTGCTCGACATTCGGACGATCTTTGGTGAAACCGCAGTACGTCGTAAATTAAAACTACGCCTTATTGTTCAGCTCGTTCGTAGAACCGATGGCGAATTTGAGCGTCTACCCCTTGAGGCCCAGCATATCGACGTCCTAGGCATCCCCATTCGTACGGTCAAAATTCAGGTGGCTGCAGGTCGCAACTTAGCCGTACTAGTTGAAGCTGCTGTACGCAATACCATTTTGCAATTGCGCGGTATCGATACCTTAAAAGAATTTATCGAGCGTCAACGTATTCAGATGAATGCGGAATCAGAATCCTCAAAGTCCCAAGGACGCCTACTCTAAGCCATGCAGATCAATCTGATTACCGGAATCTCAGGCTCAGGTAAATCAGTAGCCCTGAGAGCTTTTGAAGATGCAGGCTATGACTGCGTTGACAATCTTCCTGTCTCACTTCTCGAAAACCTGATCTCCACTCTTGAAAAAGAAAAATGCGAACAAGTTGCAGTTGCTATAGATGCTCGTCGCGGCCAATCTATTGCAAACTTGCCATCCATTCTTGAGAACCTACGCAAAAATCATCAGGTCAGAGTGGTATTCCTAAATGCCGATACCAATACTTTGGTGCAACGCTTCTCAGAAACCCGTCGTCGCCACCCCTTATCTACCAATGGCAAACAATCTCAATCGGCAACTCTGATTGAGGCAATTGATAAAGAGCGTAATTTGCTCGAGCCCCTACGTGCCCAAGCGCACAGCATCGATACCAGTAACCTACCTGCTCATGCACTGCGTTCTTGGATTCAAGATCTCCTCAAAGACAAACCGGTAGGTCTCACAGTAGTTTTTGAGTCATTTGGCTTTAAAAAGGGTGTGCCCAGCGAAGCGGACTTAGTTTTTGATGTGCGTTGTCTACCAAACCCACACTATGACAAAGCGCTCAGACCACTGACCGGCAATGACAAGCCCGTTAAGGAATTTCTAGAAAAAATTCCAGAGGTGATGAGCATGGAATCTGACATCACCCAATTCATTAACAAATGGTTACCCCATTACATTGCTGATGGTCGCAGTTATTTAACGGTTGCCATTGGTTGTACTGGCGGCCAACATCGCTCTGTCTATCTCGTAGGCCGCTTGAGCGAACACTTCCGCGCCCAAAAGGACCTCATGGACTTGCAACTTAATTTTTTAGATCGTCACCGCGAACTAGATTCAATCCCTGCAGCAAAAGCTTAATCGGCTGCGGCAGGCCATGGCGCCCTAGCTGAGCCAACGGCACCCACTTCAGATCTGGATTTAAGAAGGCCAACTCTTTTGGAGCGCTTACCTGCCATATCTGCATCCACAATTTGCGGTGCGTAAAGACATGCTTAATTTCTTCGGCTCGCTTTAATGATTTAAAAGCTTTTGTAAGTGCTGCTAATTTTTCTTCGGGCAATGTAGCTGCAAATAATTCCTGCGGGCTTATTTCAATAACTTTTTCACGAGCTATCCTAGGGGTCCACGGCCCTTCAGGCAAAGACCACAGACCACCCCAAATGGCTTTACTTGGGCGCTTTTGCAAGAGGATGGAATTACCCGAACGCATCAACAACATATTGCAATCAAATTCTGGAGATTTCGTCTTCTTGGTTTTTTGTGGAAGCAAAAGGACCTGATTGCTTAAATTAGCTTGGCAGTCTTTTGTGAATGGGCATTTTTTTTCAGACCCTAAGCATACTGGTTTGCGTGACATACACCAAGTAGCGCCAAAGTCCATCAGCGCCTGGGTATAGACTGGCATATCTGTAGGCTTAGTTGGTAGTAAATCAATTGCTAAATCCCATAGTCGATCATTGATTTTCTTATCCTGCATCGCACCTTCAATCGCAAATAAACGCGCCAGAATGCGCTTCACATTCGCATCCAAAATAGGTGCTCGTTCATGAAAAGCAAATGCAGCGATTGCGCCAGCTGTAGATCGCCCAATCCCTTTTAATTGCTCAAGCAAAATGGGGTCACTTGGAAACTGGCCGCCGAACTCTGTCATGACTTGCTTTGCGCAAGCGTGTAGATTTCTAGCGCGCGAGTAATAACCTAATCCCGCCCACTCAGCCAATACTTCATCGATATCAGCGCAAGCTAATTTTTTAACTGTAGGAAAGCGCTCCATAAAACGTGGGTAGCGCTCAAGGACAGTAGCCACTTGAGTTTGTTGCAACATGATTTCTGAGACCCACACCGCATAAGGGTCTCGATTACCTTGCCAAGGCAAGCCTGAGCGCCCACTGATCGCATGCCAAGCAACTAGCTTTGATGCAAATGTGTTGATCAGCGTTTTTGACATTGAGTACAAAAATAAGTGGAACGTTGGCCCTGCACTATTTGACTAATAGGCGTCCCACATACCTTACACGGAAGTCCTTTGCGGTCATAGGCCTTGGTTTGGACCATAAAGTGTCCAGGATCACCATCGCTATTTACAAAATCTTTCAAACTACTGCCGCCAGCTGCAATCGCTTTTTTCAAAATCAATCTCACCGCTTCAGCCAAACGAGAACATTGCGGACGTGTGAGCTTTCCTGCAGCTTTAGCTGGATGAATACCTGCCTCAAATAAACTTTCAGAACAATAAATATTGCCGACCCCGACAACCGCTTGCCCCGTCAAAAGAAACTGCTTCACAGCAACACTACGTTTGCGGGATTTTTGATACAAAATATCTGCGCCCAGCTCACCCGCAAACTCTGGAGAAAACGGCTCCACTCCTAGCTTTTGCAAAAGCGCAAATGTTTCAATGGGACCTTTTGATTTAGGATGCCATAAGACGGCGCCGAATTTTCGTGGATCATGTAAACGCAAACTGAACTTACCGAACTCTAGCGTCACGCGATCATGAATCTTAAGGGGGTCCGAGCTTGGGAGTACACGCAAAGTTCCCGTCATCCCCAAATGAATCAGTAAGTAGCCCGTATCCATTTCTAATAAAAGATACTTCCCACGCCTTTCAATAGCATGCACTTTTTGCCCAGGCAAGCTTTTAGAGAGGTTGGCGGGCACTGGCCAACGCAAGCGTCCATCAATAATATTGACGGCGCTGACCTTGCGCCCCTCAAGATGGGGGGCGATTCCTAATCGGGTGACTTCTACTTCTGGAAGTTCTGGCATAAATGGATTGTAGATTCGCGGATTAGAATGTGCTTATGAGTAAATTCACACTGAAACCTCTTTTAAAGGGTTTATTCCTGGCAGCCCTCACTGGTGGAGTCATTTCATCAGCTCATGCCCAAACCCAGGCAAATGGATTACAAACTGGCGAAGCGGTCTTTGAGGTGCTCGCCTCTGAAATCGCCCTTCAGCGGGGTGAGGCTGGCTTGGCTTACAACACCTACCTGGAGATGGCGCGTCAATACCAGGACCCCAGGCTTGCTCAAAGAGCTATGGAAATTGCGATTGCTGGAGGTTCCCCAGATTTAGCCATGCAAGCAGCGAAAGCTTGGGATGAACTCTCTCCAGCTTCGGATACCAAACCTAAAGAAGTCCTGGTAACGCTATTGATCTTAAGTAATCGCTGGTCTGATGCTGTCAAGCCAGCAATTACTCTATTGCGCCAACAAACTCCCGCCGAACAGGAGAATACTCTTTTGCAATTACAAGCATTGCTTGCTAAAGCGAAAGATGAGTCGGATGCTTTACGCGCTTTTTATGAAATCGCATCTACTGTCAAGATTCCACCCAAAGATCCGGGCCTGCTTTATACCTATGCCATGTCTGCTGAAAAAGTAGGTCACATGGATGTAATGGAAAAAACACTGCGTGACATTTTGCGCAAGAACCCAAACGATGTAAATTCTCTTAATGCCCTTGGCTATTCTCTAGCTGACCGTAATTTGAAGTTACCTGAGGCATATGCGCTCATCAGTAAAGCACATCAACTGTCTCCAAAAGATAGTTTTATTTTGGACAGCTTGGGTTGGGTCAATTTTCGTCTAGGTAAAAATACCCTCGCATTAGAACAATTACAACAAGCATTTGCTATGAAACCAGAAGCTGATATTGCGGCTCATACTGGTGAAGTGTTGTGGGCCATGAATCGCCGTGCGGAAGCTGAAGAGATGTGGCGCCAGGGACAAAAAATAGACGCCAATAATCCAACCCTGAAAGAAACCCTACAACGTCTAAAGCCAGACTGGGCAAGGGATGACCAAGCATCTAAGGGCTCATGGGATGGGCGCTTTGCCGTCAAAGTCATTGGCTTAACTGAGTCACAAAACCAAGGTGGCTCTGGTGGCTTTACCTTGACCCAAGAAGCATTAAAGGATGTTTTAGAAATACGCAATCCCATGGGTGGCTCGATTGCAAAAATTACTATTACGCCAGGTGAAGCCACACTCGAAAGTGATGGCAAAGTAGTTACTGCAGTTGATGCAGATACCTTATTGCAAAACACATTAGGCCTACCACTACCAGCTCGCGGATTATCAAACTGGTTAAGAGGCGAAGTGCGTCCTGGAAGCGAGGCAAGTGTTGATAGAAATGCAAATGGTCAAGTAAGTAAAATTAGTCAGGATGGCTGGGACTTGGTATACACCTGGAGCAATACCAATCGCCTCGAAAAACTCACCATGACGCGTAGCTCGAATATCGGATCGATTGATATACGCCTCGTGTTTGACCGCCCGAATGACTAAGCAAAAGAACAATGGCGAAACCCGATTCTTTATCTCTTCGTTCGCCGGCTAAGCTCAATCTTTTTTTACACATCGTCGGACGTAGAGCAGATGGTTATCACCTACTTCAGTCTGTTTTTCAACTAATTGACTGGTGTGACACCATCCACCTAAAAAGCATTTCTGAAAATGAAGTGCGCCGCATCAATCCCATTCCCGGAGTTCCGCCAGAACAAGATTTGGTGGTTCGCGCAGCTAAGCTACTAAAAGATTTTTGCAATATTGAGGCTGGCGTTGAAATCCATCTTCATAAAGAAATTCCAATGGGTGCGGGCATGGGGGGCGGGTCCTCTGACGCAGCAACTACATTGATTGGTCTTAACGCCCTTTGGAATCTCAATCTCTCCAAAGAAACGCTTTGCACCCTAGGGCTTCAGCTCGGTGCCGATGTCCCCTTCTTCATTTTTGGTCAAAATGCATTTGTTGAAGGCATTGGGGAGAAAATTCAAGCAATTTCCCTCCAAACCCCTGATTTTTTGGTGATATTTCCTAATCAAGGCATCTCAACAGCAAGCATTTTTCAAGACCCGGAATTGACCCGAGATCACGCTCAGATTACAATTGATGGCTTTCTTGCATCGCCATTGTTATATCAATCGAATGATTGTCAGGCTGTAGCGATGCGGATTTGCCCAGAAGTGAAGCAAACTTTGGATTGGATTACCCAGGCAGTACCGGGCTCACAGCCCCGAATGTCTGGTTCTGGTAGTAGCGTTTTCGCAGTCTTAGACCCTAAGACCGACACCGCAAAACTAGAAAATCTTCTGCAAAATCTTCCTGAAGGGTGGGTAGGTCGGGTTGTTCGGGGGCTAAATAAAAATCCCGCTTACAATTTGATTTCTTCAGATTGACCTGTAGGGGAATCGCCAAGCTGGTTAAGGCACTGGATTTTGATTCCAGCATGCGAAGGTTCGAATCCTTCTTCCCCTGCCAAGTACTGTAGAAACGATAAAGATAACCTTTTGACCTCACAAAACCCATAAGACTATGTCCTCCACAAACGCAGATTTATTGACTCTTTTCACAGGCAACGCAAATCCCGTTTTGGCTGAGGCTGTAGCCAAAGAACTCAAACTCCCAATGGGAAAAGCCTTTGTTGGCCGATTCTCTGATGGCGAGATTCAAGTAGAAATTCAAGAGAACGTCCGCGGCAAGAATGTCGTGGTGATCCAATCAACCTGCGCACCTACAAATGACAGCTTGATGGAACTCATGATCATGATTGATGCTCTGAAACGAGCATCTGCAAGCCGCATAACCGCAGTGATTCCTTACTTCGGTTATGCCCGTCAAGACCGCCGCCCTCGTTCTGCCCGCGTAGCTATTTCCGCTCGGATTGTGGCTAACATGCTTCAGTCAGTAGCTGGCATTGAGCGTGTTTTGACTATGGATCTGCATGCTGACCAAATTCAGGGCTTCTTTGATATTCCGGTAGACAACATCTATGCTTCCCCAGTCCTTTTGGCTGACTTGGAGGCACAGAAAACTAAAAAAGACTTGATCATTGTGTCTCCAGACATTGGCGGCGTGGTTCGAGCCCGTGCAATGGCTAAGCAATTAGGCACTGATTTGGCGATTATTGATAAACGCCGTCCTAAAGCAAACGTATCCGAAGTGATGCACCTCATTGGCGAAGTAGAAGGCCGCCATTGCGTCATCATGGATGACATCATCGATACCGGTGGAACCCTCTGTAAAGCAGCTGAAGCGCTTAAAGAGCGCGGTGCTAAGGGCGTTACCGCCTACTGTACTCACGCCGTGCTCTCAGGCGGTGCTGTAGCCCGTATTGCAGCCTCTGAATTGGATGAGTTGGTTGTTACCGACACCATTCCCCTGACTGCAGAGGCCATGAAAGTATCCAAAATTCGCCAATTGAGCGTTGCTCCGATCCTCGCTGAAACCCTTTCCCGCATCAGCAAAGGTGATTCAGTGATGTCGATGTTTGCTGAATAAGTCAAAAATCACCGTTTTACCCTGGTTTTTGGCAGTTTTAAGCCTTTTGCAGGCAAAAACACCCTTTCCCACGATATAATCGAAGGCTTTTCTGTTTGGTCGCGAACGGAAATTAACCTTAACTAGGAAAATCATCATGAAAGTAGTTGCCTTTGAAAGAAGCGTACAGGGAACGGGTGCGAGCCGCCGTCTGCGCAATTCCGGAAAAACTCCGGGAATCGTTTACGGTAGTAAAGATCCAGCCTTGGTCATCGAGTTAGACCACAACGCGTTGTTCCATGCTCTCCGCAAGGAAGCATTCCACTCATCCATTTTGGATTTGGAAATTAGCGGTAAGACACAAAAAGTGTTGTTGCGCGATTACCAAATGCATCCATTCAAGCCATTGGTATTGCATATTGACTTCCAGCGCGTATCTGCGACTGAGAAAGTTCATATGCGCGTTCCATTGCACTTCGCTAATGCTGACACTTCAGCTGCTGTGAAATTGCAAGGTGCCGTTATTAGCCACATCCTTACTGAACTCGAAGTTTCTTGCTTACCAGCAGACTTGCCAGAGTTCATTGAAGTGGACTTGGCGAAGATTGAAGTTGGTCACGGTATTCACGCTAAAGACATCGCATTGCCAAAAGGCGTTACCTTGGTATTGCATGTTGAGCAAGAGAATCCAGTACTTGCTAACGCACGTATCCCAGCAGTTAAAGGTGCTGAGCCTACAGACGCGCCTGCTGCACCAGCAGCCGCAGCCTCTGCAGCTGAGGCGCCAAAAGATAAAGCTTAATTTTTAGCTCAATCGCTTGTACAAGAAGGCCTGCGCAAGCGGGCCTTTTTTATTGCCCTAAGTTTTCACTCTTTTTTGGCGAAATACTTTTATATCTTTAAACTCTCAACATGACTAAATTAATTGTTGGCCTAGGCAATCCTGGAGATGAGCATAAAGAAGATCGGCACAATGCTGGCTTCTGGTTTGTTGACGTCTTGGCAAAACAACTAAGCACTCGTTTTGAATCTGAAAAACGCTTTCATGGCAAAGTAGCTAAAGCTAAATGGGAAGGCGAAGATCTTTACTTACTCAAGCCAAGCACTTACATGAACCTGAGTGGGCAATCGGTTGGCGCGCTATGCCGCTTTCACAAAATCACTCCTGCGGATATTTTGATAGTCCAAGATGAACTGGATTTGAAGCCTGGTACTGCACGACTGAAGTTAGGTGGCGGCACTGGCGGTCACAATGGCTTGAAAGATATCCAAGCGCATTTAAGTACCCCAGATTATTGGCGCTTACGCTTAGGCATTGGCCACCCCAGAGATTTAGCTGGTGATGGACGCCCGATGGATGTTGCAGATTATGTATTGCGTAGACCTCAATTGGACGAGCAAAAACTTATTGATATCAGCATTGAAAATAGCCTGCAAATTTTGCCGCTCTTTTTAAAAGGCGACACTCAAAACGCTATGATGGAGTTGCACTCCAAGGGCTAATTACTGAACTAAGCTGCTCAGTTAAGCTGTATTGGCTTTTTTGGCAGCAGTTAAACGCGTGAACTTCACCATTAACTGCTCTTGAGTTTCTGTGTGCTCAGGATTAAATGGGATGCAGTCGACTGGACAGACCTGGCGACATTGGGGGGCATCATAGTGACCTATGCATTCGGTACATTTATCGGGATTGATTTCATAAATCTCCAGACCCATGTAAATAGCATCATTTGGACACTCCGGCTCGCAGACATCGCAGTTAATGCATTCGTCCGTGATCATTAATGCCATGATTTACTCGCCAAATTTCATTTGGTCACTCTTTATTCTGAGTGCCTGAAGCAATTTTTCTGACGAGCCATTTTTCCACTGATGGAAAAACAAACTTACTCACATCACCACCCATTGAAGCTATCTCACGCACGAAAGTGCCTGAGATAAATTGATACTGATCGGATGGGGTTAAGAATAAAGTTTCAACGTCAGGAAGCAGGTAACGATTCATGCCTGCCATTTGGAACTCATACTCAAAATCAGATACAGCACGTAACCCCCGCACGATCACGCGCGCTTGATGCTCGCGTGCAAAATCTTTTAATAAGCCAGTAAAGCCAACGACTTTTACATTCGGATAGTGGCCAAGTACTTCCTTGGCGATAGCAATGCGCTCTTCTAAATTGAAGAATGGACGTTTGCTGCGACTGTCGGCAACACCCACAATCAACTCCGTAAAAATGCTCGATGCGCGGCGGACCAAGTCCTCGTGACCACGAGTAAATGGATCAAATGTTCCAGGGTAAACGGCAACTGTCATAACGTTCCTAAGGCTTTATCGGCTACAGGCAAGAGTTTAGCCTCTTCCACCCCGAAATAGACAGGCTTTTACCTGTCCAGCCTCTAAGTATTTTCCACAATGCCAGTCCGGTAGTAAGGCCTCCACCTCCTCGCGTGGTCGACTAGAGGGAAATTCCACATAAATACCACCGCCTGCCGAGTCATCACAAACCCTAGCTGCCTGGATAACGGCGCGATCTAATAAACCCGAATCCTGGAATGGTGGATCAATAAAAATTAAATTGCTAGAACGATCTGCCTGCTGCTTCAGAAACTCAAGGCTATCTCGCTGCAAAATTTCTACAAGGCCAGCAGCTGGTGAAGACTGCAATAAAGCAAAATTGGCTGTTAAATTTATGTAAGCCTTTTTTTCTTTCTCCAGCAACACAACCAATGCAGCGCCTCTTGATGCGGCCTCAAAACCCAAAGCACCGGTACCCGCAAAAAGATCTAGGCATCGTAAACCTGTTAAATCTTGTCCCAACCAATTAAAGAGCGTTTCCCGAATGCGATCAGTTGTAGGGCGTAGGCCAGGCAGGTCCAAAACCGTTAGCAAACGACTTCTCCAATTACCACCAATAATCCGCACCTTCTTCGGCGGCTCAGTCTTTAAAGGCTTGCTTACTTTATTGGGCTTATTTATTTTTTGCTCCCAATACAATAATCTTCATACGATCCATTGCAAGGTATTTTTGGAATGCAGTCTTGACCTGCTCCAAAGTTACCGCCTCAACTTGCTTTGTCCATACATCCATCGTATCGAGCGGCAAGCCATTCCATGCAATTGAAGAGAGGTTGTCCAACAACTTGCGATTGTTATCAATCCGCAATGGGTAACCATTCACTAGGTTTGCTTTAGCAGCCATAAGCTCAGATGGAGTGGGTCCATCGGCGATAAATTGAGCAGTGGTAGAACTCATCACCTCTAAAGCCAGCGCAGCCTGATCACTCTTGGTTTGTAGGCCCGCTTGAAAAATGCCATTCTCTTTTCCAGGAATAAAGTAACTAAACACGCTGTATGCCAGACCGCGCTTCTCACGCACCTCAGCCATCAAGCGAGAGACAAAACCGCCGCCGCCTAAAACATAGTTACCAACCAGTAATGGGAAGTAATCAGGGTTGTTACGAGCAACCGCCGTCATCCCCATAGCAATGTGGGCCTGCTGAGAATCAAAAGGAATTTGAATTTCTCTTTGCGCCAGAGGCTCCACAGGAGAGCGCTCGAGTTCAGGCAACTTTGCGATCGGCTGTCCTGAAGCAGGAATCTGCTTTAACAAAGCTTTGACGATTTCTTCTGCTTGAGCGCGATCAATATCGCCAACAATACTCACAATCATGCGGTCACTGCGATAAAACTGCTTATGAAATTGCACTAAGTCATTCACACTTACAGCAGCAACTGATTTCACTGTTGGCGAATCAGCTAGGGGATAGTTTCCATACACTGATTTTTTAAAACGACGTTCGAGAACAAACTCGGGCTTAGTTTCCGCCTCAAGCAAACTTGTTATCGTTCTTTGTTTCTCACGCTCAACAATTTTTGAATCGTAAGTCGGCTCGCTCAACATAGCAGAGGCTAGTTGTACCGCTCTATCGCGCAAGTCTTTTCGACTCAAACTGCGAATGCGCAAGATTGCTCGCTCACCGCTCACCGATAGGCCAATATTGGCTCCAAGATCAGCGATTTCATCAGCTATTTGAGCTTCAGTGAGAGCCCCTTTTTTACCCCTAACCCCATAATTCATGAGGCCTGCAACCATATCGGCTAGGCCACTTTTGCCAGCAGGGTCATAGCGATCGCCTGCATCAATGCTCACTTCAATGTCTACCATCGGCAGCGCTTTGGTTTGCACTAAATATGCCTTGGCACCCTTATAAGAATCTAACTTCTCGATCGGTAAGATGGCGTGCGCGTTACTAAGCAAGCCAAAAGCAAAGAGGCAAACTGAAATACCTTTAACGAAGAGATTCATCACTTGCTCTCCTTACCTGCAGCTTGACGCGCCTGAGGATCCAATACCGCAATCGTCAAACCCTCATCAACCAGATATTTTTTTGCAACTGCTTGCACTTGCTCAGGTGTAATGGTTTGCATTTTCTCCAGCATGTAATCAATGTCCTTCCAAGAAAATCCTGCCATCTCTGTACTGCCAATTTCCATTGCTTGACCAAAGATAGAGTCGCGCTTATAGATTTGCTCCGACAGGATGCGAACCTTAATTCTTTTGAGCTCAGATTCAAGAATTCCTTTCTGCTTTATTTCGTCAAGCGCCTTCCGGATGCTTACCTGAGCCTGATCGACTGTTTTTCCTTTAGCCATCGTGGCGCTAATTAAAAATAGTTCTGGCCCCCGGGAGATCATGTCGTACCCCACGCCTACATCATTGACTACTTTTTCCTGCTTAACGAGCGTGCGATTTAAGCGGGCATTGTCATAGCCATCCAGCACTGCTGTCAAAAGCTCTAAAGCATACGGCTCGGGGTCATCCGGCTTACCGGGATCGAGGCGCGGCACCTTCCAAGCCATAGTCAGTTGAGCACTATCAGCTGGCGCCTTTACCTGGACCCGCTTAATCCCTTTTTGAGGCGACTCAATTTGCGGCTTACGCACTGGCAACTCATGAGCAGCGGCAACGCCGTAATACTTCTCCGCCATATTCAAAACCTTTTTAGCATCCACATCACCGCTGATGACTACGGTTGCATTGTTTGGCTTATACCAACTACGATACCAATCTCGCGCATCGGACGCTTTCATATTCTCTAAGTCATTCATCCAACCAATCACCGGATGGCGATATGGAGAACTCATATAAGCGGTTGCCATTAATGATTCGTTGAGCAAACTACTAGGATTGTCTTCTGTTCGTAAGCGACGCTCCTCCATGATGACCTGAATTTCTTTTAAGAATTCTGCATCATCAAAATTGAGGTTAGACATACGATCTGCTTCAAGCTTGATCACGTCTTCTAATTTTGATTTTTCAACTTGCTGAAAATAAGCGGTGTAATCGTGCGAGGTAAATGCATTTTCGCGCCCACCGACCGCGGCTACCAAGCGAGAAAATTCACCCGCCTTCACTTTATCGGTACCCTTAAACATCATGTGTTCAAGCACGTGGGCAACGCCCGTCTTCCCATTGACCTCATCAATGGATCCGGCGCGATACCAAGCCATATGAGCTACTGTTGGCGCACGATGGTCTTCCCTGATGATCAATTTGAGGCCATTGCTCAACCGATACTCATGCGTATCCCCTGAATCAGGACCAGCAGCCCAAGTATGCTGGCTAATGACAAAGAATAAAAAGGAAATTCGGAGTAAATTGGAAAGCATCTGCTAAATCACCATATCCCTAGAATTAAATTGATAAGATGCAAGTTTTAAATTGTATCGATTATGTTCGGCTTACGTAAAACCCTCGGATCCCTTTTCAAATCAAACAAGGTTGATGAATCTTGGTTTGAAACCTTAGAAGAATCACTCATTCAAAGTGATGTGGGTCTACCTACGACTGAACAACTCATCACCAAACTACGAAAAGCAGCAAAGTCTGAAAAGGCCTCTAGTCCAGAGGAGTTGCAAACTCTTCTCATTCAAGAAGTCAGCGCACTATTGACTGCTATTGAACCTTCACCAAACCCACTATTTACAAGTGATAAGCCTAACACTCCAGAGGTGTGGTTGGTTGTAGGGGTAAATGGAGCCGGCAAGACTACGACCATTGGCAAACTTTGCCGACTCTTTCAGTCTCAGGGAAAATCAGTTCTCTTGGCTGCCGGCGATACTTTTAGAGCTGCGGCACGTAACCAGCTTCAGGAGTGGGGTGGACGCAACCAGGTTGACGTTATTACTCAAGAAGGTGGTGATGCAGCAGCCGTTGCACACGATGCCATTCATGCTGCCATCTCTCGCAAGAACGATATTCTCATCATTGACACTGCAGGCCGTCTCGCCACCCAGGACAACCTCATGGAAGAGCTCAAGAAAGTAAAACGTGTCATTGGTAAAGCACTTCCTGGGGCGCCTCACCACACCCTGCTTGTTTTAGATGGCAATACTGGGCAGAACGGCTTGAGCCAAGTAAAGGCATTTCATGCCGCTCTTGGCCTGACTGGAATCATCGTTACCAAGCTTGATGGCACCGCTAAGGGCGGCGTGATCTGTGCCTTAGCCCACACCCTACAGGATGGCCCAAAACCCGCTGTTCTAGCCCTAGGCAAGGGCGAAGGAATTGAGGATTTAGCCCCCTTCACCGCAGGGCAATATTCATCTGAATTATTCAATTAAATCAATAGCTTACAGTTCATTAAAACCATTAGCACTCTCTTGACAAGAGTGCTAAAATAGATCTCTATTAACACCTCACCTTTATAAGAAAAAATGGTTCAAAAGAAATCCGACAACCCGAATTTGCAAACGCTGCCAGTCGCGCAGACTGCGTCTGCGCCTGCATTTCAGATGTTGCCAACTCTTGGGGTTGGCACTCTCGATTCATACATTTCGTATGTTAATCGAGTGCCGATGCTTAGTGCTGCGGAAGAGTTACATCTTGCGCAGGAATTTCGTCGTACTGAAAATGTCGATGCCGCCAAAACTTTAGTGCTCTCTCATTTACGCTTAGTCGTTTCTATTGCTCGCCAATATCTTGGCTATGGAATCCCGCATGCTGACTTAATTCAAGAAGGCAATATTGGCTTGATGAAAGCTGTTAAACGCTATGACCCAGACAATGGCGCACGTTTAGTGTCATATGCAATACATTGGATCAAAGCAGAGATTCATGAGTACATTCTCAAGAATTGGCGCCTAGTAAAAACTGCAACCACCAAAGCACAACGCAAATTATTCTTTAACTTACGCAGCAACAAGCCTACCTTGAGTGCGCTTACACCTAGTGAGGTTGACGCCTTGGCTAAAGCACTTGATGTCAAAGGTTCTGATGTTAAAGAAATGGAAATGCGCCTTGCTGGTGGCGATGTCGCTCTAGAGGGCGATGACAGCGATGATGAATCTGCTTACGCCCCTATTCAATGGCTAGCGGATAACTCACAAGAGCCTACTGCTCGCATTGCCAGCGCTGAAGCAGATGCCTTGCAAGGTCCCAAACTAGACCAGGCACTCATGGCTTTAGATGAGCGTAGTCGCAATATTGTGCAATCTCGTTGGCTGGCTATGGATGCCGAAGGCAATGGTACTAAGACGTTACATGATCTTGCTAGCGAATATGGCATCTCCGCAGAACGCGTTCGTCAAATTGAAACCGCTGCTCTAAAAAAGATGCGCGGCCTGTTGCAAGCAGCTTAATCAATCAAGAAGTTTGCAGGTAGAAAACTTCTTTAATTCCCTCACTTTAATAGTTCTTTTAAATCATGCGCCAAGGTCTCTGGACCTTGAGCGTGCTTGATATACAAACGTAGATGACCCTCAGGATCAAATGCATAGCTACCCGCTGTGTGATCCATGGTGTAAGAGCCTGGCTTAGATCCTGGAACCTTCTTGTAATAAATCTTGAAGTCTTTCGTCACCTTCTCCAAAGCTGCCTCATCTGCGGGACGCAAACCCAAGAAACGAGGATCAAAGGCAGGGACATACTGCTTGAGAATCTCTGCAGTATCGCGCTCAGGATCTACAGTGACAAAAAGTACTTGCACCTTATCGGACTGAGACCCCAAGAGCGTCATAACTTGCTGCATTTCAGTTAAGGTGGTCGGGCAAACATCAGGGCACTGGGTATACCCAAAAAACATCACCACTACTTTTCCCTTAAAGTCCGCCAAGGTTCTGACCTTGCCGTCGGGATCCACCAAACTAAAGTCTTTTCCGAAAGCGGTGCTGCCAGTGATATCAATATTTTTAAACTCTGGTTTTGGGCTGCAAGCAGTCAATACGAAACAAAGAATTGCTAAAAAGCAAATGCGCAGAAAATTCATATGATTCTCAGAGGAAATAATGGTCTATCAAAAGCGCCGCAAAGAGTAGCGAAAGATAGGTAATAGAAAAGCGGAAGGTCTTTTTGGCTAAAGCATCGCTATAGGAAATAAACAAGGCAATGACATAGGCCAGGAACATTAAGCCCAAGATGATTGCTGAAACTAAATAGACCATACCGCTCATGCCATAGATATAAGGCAGCATCGTAGCTGCAATTAATATAAGGGTATAGAGAACGATATTCAGCAGTGTGAAACGCTCGCCATGAGTCACTGGCAGCATTGGTAAACCCGATTGAACGTAGTCATCACGACGATACAAAGCAAGTGCCCAGAAATGTGGAGGGGTCCACACAAAAATAATCAGAACCAAAAGCCAGGCTTCTGCAGAAAGGGTATTGGTCACTGCAGCCCAGCCCAAGGCTGGTGGCATCGCACCAGATAAACCGCCAATCACAATATTCTGTGGCGTGGCAGGCTTTAGTAACCAGGTATAAATCACTGCATAACCAACGAAGGTAGCAAGTGTTAACCACATCGTTAATGGGTTACAAAAATTCCACAAAATAATCATTCCGAGCGAACCCAGAACAATTGAGAAAATAATGATGTGAAAAGGCGTCACTTCGCCGGTGGCTGATGGACGCCAAGCAGTGCGCTTCATCTTGGCATCAACGGCTTGCTCAATCAAACAGTTCACTGCAAATGCAGCGCCAGCTAAAAGCCAGATCCCAACAATGCCACCAAAGAGCACTGGATACGGAACCATGCCAGGCGTTGCCAAGAACATACCAATCACTGCACAAAAAACGGCGAGCTGAGTCACTCGGGGTTTAGTTAAAACCCAATATTGACGCCAACGTGGCATAGCCACTGGTGCGCTTGTTTTAGAGTCGCTCATATTTACGCCATCTTCTTTTGAATGAAAGGCTTCCAAGAAGCCCAATAACTCATTCTGACCAAACAGAATACCAAAGCCGCAGAGCCGGCAGTGTGCAATAAAGCCGCCAATAACGGCCACTGAAACACCACATTAGAAATACCAGTGATGACTTGCAATAAAAGCACTCCTAGCAATAGCTTGGCCACTTGACTAAGGCCTGATAGAACTGGGGTTGCCAGTGCGAGAGCACTCCAGCCCAGAGTACCAAGCACGACCAATACCAGCATGGCAAAAAGGCGGTGCGCCCAGTGGATTGTTTGCAAGGCCTCTGGAGAGATGAATTCTCCTTGCGCATTCAGGCCTAACTGACGCCAAAGAGTAAAGCCCTCACTCCAATTGGTCTCAGGCCAAGCACCTCCTAAACACATCGGGAAATCAGGGCACGCTAATACAGCGTAATTAGTACTCACCCACGCACCTAGAAAAATTTGGATGAATAAAACCATAAAAGAAAGGGTGAGGAGTTGCGCAGAAAGCGGCCGTACCCGAATGGTGCGAATTGCAGAGGACCTACCCTCCCATGACTGCTGCGCATACGCCGTTAAGCAAGCCAACAAGACTAAGGCCAACATCAGGTGTGTTGTAACAATGATTGGCTGCAATTTCAGGGTGACAGTCCAAGCACCAAAGGCGCCTTGAATGCAGACCAATAAAAGCAAGCCCAAGCTGCCGAGCAAAGGATTTTTTCCCAAGGACTTTAGTTTAGAAAATGCAATAGCCACTTGTACCAAAATCAATGTACCTACTGTCATGGCTAAATAGCGATGAATCATCTCAATCCAGGCTTTAATAATTGTGACCGGCCCAGTAGGCCAAGCAATCTGTGCCTGTTGTATATCGGTTAGCGCATGAAAAGGATTGGAAGTACCGTAGCATCCAGGCCAATCAGGGCAGCCCAGCCCAGAGTCAGTGAGGCGTGTAAATGCGCCAAATACAATTAGATCAAAGGTCATGAAGACCAAGACCCAATTGAGTTTTTGCAACAAGCTATAGCCAGGCTTTTTCCAAATGAAGAAGAGTGGTAGGCCAGCAAAAATAATAGCGATGGCTGCCAGTTCCAGAAATAAAAGGAAACTGGGCATTACAAATTCTCGCCTTTGTGATTTAACTTCAGAAGCTTTTCCAAGTCTTTCTTCATACTAGAAAATTCTTTAGGTGAATTGGTCACTGGGAAATACATCATCTTTGCCGGGCTTGGATCAATCAACTGAATTTGCTGTCCTACGCCCTCTTTATTTAACCAAGCCTCAAAATCCGCCTTTTGCTTTGGGTCTGAAGGCAATGTAAGCACCTTAAGCCCTGCCGTCTTTTCGTCATAAATCTTGAGAACTTGAGGGTCAACAGGCTTACCATCTGTATTAACCCAGATTAACTGCAAGCGTTCGCTTTCTCTACCCATGGCAACTTTGGTTTGGCGCATCAGAAATAAAGCTTCAATACATTTCTCATCTTTGATGTGGCATTCACCAGCTGGACGAGCAACCAAGAGAGTCCATTTACCCTGGAGGGGGGCGTCAAGCCACGCCGCATTGAACTCTTGGGCTGGATATACGAGTGTTCCGAAATTGGTTTTTCCACCCTCAGGTTTGATTACGTAATAAGCAAAGTAAGAGGCGAGAACTGGTGAGGCACAGGCAAGCAATAACAACAACATCTGAATACGGCCACGACGCGTACGCGCATTAATCTCAGATGCATCCACCTGTGAAGCTGGAATTAATAACTCTTTATCACTCACTCTTGATCCCCATTCACTAATCCCTGTCGTTTGTATTGCCGCAGGCCACTTAGCAACCAAAATAAAAATCCAGCAAAAGCCAAAGCAAACCACTGGAATGCATAAGCATAATGGCGATCGACCCCACTTGTCAGAGGCGCCCAATCGCGGATTAAGCCATCCTCTATGCCAATCTCAATCTCACGCAAGATAAAGGGCGCTTGACTCCAGCCATGTAACTTGCCTTCAGTTGTTAAATCAAAATTTTGCTCAATTCTTGGTTTGTTTATATCAGCAGAAATCTTGCTGCTCCCAAGCTCATAGACTTTTCCGGGATGAGCAAATACAACGCCTTCAATATTGACTACTGTATTTGGGGTTTGCACGGGTGGAAGGGTTTCGCGATTTTCATTGTTGCGCGGCGCCCAACCCCGATTCACCCAAAGAACCTTGTCTTTCCCCTCAAGCCTCAATGGCATCATCAGGTAAAAGCCGGACTGTGCAGTGGCGCTACCAACAGGAGGAATGGGTCTTGGCCTGTTATCCAGCCAAATTGCTGCCTCAGGAACATATCGCCCACGAGCAATCATACGGCGCTCACTAGCCTCTTCCAAAGTCCATGGTGTTGCATTGGCACTTAAGATGGGCATTTGTTGGCGAGCCTGTAAATTCGCTGCCAAGGCAATTTTGGTATCAGCCCTGCTTAATTGCCAGACCCCAGCACCACAGCCGATCCCAATCACCAGCAAGGCTGATAAAGTAGCGACTATGCGCTTGGCAACGAGGGCAAAAAACAGCTTATTCAATTGAGGGATTTGAGATGAAGTGGATTATTCCTATTGTCCTACTAATGATTGTTTTTAGCTTAGGATCGGCTTTGTATTACATGATGAAAGATAGGGGGAATAGCTCCCGTATGGTTCATTCACTGATGCTACGCATTGGGTTGTCCGTCGCGCTATTTTTAGGAATTTTGCTAGCCCACTACTTTGGCCTCATTGAAGCTACCGGCATCAGGGTGGGAACAAACTAGTCGCTAGCGAACAACACAAGAGCGCTGAAACAAATCGGGGCTTTAAAGCCCCGATTTTTTATTCAAACTACATCCAGTAAACAGCGATGTACAGTCCAAGCCAGACTACGTCAACGAAGTGCCAGTACCAAGCAGCGCCTTCAAAAGCAAAGTGGTGTTTAGCAGTAAAGTCGCCACGAATCATACGGCGCAATACGATGGCCAGCATAGTGCCGCCAAGGAATACGTGGAAACCATGGAATCCAGTCAACATAAAGAATGTAGAGCCGTAGATACCTGATGTGAGCTTCAAATTGAGCTCATGGTAAGCGTGGTAGTACTCAAAAACCTGGAAGCACAAGAAGATAAAACCCAGGCCAACAGTTGCAGCCAAGCCAATAATGGCCTTCTTCATGTGGTTCGCTACCAATGCATGGTGAGCAATAGTAATCGTCACGCCAGAGCTCAATAACAATAATGTGTTGATAGTTGGAATCGGCCATGGGCCCATGGTGGTGAACTTCTCAACCAATCCAGCAGGACCATCATTTGGCCAGACAGCCTGGAAATTAGGCCAAAGTAATTTGCTCGTAACGTCACCCATCCAAGGCATTGCAATATTGCGTGCGTAAAAGAGGGCCGCAAAGAATGCGCCGAAGAACATGATTTCTGAGAAGATGAACCAAGCCATTGACCAGCGATAAGAAATATCAACGTTGATACCATTCTTACCAGCATTGGACTCAGCAATCGTATCGCCGAACCAGTTATACAGCACGTATATAACAAATACCACGCCCGCAAGGGTAAGAGGGGCGCCCCAAGAAGCATGATTTACCCATCCAGAGATACCAAAGCCAAAAGCAACTAAGCCAAGTGCGGCCATTGCTGGATGTCTAGATAGTCCAGGGACGAAATAGTATGGGGTTGAATTGGATGACATCTTATTCTCTCTATTCAATCAAAAAATAATCAATGGGAAACAACTGCTTTCACTATCAACAGGAGAACACCCATAAAAATCAAGGCGCCAACAACACCTGCAATGATAATGTGAACAAAACTAAGTGAAGCGACATCTTCCTGCAAACCTGATTGTTTACGCACCCCCAAGAAACCCCACATTACGGCTTTCATAGACTGCATAAAACTACTTTTTTTCTTCACGACACCACCTTTGATTTTGGAGCCGGTGGTGTACCACCCGCGCCCAACTCAAAGAAGGTATACGACAAAGTAATGGTTTTCACATCTTCCGGGAGACCCGCATCGATCACAAAAACTACCGGCATCTTTTTTGTCTCATTTGCCGCTAATGTCTGCTCTTGAAAACAAAAACACTCTAACTTTGTAAAAAACTCTGTTGCGCTTTTAGGCGCATAACTTGGTATTGCCTGTGCTCGCACTTGGCGATTTTGATTATTGGTGACTTCATAAACAATCTCAGTCATTTCACCAGGATGCACTTCTAAAAAATTTTTTACTGGTTTGAAAGTAAACGGGCCACGGCTATTGGAGTCAAACTCAACCATCACCGTGCGAGCATACTTAACCTGGGTATTACCAACCCTATTTGGGCTGAAAGCTCTAACGCCATAGTCATTTTTGCTCGTTACAACATTAATCCCGGTAGCTTCACACAAGGCTTTATACATTGGGACTAGTGCGTAACCAAATCCAAACATCATTACCGCTGCAATTAAGAGCTTTAATAAAATCTGGCGATTTAGTGATTGAGTTGAAACCATCGTCATTGCGGGATTAACCCAACATACTCCGTTTAATCACAATACCAATAAAAAATATCAGTGACACACTCAAAAGAATGAGGCCCATCCTGCGATTCTTCGCAGCAAGGGCTTGTTTCTCTGAAGAATTAAATTCCTGCTTCATGCATTTGCTCAGCACTAGGCGGAGTTTCAAAAGTGTGGTGTGGTGCTGGAGAAGGAATAGTCCACTCCAAACCTTTAGCTCCATCCCATGGCTTCATTGGTGCTTTTTCACCTTGACCACGGTATGCAGGAAGCACAACGAAGAACAAGAAATAGACCTGCGACAAGCCAAAGCCCAATGCGCCGATTGAAGCAACCATATTGAAATCAGCAAACTGGGTTGGATAGTCGGCATAGCGACGTGGCATACCAGCTAAACCCAAGAAATGCATCGGGAAGAATGTGATGTTAAAGAAAATCATGGAAGTCCAGAAGTGGATCTTGCCGCGAGTTTCACTAGCCATGCGACCTGTCCACTTGGGGCACCAGTAGTAGAAACCGGCGAACATGGCAAACAATGAACCTGCTACCAGTACATAGTGGAAGTGAGCCACAACATAGTAGGTATCTTGCAAACCGATATCAATTGGCGCCATTGCTAAGATCAAACCAGTAAAGCCACCCATCGTAAATACGAAGATGAAACCAATGGCCCACAACATTGGGGTTTCGAAAGTCATCGAACCTTTCCACATTGTTGCTACCCAGTTAAAAATCTTTACACCAGTTGGAACAGCGATCAACATAGTTGCGTACATAAAGAAAAGCTGGCCAGTGACAGGCATACCAGTTGCAAACATGTGGTGAGCCCAAACGATGAATGACAAGATCGCAATAGATGCGGTTGCATAAACCATTGAGCTGTAACCAAACAATGTTTTTCTGGAGAAAGCAGGAATAATTTCACTCACGATTCCAAATGCTGGAAGAATCATGATGTAAACCTCTGGGTGACCAAAGAACCAGAAAATATGCTGGAACATGATTGGGTCGCCACCGCCAACTGCGGAGAAGAATGAGGTACCAAAGTGACGATCAGTCAAAGTCATCGTGATCGCACCAGCCAGTACAGGCATCACAGCAATCAACAAATAAGCAGTAATCAACCAAGTCCAGCAGAACATTGGCATCTTCATCAAAGTCATGCCCGGAGCGCGCATATTCAAGATGGTCACGATGATATTGATCGAACCCATAATGGAAGAAGCACCCAATAAGTGGAGGGCAAAAATTGCCATGTCCATGCCAGGACCCATTTGTGAGGTCAGCGGAGCATACATAGTCCAACCGCCTGCTGGAGCACCACCAGGGACAAGGAATGAGCTCAATAACAAGGTTGCAGCCACCGGCAGAATCCAGAAGCTAAAGTTGTTCATACGAGCAAATGCCATATCGGATGCGCCAATTTGCAAAGGCACCATCCAGTTCGCGAAACCAACGAATGCCGGCATGATCGCACCGAATACCATTACCAAGCCATGCATGGTTGTCAGCTGATTAAAGAACTCAGGGCGGAAGAATTGCAAACCAGGCTGGAATAATTCCAGGCGAATACCCAAAGCCATCGCGCCACCAGCTAATAGGCTGATGAATGAGAAGAGCAAATACATCGTGCCAATATCTTTGTGGTTGGTTGCAAACAACCAACGACGCCATCCGTGTGGCATATGATCATCATGCGCGTGGTCGTGTGCGTGATCGTGGGTAGTAGAGACTGTACTCATGGATTACTCCGGTTTCGTTTTTATCTGTATTAGTTAATCTGGATTACTTGCCGCCATGTGCGGTCATGATTTCTTGGGTCTGAATCACTTCGCCTGTCTTATTGCCCCAGGAGTTACGGGTATAAGTAATTACAGCAGCAATATCGGCATCAGAAAGAACACCACCCCATTTCGGCATTGCATTTTTACCATTGAGCAAGATATTGAACTGACCCTCCTTAGGACCGTTCACTACTTTACTGCCATCCAATGCAGGGAATGCACCCGCGCCCTTACCATTCGGCTGGTGACAAGCTGCACAGTTTGCTGCATAAACTTTAGCGCCGCGCTCTTTTTGTTCATCCAAGGTATAAACCTTTGATGGATCGTCACCGCCAGCACCCATTGCTTTTTTCTTCTCAGCAACCCAAGCGGTGTAGTCCTCTTGTGACACTACTCTCACAACGATAGGCATGAATGCATGCTCTGCACCGCATAGCTCAGAACACTGACCGCGAAATGTACCAATCTTGTCAGCTCTAAACCAAGTGTCACGAACGAAGCCCGGGATCGCATCTTGCTTTACGCCAAATGCTGGGATAGTCCAAGCATGAATAACGTCGTTAGCAGTAGTAATTAAACGAATTTTTTTGCCAACTGGCACAACCATTTCGTTATCCACTTCCATCAAATAAGTATCTGACTTAGGTGCTAAGTTATTGATTGCTTCACGTGATGTTGCCAAAGTGGAAATAAAATTGATGCCTTCACCCTCACCCTTAATGTAATCGTAACCCCACTTCCACTGATAACCAGTGGTCTTAATAGTGATGTCAGAGTTGGTAGTGTCTTTCATCGCCACAACAGTTTTTGTTGCTGGCAATGCCATGCCGATAACAATCAGCAATGGAACAACTGTCCAAATAATTTCAACAGTTGTGCTCTCGTGAAAAGAAGCGGATTTGTGACCCAATGATTTACGGTGCTTCAAGATGGAATAAAACATCACCCCAAAAACGCCAATAAAAATCACTGCGCAAATGACCAGCATCATCCAATGCAACCAATGGATTTCTTGCATGATTTTGGTAGCAGGAGGCGCAAAATTCAGCTGATTAACAGCTGGGCCACCAGGCATATTCTCTGCTGCATGAGCAAATGCAGTACCAAAAGCTACTGCGAAATAGAGCGAAGCCCTAGTGACTTTTCCAAATAAATTCATCTTATTCTCTGTTTATTGTCGTGAGCAAAGCAGCAAAAATGCCACAAAATGCCCAAAAAACGGTCTTAAGCTAATACTTACAGCCGTGATTATAGGGTGAATTAAGCGCAAGAACAAACCGGGTTAACCCAGCTTGAACCAATCTTGGTCGAGGTTTAAATGATAGTAAGCACTTACACTTAGGCAGAATCTGGCCTAGTCTTGTGCCCAATTTGATTTAGATCAATGTAGGCGACGTTGTCCTTTGCCTTTGCGAGGTGCTTTCCGAGTGCCCATGCATGCCCATAAACCACCTCTAAGGTGATTTTTTGCGGCAAAACCTCTTTTTCAGTGACTTCAGGAGGGGTGGAATGCACCAATTTCAGCGCACTCATATCGGCCAGCAATAAAGCAGGCTTCTCGTAATCCAAAGTGAGGCACTCCATGTCCATTACAGGATCAGAAAACCGCTCGCCAAGCAAAGCATCTCCCATATCGTGCATATCCCAAGGACTTAATAAATTCTTCAGCTTTACGTCCGAAAGCTCTAAGGCGCGCAACTCTTTTCCGGTATCAGGCCCTAAATAGCTAAATGTGATTAAGCCGCCCTCGCGCAGAACGCGCCAACACTCCTGCAAAAAATGCTTCGGATCAGGCAAATCGTGCAGCAAAAGATCGCTGAACACTAAATCAACAGAATTATCGGGAATATCGAATCTTCCAGACGAGGCATAGCTTGTCAAGGAGCTAGTGTTACTCGCAAATAAAGAACGCCAATTACTCAGCGCTTTAGCGCGCCACATTTGAAATCCTGAAACACCTTTTTCGGTGATGCTAAAAATGCGCGCCTTTGGATAGCGCTGAGCGAGCGTATCTAAATGCTTACCAGCAAAATCGGGCACCACTAAGATGTCTTTTACATCAAGCTTAACAATGTCTAATTTCTGCAGCATGCGAGCTGCAATTTCGTCTTGTAACCATCTAAGGGGCTGGGTCATTGACTCAGTATACTCAGCGCCCCATGCGATTTCCAGAGAACATTTTTCAAGCCATTTGTGAACAGCTTTTGCCGACAGCTTGTATTGCTTGTCAGGGGTTCCAAAAATCATCCCTATGCGATCGCTGTCTCAATCAATTACGCGATGAAGGTTTATTGAACTATCAATGTTGCTACCAATGTGGCATAACACTTCAGGTTTCAGAAATTGCACAACAACGCTGTATGCAATGCCAAACCTTTCAACCATGCTTTGATGAAACCTATTGCTTAGATCGCTACGATGGATTGTTACAAACTCCGCTACATGAATTGAAGTATCAAAAACGCATTGCATTTGCTAATGCCCTTGGCAGAACATGGAACTTAATTTTTAGTCGGGAATTTGAAGATATCTCTGCTGATTATTTACTGCCAGTGCCGCTTAGTATTGAGAAGTTAGCGCAGCGTGGTTTCAATCAAAGTTGGGAAATTGCTAAACGGATTCAGTGTGGAGTGCATATTCAAAAATCACCTTATGTGCTGCAGCGCCATCATTATGCAGAGCGACAGGCCGGAAGCACCTTAAGCAATCGCCACCTAGCCATTCAGGGAATGTTTTACCTTGAAGAGCGTTATATTGATCAGCTCGCAAACAAGACTGTGATTGTGTTTGATGATGTGATGACAAGTGGCGCAACTCTTAATGAAATTGCGCGCGTTCTGAAGGACAATGGTGTATCTCGCGTCATTAATTGGGTAGTACTTCGAGCTGCGCGACCAATCTAAAGAGTGCCGTATGTTTAATATTGTTTTATTCGAACCCGAGATTCCACCTAACACTGGAAACATTATTCGTTTGTGTGCAAACACTGGCGCCAAGCTGCATTTAATTGAGCCGCTTGGGTTTCCGATGGAAGATGCTAAGTTGCGTAGAGCGGGCCTGGACTACCACGAGTTTGCACGAGTCAAAGTACATAAAAATTGGGCACAGTTTTTAAAGGATGAGCAACCCGATCCTCAGCATCTCTTTGCATTGACTACCAAGGGCTCGGGCAAGTTTCATGAAGGCAAATACGGGCCCGATGATTACTTTGTATTTGGCTCTGAAACCAAAGGTATTGCGGATGAAGTCAGAGACTCGATTCCGAATGAGAATCGCATGCGTCTGGCAATGCAAGATAGTAGTCGCAGTCTGAACCTATCAAATACTGTAGCAATCGTAGTTTATGAAGCATGGCGCCAGAATGGCCTTGCTGGCGGTCAATAAGAAATTGACCCAGATGCTGTAATTACGATTCGATTTTAGGATCACGCCCCATAAGTTTTTTAACGGCAACATGTGGCTTCAATTTTCCAGAGAGCACTTCACCCATCATCGTAGTGATCGGCATGTCAACCCCTAAGCGTTTTGCCAAGTCGCCAACCGCCTCTGCACAAAGCACACCCTCAGCAACGTGACCAAGACTGGCAAGAACCTCAGGCAGCGACTTACCAGCAGCAAGCTCAAGACCAACGCGCCGATTACGCGATAGATCTCCAGTGGCGGTCAAGATCAAGTCCCCAACCCCAGTAAGACCCATGCAAGTTTCGGATTTACCGCCTGCGGCTTTCACAATTCGCATCATCTCTGCTAAACCGCGTGTGAGAACAGCAGCGCGTGCGTTCAAGCCCAAATCTAAGCCATCACCAATACCTGCAGCAATCGCCAAGACATTCTTAATAGCGCCGCCTAACTCCACACCAATCAAATCATCACTTGAATACACACGCATATTGCCGTGATGGAAAGCGGTTTGCACTGCTTCACATAACTTAGGAGATTTGCTAGCAACAGTTAAAGCGCAAGGCATACCCGCACCAACCTCACGTGCAAAGCTCGGGCCGGATAAGGCACCATACGAATGCGTTATTCCATGAGAATGCATCTTGCTCTCACGCTCTACTACCTGGTGGGGCAATAGGGCGGTATTCGGCTCAAGCCCTTTGCAGAGCCAAATAATATTAAGTGGGTGCTCAGCAATCTTTAAAGCTTGGGCGATTGTTTCTGAAAGCCCTGACATTGGTGTAGCAATGACCAATAAATCATTGCTCGAAAGTCGCTTGATGGCAGCAGAAAAGTTGCTCTCAAACTTAAGGCTTGCAGGCAACTGAATGCCTGAAAGATAAGCGCGATTTTCAGCGCTCTCTTCAATTTCTTTTAGCTGTTGTTTGCTACGAGACCATAAAACAACATCACCTTCTTGGAGAAAGCGAGCTGCTTGTGCAGCCATCGCCGTTCCCCAGGCACCAGCACCAAGCAGCGTCACCTTCATGATCTGTGGGCTCGCTCGTTGATCTTAGTGAGGCTTGCTCTCAGCGGCTGCGCCATCCTTGGCGGCAGCTTCTTGTTGAGCTTGCATCAAACGATGTTCGTACATGCCGTGGAAATTAATCTCATTCAAATGAATTGGCTGGAAGCCTGCGCGACTAATAATATCGGCAATATTTGAACGTAAATACGGATACAAAATTGTTGGGCAAGCAATGCCAAGCATAGGATCAATTTGCTCAACCGGAATGTTGCTAAATTCAAAGATGCCGGCTTGTTTTGCTTCTACCAAGAATAGTACTTTGGTATCGACTTTAGCAGTCACAGTGGAGCTTAGAGCTACCTCAAAGATACCTTCACTTAAGGGTGCAACGGAGATATCAATCTCAACCTGGACTTGTGGCTCAGACGCAACCAACAAAATTTGCGGAGCATTTGGTTGCTCAAGAGATACATCTTTTAAGTAAATTCGCTGAATACGAAATCCAGGTTCTTTAGCTTGATCGGTGCCTGCCTGAGGTGCTGGGGTTTGTTCAGTCATTGCTAACTTTCTTTGAATGTTAAATCTATTAAGCTAATAAAGGATCAAGCTTTCCAGCGCGATCTAATGCCACTAAGTCGTCGTAACCACCAACATGCGTATCACCAATATAGATTTGTGGAACAGTGCGGCGGCCAGTGCGTGTCATCATAACTTCGCGTTGGGCCGGATCACGATCAATCAAAATCTTTTCGAGATTAGCAACGCCTTTTTTAGTCAGCAACTTTTCCGCCATGACGCAGTAAGGGCAAACTTGGGTGCTATACATTGTTACTGGAGGCATCGATTTCTCCTTATTTCACTAATGGCAGAGCTGCTGCTTTCCAAGCCTGCACACCGCCATCTAAGGCGCCTACTTCGGCAAAGCCCAACTTTTGAGCTTCGGCCACGAGTTTGCGTGACTGAGATCCGGTTTCACAAACCAGGACTACTGGGTGCTTACGGTCAAGCTTGAGCCTTTCAATCGCTGCCGTTAAACCAGCAGCATTAGCGAATTTGGCGCCAGGTAAATGACCCGATTTAAAGGCCTCTTCCGAGCGCAGGTCCAAGACATAGGCTTTGCGTCGATTAATCCAAATCGTCGCTTCGGTAGGCGACAAGCCTTTTCCGCCAATAAGCGTAGATAATGAGGGTAGGAAAAGCGCTATGCCTGAAACCAACAACAGGGCAATAAGCGCTAAATTATCAATTTGCGTGAGAAAGTTCATCACCGGATTATAGAATGGCTCTATGAAACAACTTGTCCTTATTCGTCATGGCGAATCCGCCTGGAACCTTGAAAACCGCTTTACTGGCTGGGCGGACGTTGACTTAACCCCTAAAGGCGCAGAACAAGCCATCGCAGCAGGTGAAAACCTCAAAAATGCAGGTTATGAATTTGATATCGCCTATACCTCTGTTTTAAGGCGTGCCATTCGCACTCTTTGGCACGTTCAAGATGCCATGGATTTGATGTGGCTTCCTGTTGTTCATAGCTGGCGCTTAAATGAACGTCACTATGGCGCACTCACCGGATTGAATAAAGCTGAAACGGCAACTAAATATGGCGATGAACAAGTTCATATTTGGCGTCGCTCCTATGATGTACGTCCACCGCTACTTGAGCATGATGATGAGCGTCACCCCAAAAATGATCCCCGTTACTCAAAGCTCAATCCTTCCGATATTCCTTTGGGCGAATGCCTGAAAGATAATGTTGAGCGAGTATTACCCTTGTGGAATGAATCTATTGCACCCGCACTCAAAGCTGGCAAACGCGTTTTATTAGTGGCGCACGGCAACAGTATTCGCTCACTCATTAAGTATTTAGATCAAATGTCTGATGAAGCCATCATGGAAGTGAATGTACCTAATGGTGTGCCACTTGTTTATGAGTTAGACGACAACCTCAAACCCATTCAACACTTTTATTTGGATTAAAGCAAAAGAGATATGCGCCAATTTCTAAAGAATTTCGCCCTGATAGCCGTTGGCCTTATCGCCGGCGTAGCAGCCACGATCCAGCTCTCCGCGACCGCCCAGCAAAGCCCTCAGCTACCGCTGGATGAGCTCCGCACGCTCTCCAATGTCTTTGCCCAAATTAAGCGTGAATATGTTGAGCCCATAGAAGATAAGCAACTACTAACAGATGCCGTTAAAGGAATGGTCAGTAGTCTTGATCCTCATTCCACTTTCTTAGATAAAAAAGATTTTGCAGAAATGCAAGAGATGACCTCTGGAAAGTTTGCTGGACTTGGCATTGAAATCACTTCTGAAGATGGTGTAGTGAAAGTACTCAATCCAATTGAAGATAGTCCTGCTGCTCGCGCAGGCCTTCAAGCTGGAGACCTCATTACACGCCTTGATGACAAACCTGTTCGTGGTATGTCTCTAGACAAAGCTGTGCGGACTATGCGCGGCGAACCTGGAACCAAAATTACTTTGACGGTATTTCGTAAGAGTGAGGAGCGTAGCTTTCCGGTCACAATCACTCGCGCAGAGATTAAAGTTCAATCAGTCAAAACAAAAATTCTGGATAACGATATTGCTTGGGTACGCATCACAAGCTTTCAAGAGCGCACCGTTCCCGATCTTGCCAAGAAACTAACTGATATTGCCAATCAAGATCCAAAACTCAAAGGTATCATTCTTGATCTTCGCAACAATGGCGGCGGTCTATTACAAGGAGCTGTGGGTGTGGCTGCAGCATTCTTGCCTGCTGACGCAGTCATTGTCTCCACTAAGGGCCAGTCCCCAGATTCAAAACAGGTATTTAATGCAACGCCAGCGATGTATCGCCTAAATGAGTCTGGCGACCCTTTGGCGGGTGTTCCAGCGATATTTAAGAAATTGCCTATGGTGGTCTTGGTAAACGCTTATTCCGCCTCAGCTTCCGAGATTGTGGCTGGCGCACTCCAAGACTATAAACGCGCAACCATTATTGGAAAAACGACCTTTGGTAAGGGCTCTGTCCAAACCGTTCGCCCCCTGACCAATGATTCAGCACTGAAGATTACTACCGCTTATTACTACACCCCAAGTGGCAAGTCGATTCAGGCTTTTGGTGTGAAACCAGATATCCCAGTAGATCAAAACAAAGATGGTGATCCAGATGATGTATTAATCACTCGTGAGATTGATAGCGAAAAACATCTCCGCAATAAGCAGTCTGCCGAAGATAAGTTGATTAAAGATCGGGAACAACGTCGTATCGAAGAGTTGCAGCGCATTGAAGAAAAAAATGCCAAGAAGACTCCTGAAGAAAAAGAGAAAGATAAAAATAAGAAGCCTACAGAACTAGGTAGTGCGGATGACTTCATGCTTTCTCAAGCGGTGGCCTTTATTAATGGCCAGCCTGTGAAGCGCTCTTCATCCAAACTCGAATAACCTTTTAATCTCTGCGGCTGGCACATGAATGACGAGCAGTTACTTCGATACTCCAGGCATTTACTGCTTGACGAGATTGATGTTGCTGGCCAAGAGAAGCTTCTCCAATCACATGCTTTAGTCATCGGTGCCGGCGGCTTAGGTAGTGCTGCCGCCCCCTATTTAGCTGCTGCCGGAGTTGGACTCATCACCTTAGTAGATCATGATGATGTAGAGCTCACCAATTTGCAGCGCCAAATCATGCATGCCGAAAGTAGCGTTGGCAAAAGTAAAGTTGTCTCAGGAAAAGAATTTTTACAACGTCTTAACTCCAGCATTCAGATTGAAACCATTCAGGCTAAAGCCACAGCTTCGCTATTAGATGGAATATTGCCAAGCGTTGATGTTGTTCTCGATTGCACGGATAACTTTACAACTCGGCACCTCATTAATGCCGCCTGCGTTAAACATCAAATTCCTCTAGTTTCTGGATCAGCACTCAAGTTTGATGGTCAAGTGAGTGTCTTTGATCTGCGAAATCCAAGCTCACCATGCTATGCCTGCATCTTTTCTCCAGATGAATTATTTGAAGAAGTCAGTTGCTCCAGCATGGGCATCTTCTCGCCTCTAGTAGGGATCATTGGAGCCATACAAGCCGCTCAAGTCCTGCAGGTATTAATTGGTTTTGGAGAGCCCTTGGTGGGCCGCATGTTGCTTTGGAATGGGCGTACGACCCAAATCGATGAAATCCGTATTAGCCGTAATTCCGAGTGCTCGGTATGCGGCTCAGCCCACTAAGCAACGCGCTAAGTAGTTAAGACAGCAGTCGCTCTAGAGCCTTTGCCTGCTCTTCGGGCTCATACGCCTTCAAGACCCTATTAACGCGGGCTTTTAATAAACCGACATTGGCCTGAAGAATTTCCCGCTTGACCAGCAATAACTGGCTGAAGTGCATTGAGAAATCCGTTAAGCCCAAGGCAAGCAATAACTTCGTTAATGCAGGATCACCAGCCATCTCGCCACAAACAGCCACAGGTACATTGGCGCGTTTAGCTTGCTCAATGATATTAGCCAATAAATTCAATATCGCTGGATGTAATGGGTCGTATAAATGGGCAACTGCATGATCTGCGCGATCAATCGCCAGCGTGTACTGGATTAAATCATTCGTTCCAATAGAAAGAAAATCGAATCGATTAATAAACAAAGGCAAGACTAAAGCGGCAGCCGGAATCTCAATCATCGCGCCAATCTGAATATTCGGATTAAATGCTTTGCCACGCTGATGCAACTGTTGTTTGGCTTTTTCAATCAGCCTAAAAGTTTCATCGATCTCTTTAGCATGCGCCAACATAGGAATCATGATGCGCGCTTGACCATGGGCTGATGCGCGCAAGATTGCTCTGAGCTGCGTTAAAAAGATTTCAGGCTCCGTTAAAGACCAGCGGATTGCCCGCAATCCCAGTGGTGAAGTTCCTGTTTGAGAAATATCGCCACCGCCGCCCAATGCTTTATCTGCACCAACATCAATGGTTCTAATGTTGACAGGTAAGCCCTGCATTAAATCGACTACGCGACGGTATTCTTGATATTGCTGCTCTTCATCTGGCAAAGCCTGTTTACGGTCCATGAATAAAAATTCAGAACGGAATAAACCAACCCCTACAGCCCCTAGCTTTACCGCCTGAATAGCATCTTCTGGTAATTCAATATTGGCAAACAACTCAATCTCAACACGGTCAGCTGTTTCTGTTTTTGCATGCTTTAACTGCTGGAGCTTACGAGCTTCTTTCAGAACCTGCGTTTGTAGTTTGCGATATTCGGCTAGCAGTTGCTCATCTGGGGCAACTACTACAACTCCTCGATCGCCATCTAGTACCAACCAATCGCCATGGCGAATCATTTCGCTCGCGTGACGTACGCCAACTACTGCGGGTATTTCCATGCTGCGCGCCACGATAGCAGTATGGGAGGTCTTGCCGCCAAGATCCGTTACAAATCCGGTAAACGCATGCTCTTTAAAACGCAGCATGTCGTGCGGAGCAATATCGTGAGCAACAATAATTGACTCAATACCAATATCGCTTGTTGGCAAAAAATCAGAATCATTTAATGGATCTTTTTTCTGGGAATTTAATGCCTTAATGACTCGTTCAGCAACCTGCCGAATATCGTTAGCACGCTCCTTTAAATAAGCGTCCTCAATATCTGCAAATTGCTCTAGAAGATCATTGAGCTCAGTGGTTAAAGCCCATGCTGCATTTAATCGTTGCGTACGAATGAGTTTAATGGGCTTCTCAGCCAATGCTGGATCCGCCAATATCATACCGTGGACGTCTAAGAATGCAGCCATCTCTTGTGGGGCATCTTTTGGCAACCCTTGGCGCAATTGTTCAAGCTCTAGGCGAACCTGATCAAATGCGTCTAATAGCTTTTGTGCTTCAGCCTCTTCTTTACCAGCTTCAATCAGGTGATGACTCACTTCTAATGCTGCACGAGAAATCAGTACCGCCTTGCCAATGGCAATGCCTTTCGATACTGGAATTCCGTGCAATGCAAAAGTCATGCTATTTACTCACCCTCACCAAATCGGTCATTAATTAAGGCAGTGAGTGCCTGCATAGCTTCATCCGCTTTTTCGCCCACAGTCTCAAGGGTCACAGTGCTGCCGATACCGGCCGCCAACATCATCACACCCATAATGCTCTTCGCATTAATTTGACGCCCATTACGTGACAACAATATTTCACAAGGAAACTGAGCCGCTAATTGAGACAGTTTGGCAGATGCGCGCGCATGCAAGCCTAATTTATTGATGATTTCGATTTCTGCCGAAGGCATAGTGTGCTGGACCTTATCTATTCTTGATTTACTTTTGTACCTAAGCGTAAGATGCCATTCTGCCCACCGGCAAGGGCTTTTTGCGCTAACTCTTCTAGATTCTCACCGCGATGAGAAATGCAACGCATCAGCATAGGAAGGTTTAATCCCGCTAAGACGATGACAGGAGCATTTAGGCCTGATAAAGGCCCTAAGGCCTCAAGCTTAGAGGCCACATTAGCGGGGGTTGCGCCCATAACATCTGTCAGGATCAGGACGCCATTGCCTGTGTTCACAGCATAAGCCGCCTTCATTACGCGATCAAAGCTTGCCTTGGTATCTTCATGAGGAGGGATATCCACTGCTCGAACACGCTCAGGCAATACACCAAAAGTATGCTCAGCAAACCCCAGCATTGCGCTGGCAACCGGTGTGTGAGCAACGATGACAATTCCAACCATATTTATGCCAATGCTTTCTCTAGCGCTGCTAACCAAAATTGCGCAACATTAAAGTTGCTTTGGTCAGTAATTTCTACAAAACAAGTAGGGCTCGTCACATTAATTTCAGTGAGATAACCACCAATTAAATCCAGCCCAACTAAGAATAATCCACGCTGATTTAAAACAGGTGCTAATTTTTCAGCAATCCTTTTTTCAGTCTCGGTTAAAGGCATCGCTACGCCTTTGCCGCCGGCAGCCAAATTACCCCGAATTTCGCTACCCTGCGGAATGCGGGCTAGCGCAAATGGCACCACCTCTCCACCAATTAAAAGTACCCGTTTATCACCCTGGGCAATTTCTGGAAGAAAGCGTTGAACCATCAGGGTTCTTGCGCCATTCTCACCAAGGGTTTCTACAATGCTCGCAAGGTTAAGGCCATCAGCCCCAACTCTAAATACACCCATGCCGCCCATGCCGTCTAACGGTTTAATCACGATATCGCGATGTTCTTGATGAAAAAGCTCTACTGCAGCTAATTCACGCGTGACTAAGGTAGGCGGAATCAGCTCTGGAAACTCTGTGATGGATAGTTTTTCTGAATGATCTCGAACAGCGCTTGGCTCATTAAATACTTTCGCGCCCTGACGTGCTGCGGCCGATAACAACCAAGTGGTATTGAGATATTCAATATCAAAAGGAGGATCTGTGCGCATAAGCACAGCAGAAAAAGACTTGAGTGTTCGAGACTCAATATCACCTAACTCAAACCAGTGAGTGGAGCTGGGCTTAATCACTAAAGATTGGCAATCAGCCACTACGAAATCATCTCTCCACAACACATTGCGACTTTGACAAAACCACAAATGGTGGCCTGCCTCTTGCGCTGCTCGCATCATTGCGAGTGTGGAATCTTTTTGAATCTTAAAAGATTCAAGGGGATCTGCAATAAAAAGAAGGTTCATTATTTCTATTGAGAGATTAGTGATTTATTTATGCGGTTTCAGCATTGGGATCAGTTCGCTCTAGCTCCAATGATGCAGCAAGCAGCGCTAAGCGAGCAACCACACCATATAGATAGAAGCGATTTGGAGCGGCACTACCCGGCTTAGCTCCGAGATCAGGCATCGAGTTTTGCTCGAAGGCTAGAGGCACAAAATGCATACCTGGAGCATTCAGGTTCTCATCTGGTCCACGGTCAGTATGAACGCGATAGAAGCCGCCAATGACATAACGATCGATCATGTACACCACCGGTTCAGCAACCGCTTCATTGACCTTCTCGAAGGTATACACACCCTCCTGAATCAATACATCGCTGACCTCAAGACCTTCCTTGACCACACTCATCTTATTGCGGTCTTTACGATTCAAGCCCTTTAACTGCGAGGGATCATTCACTACCATCACGCCCATGCCGTAAGTACCGGCATCAGCTTTTACGACAACATAAGGCTTCTCTTTAATACCGTATTCACGATACTTCTTAGCGGTCTTTTTTAAAACTTGCTCTACAGCAGTTTGAAGTTTGTCTTCACCCTTACGCTCGTGGAAATTAATATTGGAGCAACTAGTAAAGTAAGGATTAATCATCCATGGATCGATATCCACTACTTTGGCAAATTTCTTTGCCACCTCTTCATATGCGGCAAAGTGATTAGATTTACGACGCACATGCCAACCAGCGTGTAAGCCTGGCAGCAAGTACTGCTCATAGATATTTTCCAAAATCGGAGGGATGCCTGCGGATAAGTCGTTATTTAATAGGATCGAGCAAGGATCAAAATCTTTTAGGCCTAAGCGTTGCTTCTTGAGACCCAATCGAGAAAGCGGCTCCATCAACAAGCGATTGCCATCAGGCAAGTCAATCCAGGTTGGCTTTTTAATTTCTTCGGAGAAGGTACCTAGTCGAACATTCAATCCAGCTTGACGCAAAATCGAAGACAAGCGCGCAATATTCTGCAAATAGAAAGTATTGCGTGTATGTCGTTCTGGTATCAGCAATAAGTTTTTAGCCTCAGGACAAATCTTCTCAATGGCAGCCATGGCAGCTTGAACAGCAAGCGGCAACATCTGTGGTGAAAGGTTATTAAACCCTCCAGGGAAAAGATTGGTGTCAACTGGGGCTAACTTAAAACCAGAATTGCGTAAATCGACAGAACAGTAGAAAGGCGGGGTATGTTCTTGCCACTCCAGCCTGAACCAACGCTCAATGGTTGGGGTCGCTTCTAGAACCTTTGACTCTAATTCGAGCAAAGGGCCGGTAAGTGCAGTAATGAGATGTGGAACCATTCCACCATTGTAAGATTATTAAAAGAAAGACGCGGGATCCGAGGATCCCGCGCTTAAAACTAGGCAGCCAACTAGGGCAGCCCAGTGAGGGGTAAATCTACTGATTAAGACTCGTAAGCAGTCTCACCGTGTGAGCTGATGTCCAAGCCTTCGCGCTCTTCTTCTTCCTTAACGCGCAAACCAATCACGATATCGATCAATTTGAAGGCTACGAAAGAAACTACGCCAGACCAAATTACAGTGGTAATCACGCCTTGAGCCTGGATCCACAATTGGCTAGCAATTGAGTAATCAGGAGCAACAGCGTTAGCCACATAATCCCAAATACCAGATCCGCCTAATGCTGGGTCAGCAAATACACCGGTCAACAATGCACCAGTAATACCGCCTACGCCGTGAACACCAAATACGTCCAAACTGTCGTCTGAGCCCAAAATCTTCTTGAGACCAGTAACACCCCAGAGGCAAACTACACCAGCAACTAAGCCAATGATGATTGAACCCATTGGGCCAGCAAATCCAGCCGCAGGAGTAATTGCAACCAAACCAGCTACGCAACCAGATGCAGCACCTAACATTGATGGCTTACCTTTGAGAACCCACTCAGCAACTGACCAACCCAATACAGCAGCAGCAGTAGCTAAATAAGTATTCACGAATGCCAAGGCAGCACTACCGTTTGCTTCAAGAGCTGAACCAGCATTGAAACCAAACCAGCCGAACCACAAGAGAGCAGCGCCAGCCATTACATAAACTAAGTTATGTGGCTTCATTGCTTCTTTGCCGTAGCCCAAACGCTTGCCGATAACAAAGGAGCCAACCAAACCAGCGATCGCAGCATTGATATGCACAACAGTTCCGCCAGCAAAGTCGAGAACACCTTTTTGCCACAACCAACCAGCACGAGCAGTAATTGCTTCGAGTGATGCAGCATCTTTGATGTCATCTGGACCAGGCCAGAACCAAACCATGTGAGCGATTGGTAAGTAGCTGAAAGTAAACCAAATCACCATAAACACTAAGATTGCAGAAAACTTAGCGCGTTCAGCAAAAGAACCAATGATCAAGCAGCAAGTGATTGTTGCGAACACTGCTTGGAAAGCCATAAAGACATACTCAGGAATCACAACACCCTTACTAAAGGTTGCCGCTACTGAGTCTGGATTCATGCCGCCCAAGAAGAGACGATCTAATCCACCGATGAATGCTCCGCCTTCCGTGAATGCAAAGCTATAGCCATAAATCGCCCATAGCACTGAAATCAAAGAGAAGACCATGAAACATTGCATACAGATAGACAAGATGTTCTTGCTACGTGTCAAACCGCCGTAGAACAACGCCAAGCCAGGAAGAGTCATCAACAGCACTAATGCTGTACAGACCATCATCCAAGCAGTGTCACCTTTATTGCACTTTTCAGAGCAAAGAACAGGAGCAGGTTCTGTAGCAGCAGGAGTAGCAGCAGGAGCTGTTACAGCTGGTTTTTTTACTTCATCAGCATGCGCTGGCGAAGTAACCATTACACCAGTAGCGCCAATAGCCAAAGCCATAGCACCACCAGCAACGAGTCGTTTCATCCAAGTTAACATTTTGAACCTCTCTTTAAAGTGCTGACGCGCCGGTTTCACCGGTACGAATACGAATGACGTGCTCAACTGGAGAGACAAAAATCTTGCCATCACCAATTTTGCCAGTACGTGCTGATTTTTCAATTGCTTCAATCGCACGCTCCAAGATGCCATCTTCAACAGCAGCTTCAATTTTTACTTTAGGTAAAAAGTCGACAACATACTCAGCACCACGATACAGCTCGGTGTGGCCTTTTTGACGACCAAAGCCTTTAACTTCAGTGACGGTAATGCCCGAAACTCCCACTTCCGAGAGAGCTTCGCGCACTTCGTCAAGCTTGAAGGGCTTGATGATTGCGGTAATTAATTTCATGTGTTTCTCCGTTCAGAGTGGAAATTAGAAAGTTTTTGTAAGGTTAAGTACGCCTGTTGAGCCACCCAAGTTTTTACCTGATGGGCTTGAGTAAGCGTATGTGCTTCCGCTCTTGGCTGCATTGGTGCCAATATATGCAGCAGCCAAAGATAAACCGCCGCCGAAGTCTTTAGTTAGGCCTAACTTCCAGTCTGTATAGCTAGCAGTTGGGACACCAGCAACAACTTGTTGACCGGCAATCTTCTGGTAGCCAACGTGCGCGTTTACTGCAAGACCCCAAATTCCTGTGTCATAGTTTGCAGTCAAATCAGGATAGTAAGATCCGCTACTTTGGTTGTATCCAAATGTATTGGTCACTGCATAAGAAAATTTCAAGAAACCAGTAACTGGGCCAAATGTATAGTTCTGAGCAGCATAGATCTCAGTAGTATTTGGATTAACGTTAGGGCTTACGAAGTTGCCACTAGTTGGATAGTAATATTGCAGTACGCCGATATCGCTAGCAAAACCTTCTGCAATCAACTCTTTCTTAAAGCCAGCATAAAAGTCCATCTCGATGCCAGAAGAAACTGAAGGGCTAAGGTTATTAACCCAGGTAATGGAGCTATTCCAGTTACCAATGTACAAACCGCTCTCATGTGCGTAGTCAAATCCACCTTGAATAGCTGGTCTTAAATTTGACTGAGAAATACCACGATAGCGATAGTCACTTACAAGACTTACGTTCGCTGTAATTGGGCTTACTTCTACCTCAGCTGCTGGCTCATCAGCCGCGAATGCTACAGTCGAAAGACCTGCCAACAAAGCTACTGCTGCTGCAGAGATTGCTGTCTTTTGCAAAGTTTTCATGAACTACTCCTTACTGGTTGTAATAAAAAATGGGTTGAATGCTTATTGCATGGGGTGATATTGAATCCCCAGGGGTTCATAGCTTTGCCACAAATCCCCCAAATAAGGCAAATGCCCTTTTTTGATGCTAAATAATGCACCTCAAAGGTGAATATGGGGCATTTATCGGGCTTTAACCCCTTTTTGGGCAGTTTTACGCATACAACTTAAAATACGAATGTGTATCTTTTCTGCAACTCTCAATAGAACTGCGATCTCTCATCATGCAAAAACCAGGCGAAATCCTCGAACAAATCCAACGTATCGCTAACGATATGCAGAACAAAGTTGGTGATGCGATCCGCAATTCGCCAGCTCAAGAAATTGAAAAGAATGTACGCGCCATGATGAACCAAGGATTTCAGAAAATGGACTTGGTTACACGCGAAGAGTTTGAGCTACAAACTAAAGTGCTCGCCAAGACACGTGAAAAGTTAGAAGCGCTTGAAGCTAAAGTTACTGCACTAGAAAAACAATAATTAAATGATCTTCTCTTCAGACTACTCTGGAGAAAAATCACTAAAGAAGTTTTCATACTCTTCTTTAGACAACAAAGTTTTTGCATTCTCCGTGCCTGCATTCATATGCAGCACTGATATTTGATAAACCCAGATATCACCATTCGGCGCAACTCGATTGATCCAACGAACGCGCATGAGTTGCTGTGATGTACCGCTGGATTTCAAATCCAGAAAATAATCTTTGATCGGCAAACGCTGTCGGTCTGCTATTTTATAAAAAGCATCCTCAACAGTGACAACGCCACCAGATGCTTTTGCCCTGTCAATTAAGTTAGCCTGTAATTGTGAAAGTAACTTACTTAGTGAGGCACTTTGATTGGCCGGCAACTGGATAGTGCTAACCGAGTAAATATCATCATCAATTTTTACCGCCTCAAGTGTCTGTAAGAGTTCTTGATCAAGATAAGGAATGCGGCGCTCTAATTTATCTGGCTTGCCAGGAAATAAAGCGGTATATCTTTCTTGCGGCGCTTGGACTGTACGCCAATCTAATTTAGGACTACATGCAATGAGAAAAATGAAAGCCGCTAGTACGGTGGCGGCCTTAGAAACCCGTCTAAACAACCCCAGCTCCGTGCGCCTGTTGATCTGCGTGATAGCTTGAGCGCACCATAGCGCCTACAGCCGCATGAGAGAAGCCCATTTCATACGCCTTTTCCTCAAACATCTTAAAGACGTCGGGATGAACGTAACGCGTAACAGGTAGATGATGTCCTGACGGGGCCAGATACTGACCAATAGTGAGCATGTCGATATTGTGCTCACGCATATCGCGCATCACTTCTAAGATTTCTTCATCTGTTTCACCAAGGCCAACCATCAAACCGCTTTTAGTAGGGACATGTGGGAAACGCTCTTTAAAGTCTTTCAAGAGCTTCAACGAATGCAAGTAATCTGCACCCGGTCTAGCCTGTTTGTATAAACGAGGCACCGTTTCGAGGTTGTGATTCATCACATCAGGCAACCCACTAGGTGCATGCTCAGAAAAAATATCTAACGCTTTATCTAGGCGGCCACGAAAATCTGGGACCAATACTTCAATACGAGTATTCGGGGAGAGTTCACGTGATTGAGAAATGCAATCAACATAGTGCATTGCACCGCCATCACGCAGATCATCACGATCTACGCTCGTAATCACCACATAGTTCAGTTTGAGCGCAGCAATAGTACGCGCTAAATTAGCAGGCTCTTTTGTATCAAGAGGATCTGGTCTGCCATGGCCTACGTCACAGAAAGGGCAGCGACGCGTGCACTTGTCACCCATAATCATGAATGTAGCAGTTCCTTTACCAAAGCATTCACCAATATTGGGACAGCTGGCTTCTTCGCAAACGGTTACCAACTCGTTCTCGCGCAAAATCTTTTTGATTTCAGAAAAGCGGGAGTTATTTGAGGCCGCCTTCACCCGAATCCAATCAGGCTTTTTCAATACCTCTGTTAAAGGAATGATTTTGATCGGAATGCGCGCAGTCTTCTCGCTCGATTTTTGTTTACGTGATGCGTCGTAATTGAGGTCTTGGCGCGCCTCGATGGGTGTCTTGGTGTCAGGCTTATTTGTGGTCATGATGGCATCAGTTGCTTTTGTAAATGCTGCAAAAGCCTTTGGCTAATAGTGTCTACATTGTCCTTGATCCCAAGAGTTTGCATGTCGACTGTCTTTAAACCCTCATACCCACAGGGGTGGATACGCTGAAAGGCCTCTAAATCGGTAGCGACATTCAGGGCTAGACCATGATAGGAGCAGCTTTTGGAGACTTTGAGGCCCAAGGCCGCCACCTTAGCGCCAATCCATTCTGAGGGTACTCCTGGCTGCTGAGAGACGTAAATTCCTGGAGCCCCCTGATGCCTTTCAGCCTTAATCCCAAAATCTGCGAGCGTATCTATCAGCGCTTGCTCTATACGAGAGACCAATTCTTTTACGAAAATCCCCAAACGCTTTAGATCTAGCAAAAGATAAACCACGATTTGGCCTGGCCCGTGATAGGTGATCTCTCCACCCCGATCTACTTGCACGAGTGGAATTTGATTGCTGGGTGAATGCAAGTTACCCGCATCACCCGCCAAACCTAAAGTGAAAACAGGAGGATGCTCTAGGACCCAAATTTCATCGGGCGTTTCGTTAGTGCGCTCTTTAGTAAAGAGTTTCATCGCCTCATACGTAGAGGCGTAATCTGCTAAACCCAATTGTTTTACTAAAGCTGCCATGAATTAATTACAGAACAACACTAACCAATGGATGGGTAGACAAGGTTCTGTACAGCTCATCTAACTGTTCACGACTAGTCGCAGTAATTGGCAAAGTAATGCCGAGGTAATTTCCATCCTTAGAAGGGCGCTGCTCAACTTTACTCTCATCAAACGTAGGATCAAATTGTTTGGCAATATGCACTATCGCTGGAAGATATTCTGGGTTTGCTTTACCCATGACCTTGATGGGAAATAAGGATGGGTACTCGATTAATGATTTTTCTTCGGCCATATTGTCTTTCTATTTCTAATTACTTACGATGATCTGGCATGCCCAACCACGCGCCAGTAATGATGTTGCGAATGCAATGCAAGCGGCGATGGAAAAAGTGATCTGCGCCAGGCACTACTTGCACAGTCAACTCTTGCGGACGCGCCCAATCTAAAACATCAATCAAAGGAATGGTTTCATCCAACTCCCCATGAATCAAAATCGTATCCGCGGGCACTGGCGCCAGAGTCCATTTGCCTGCGGCGCTACCCACCATTACCAGGCGCTCAGCTGGACGGCCTAATTCTGAAAGCCTTTGCACTAAGTGACTACCAACAAAGCTTCCAAAAGAAAAACCTGAAACTACTAGCGGCAGAGTATTCGCCCCTCCTATCCAGGATTGATTCGCAGTTGCTTCAAATTGACTCCAGCTTGATGGTGTTCGCATCCAATCGGTTACATGAAGCAAGTCCTCTAACTCACCAACGCCATCGTCATGAACGCCTTCGGTTCCGCCTACACCACGAAAGTTTGGGCGCACGCTCACGTAACCCAACTGGTTAAAAGCACGTGCCATGGTTTGCGCTACCTTGTTATCCATCGTTCCACCCATCAATGGATGGGGATGTGCAATAAGGGCTAAGCCACGAACGGCAAATGCAGGATCATTTTTTAATTCATCTGGCAGATCAATAGACATTTCCATTGATCCAACAATCCCTTCAATCTGAATTACTTTTGTACGGCTATTCATAAAAAACTTTCAACTCTCTGTAATGGCTAGACTAATTGCAAGCGCTCTACTGGACGCCCTGCGATTAAATGAGACTGGATGATTTCTTCAACATCATCCACATCAACCATGGTGTACCAGACGCCGTCTGGGTAGACGACCATGACAGGACCGTCAGCACAGCGATCTAGGCAACCCGCCTTATTCACGCGTATTTTCCCTGGGCCCGCAAGACCAAGCTCTTTCACTCTTTTCTTGGCATAGTCAAATAAGGCAAAAGCATTGTGCTGATCACAACAATCCTCACCATTGGCGCGCTGATTGAGACAAAAAAATAGGTGGTGTGAAAAACTCATAGAAAAATTATATTCATCAATGTTTCGGTTTAAATTCAACGGCACTTCGAACCATCCAAATCAGCGCCAAAGGTAACCATACTACGGAAACCCATTGCATCAACTCATTAAAGTGCAATAGGCGTCCTTGATACCAGTGTCTGAGCGTCAGAATGAAATATGGATTGTCTGGCAAAACATTGACCGCTATTGTGGTTCCCAGCAAGCAAATCAAAGCTAACCAAAACTTAGTCATTTGCTTGAGCCTTAAGGTCCATCTTAGTAAGATGCTGCCCAGTACCATTCCCCATAGAGCTCCAGCGGTAAACCAGATCAAACTAAACTCAGTGCCAAATTGAAGGGCGGTAAATAAAGTCTTTACCATCACTGTTAGGCCAAGCAGTCCATTGAGAATGCGCCACTGGGGAGCTTTGGTGCGCAAACCCAGAGAGAGCAACAAGGCCACTCCAAGCCAGCTTAGCGAGGTAATTGCCGCCTCTTGAATGACCTGATTAATCACCACAGTACCCCAATCAACGGAGCCAAAGATGGCATGCCCCCATACGCCCGTGCCAAGCCAAGAGCTTTGTGGATAAATTTGTGACCAGGGAAATAATAAGAACAGGGCACATGCTGCCCAATTAAGGCCAAACCATTGATCAAAGCGCCGACGAATTGCGCTTCCAGAAAGCCATTGTGGCCCCAGAGGAATCGCTAATAAGCCGCCTAACAGTCCTCCCAATATATTGGCCCACCAGTCCATCTGACTCGGTATGCGAGTAGGCAGCCAAGACTGCAGAGTTTCTACACCTAGTGCCAGGCCAGCACTCAAGCTAAGGGCCATTCCAAGAGCTACGTAGTTACGCCAACGAGGATAGGCAGCAAACACTACCAAAAATCCAAAGGGAATATAAGCCAAGATATTGACCGATACATCAAATAAAGTCATAAAACGTGGCAAGGGAGCATCCAACCACGCCCAAGCAGAGATCCCATTCTGAAAATCAAAGTCAAAGGGGTTCAAGCTTACATAGATGATCAAAAGTGCGTAGCTTAAGCTCATAGCCCTCGCTAAAGGCATAGCCTGTAGTGGCCATACTAGCTTCCGAGGTCGTTGGTCTTTTTGATCCATCCCACAATTCTAGGTCAGACCTTTCTACAATGGCGGAATGACTGCAAATTGCATCCTTGAGCGCGTTACCGAGACTAGATCCACCAATGACGATCTGATGAGTCGCTGGCGTGCAGGGGAACTCATTGATCCGGTGGCTCGGATTGCCCACAAACAAACTGCGGGCAAAGGCAGGGCAGGCCGAGCATGGCTAGCCAACCCCGAGGACTCTCTTTGCTTCTCTCTCGCATTTTCATTTAAAAGAACTCCGGCCGAACTCAGCGGACTCAGCTTATTAGTTGGCCTTGCAGTGATAGAAGGTATTGCACAAGCTTGCAACCTGAGCGAGGAAGAACTTCAAGAGGCTGGCCTGCAACTGAAATGGCCCAATGACTTATTGCTGAACATGCACAAACTCGGCGGCATCCTGATTGAAGGCGGCCAAGCAAAAGCGGGTGATCCTACTTGGATGATTATTGGGGTTGGTATTAACTTGCGCAATCCAGAAGCAATTGAAGCAAATCTAGACACTGGCCTGAAAGTGGGCTCACTTGCTCAACTGACGCATTCACTCCCCGATACCGAATATCTCTGGCTCAAATTGATCGCCTCACTCGAACACAGTCTTGCCGAATTTGATCTGCATGGATTTAAGCCTTGTAAAGAACGTTGGATGGACTGGGATGCGTATCGAGATCAAGCGGTGTGTATTTCGGGCGCTGGCAAAGATCCTATTCATGGCATTGCAAAAGGTGTAGATGGGACGGGGGCATTACTATTGCAAAAAGAAAACAAAATCATCGCCATTCATGCGGGTGATGTTTCATTGCGGATTCAATCATGAGCCTTTATTTATTTTTTGATGTTGGTAATACGCGCCTGAAGTGGGCGGCTGTGGAGTCAACACAAAATCCTAGCGCTCAACAAAAAAAATTGTGGGCATACTCGGGCTCCATTAGTAGCAAGTCTTTGCAATCAGCAGAACATCGAGCTGAGTTGGCTGACTATATTGCTAAAACCTTACCGAAACCTACAGCTATTGGTTTTGCCTGCGTTGCTGGCCAAGCAGCCATGGCCAATCTCAAATCACTATTTCCGCAATGGAGTGATTTGGATTGGAGGCAGCTCAAAGGGGATAGCGCTTATGCTGGGATGCGTAGCCTGTATCAAGATCCCAGAAAGCTCGGCGCTGACCGCTGGGCCGCGCTGATTGGGGCACGCGTCTTATCGAATAAAAACACCTTGCTTGTGAATACCGGTACTGCTACTACCATTGATTTACTCGGTTCTAACGGCGTACATTACGGTGGATGGATTTTGCCTGGTCTTGGATTAATGCAAGAAAGTTTGGCAAACAATACTGCGCAGCTAGGCTTGGCTACACGCGCAGAACATCATGGGTTTGGACTCTCCACTAACGACGCAATCATTGGAGGTTGCGATGCAGCGCAAATTGGTGCAATTCTGTATGGCATACAACATGCAAAAGAGTTAAATTTTCCCATCGAAAAAATTTGGCTTGATGGCGGTAATGCCAAGGTCCTAGCGCAAGAAATTACAAAAAATAATTTACCAATCAAGCGGGCCGTGGAAGTAACCGAAGGATTAGTACTTCGAGGTATTTGGGCGTGGTTACTGCAAAACCTTTAAGAGCGGATCTTACCCAATAAGCTTGTAGTTGAGCGCTCGTATAGGAAAGGGATCGCAACTGCTTTACCACCCCAACTTTTTACCAGATGGGTTTCTGCCAAAGTATCGATATCGTAATCACCACCCTTGACGTAAATATCAGGACGAATTTTTTCAATCAAATTGACTGGTGTTTGTTCAGTAAACAACATCGTCATATCCACGCTTTCCAATGCAGCCAATAATGCCTGGCGATCAGCCTCTGAATTAATAGGCCTGTCGTCGCCTTTACCCAACATTTTCACTGAGGCATCAGAATTCACACCCACGACCAAGCTAGCCCCCAAGGCGCGGGCCTGGGCCAAATAGCTGGCATGGCCACGGTGCAGGATATCGAAGACTCCATTAGTAAATACCAATGGTCTAGGAAGATTTTCCAGGCGAGCAGCAAGCTGTTCTGGTGAGCAGACTTTTGCTTCAAAAGAGGGGGGTGGCAAATGACTCATAACCCAATATTAATGGCAATCTTGCGAGGCCAGCGATATTACCCAGAATGTCTTAGACTTGGCTTCTCACTCGTGAATAAAAAAGGTGCAATATGCCTCGTTTTGTAATGAACTGCCTATTTGGTCTATTTGCATTCTTGCCTGGATTTCAGCTTGCCAATGCTGCGCCCACTTGCAGCCCCCTGCTCTCCCATACTTTTCCTCGCTTGCAAGATGAAGCGCCGCAAAACCTTTGCCAATATCAAGGAAAAGTCATATTGGTAGTAAATACTGCCAGCTTTTGCGGCTTTACAAGCCAATATGAAGGTCTTGAGAAGATTTACGCCAAATACAAAGATCAAGGCTTTGTCATTCTGGGCTTTCCTTCTAATGACTTCGGGCAACAGGAGCCTGGCAGCAATAAAGAGATTGCCGATTTCTGCAAGAACACCTATGACGTGAAATTTCCAATGTTTGCTAAGAGCACGGTTTCTGGCGGTAACCCAAACCCCCTATTTAAGATGTTGATTGCTAAAACTGGCACAACTCCAAAATGGAATTTTTATAAATATTTAATCGATCGAAATGGTAATGTGGTTGATTCGTTTGGAAGCGTTACCAAACCCACCAGTAGCAGCATTACAAATGAAATTGAAAAGCTTTTAGGAGAAAAAGCTCAGTGAGTAAAAAAAGAATTGCCATTATTGGCGCAGGCATCTCTGGATTAGGCTGCGCCTATGCCTTAAGACAACATCCTGAATTTGAAATTACCTTATATGAAGCTGGCGATCACATTGGCGGCCACAGTAATACCGTTGATATCACTTGCAATATCGATGGAAAAGAAATCACACACGGTGTAGACACTGGGTTTCTGGTATTTAACCGTAAGACTTATCCACGTCTCGTTCGTTTATTCGAAGAAATTCAAGCACCAGTAGCCCCCTCAGAAATGTCTTTTTCTGTATCGATTGATACCGCCAGTAAATCTGGGGCGGGGAAAAAGATTGAATGGGCTGGCAACGACATCAATTCTTTTTTTGGACAAAGATCCAATCTGCTGTCTCCATCATTTTGGAGAATGGCCTATGACATCATGCGTTTTAATCGTTTGGCCACTCAGTTAGCGCATGACCAAATTGAAGCTGGTCATCAATACAAAGAGCCTGATGAAAAAATTGCCGATTTTTTAAAGCGCCATCGCTTTAGCCAAAGCTTTAAAGAAAATTACTTTCTACCGATGATCGGCGCCATCTGGTCTTGTTCAGTCGAACAGATGCTCGAGTTCCCTATTCAAACCATGGTGCGCTTTTGCCATAACCACGGCCTTTTGCAAATCCAAAATCGTCCGCAATGGTTGACTATCAAGGGTGGTTCACGAGAATATGTAAAGCGCCTTGTGACAGCACTAGAAAAGCATGGGGTGGCCATTAAAGGGGAATGTGTCCTGAGAGTGAATACAGGTCATGATGGCGGGCCAGTTGAGGTTATCAGTCAGGCTGGTTCGGCCCATTTCGATGAAGTCATCATGGCTTGCCATAGCGACCAAACATTAGATCTGGTTCATGGCATTGACCAACAATCAAGAAATATCCTGGCATCAGTTCCATACCAAAAGAATCGAGCAATATTACATACCGATATTCGTTTCTTGCCAGATGCAAAACGTTGCTGGGCTGCCTGGAATTACACCGCTAAATCCGGTGCCAAAACAAACACAAAGCAACATGTCAGCGTTAACTACTTAATTAATCGTCTACAACCTCTACCAGCTCAACTTCAAGCTACCCAGATTATTGTGAGCTTAAATCCCTCGGAAGAGCCAGATCCAAAATTTGTACATCAAGAGATTCACTATTCACACCCTGTCTTTGATATGAGTGCGATACAAGCTCAGAAGGAGCTACCCTTAATTCAGGGCACATCCTCCATTTGGTATTGTGGTGCCTGGACAGGATTTGGGTTTCATGAAGATGGTTTACGCTCCGGAGAATTAGTGGCAGAAGCTTTAATTGAAAGCATTCGTCAACCGATCAAAACCAAACAAGATGTGTAGTTGATGTCAGGCGCCAAGATTAACTTTGGAGTAGTAAAACACCAGCGCTTAAGGCCGGCTAAGAATGCCTTTGGTTATGGGGTTTTCACCATCTCCATCCCTATGCGTACTCGCAATGCCAACCCGAATTTACTGAATCAAAATGGCTTAAGTGATAACCGTTGGGGTCTTTGTGCATTTTTTGATAAAGACCACGGCCTCGGAGAATCCAATAGCCTTGCTTGGATCGAAAAGATTCTTGCAGACAATCATGTGCAACATGTCGATGGAGAAATTTGGCTACAGACCTTTCCTAGGGTATTGGGTTACGTCTTTAATCCAGTGAGCTTTTGGATCTGCACGCGCGCCGATGGCAAAGTACAGGCGGTACTGGCTGAAGTTAACAATACCTTTGGTGAGCGTCATTGCTATTTACTTCACAAAGATTCGGGTGAAGCATTGCACTCGGGCGAAACACTCAGTAGTAAAAAGGTATTTCACGTTTCACCATTTTGTGCAGTACGTGGTGATTACCATTTCCGCTTTTTATTTCCGCAAGATAGTAGTAGCGGCAAGAATAATGTCTGTCGCATTGAGCTTCATGAGGACGGCCAACCCCTCATTAACACCAGCATTAGCGGCACCAGCCGCCCACTCAGTCGCACCAATATCATGCTGGCGCTACTACGCTACCCATTAATGAGCTTGGGTGTCATTTTCCGAATACATTGGCAAGCATTGAAATTGTGGGTAAAAGGTGTACCCTTTCACTCAAAGCCTAAACCACCAGAACTTGAAGTTAGCAGATGAATCGCCCAGGACAATCCCTTCTCTCCAGACTCAATTTTTCTCGTCCACAAGGGCGGGATAGCGCTTCGCCGCAACACCAAATTAAGGCTAAGGCACTCCTAACTCTTCTGACGAAGCTCAGCAGTGGCCATTTAAAACTTACCCTTCCCAATGGCGAGAAGCGCGAGTTTGGTATTCAAAGTGATCAATTACATGCTGAAATTCATATCTTGGAATGGTCTGTATTTAAGGAGATCATGTCCCATGGTGATATTGGTTTTGCCGAGAGCTATATTCAAGGCAAATGGAATACTCCCGACCTCAAAGCGCTGCTTGAGTTAGCCATACGCAACCGAACTATTTTAGAAAAAGCCATTTATGGCAATTGGTATGGCTCGATTTTTTATCGACTAAAGCATTGGTTGCGTGATAACAGCAAAGCAGGAAGCCGCAAGAATATTCATGCGCACTATGACCTAGGCAATGCTTTTTATACGCTGTGGCTAGATCCTACGATGAGCTACTCGAGCGCCTGGTTTTCTGAAGGTAATCAGCAAGTCTTAACTGATGCTCAGCGTGCAAAGATTGGACGCATTCTAGATTCCTTAAAGACGGCGCCAGGGGAGCACATACTTGAAATTGGTTGTGGCTGGGGTGGCGTTATGGAGGAATCTCTTCGTAATAAGAGATCCATTACTGGCCTAACTCTATCTACAGAGCAAAAAGCATTTGCAGAGAAACGTTTACTAGCAGTGCAAGGTCAAATTGCTAACCCTCCTGGATTTGAAGTGCGCCTTCAAGACTATCGCGATTGCCAAGAAAAATTTGATGGCATTGCTTCCGTCGAAATGTTTGAAGCAGTTGGTGAGAAACATTGGCCAGAGTATTTTGAAACGATTGCCCACTGTCTAAAATCGGGCGGCAAAGCTTGCATTCAGACGATTGTAATTGCTGAAGATCTCTTTGATCGCTACAGACGCAACACTGACTTTATTCAACAGTATGTATTTCCTGGAGGTATGCTGCCCTCTAGAGCAAGCTTTAAAGCAAGCGCTGCTAAAGCTGGATTGCGAATTGATGACGAGTTCGCCTTTGGCGGAGATTACGCAAGAACTCTTTGCTTGTGGCGCGATAGCTTTAATCAAAAACTGCAAGAAGTACGTCAGCTTGGCTTTGATGAAGCATTCATACGCCTTTGGAACTTCTACCTCATGTATTGCGCCGCCGGCTTTACTGAGCGTAATATCGACGTAGTGCAATTCACTCTGAGTCATCAACCATCACCAGCATCTTCTGATGCACTAGGCACATGAAACAAAGCGGAATGGACCACTTTTCAGGCAAAAGAGTCTGGGTCATAGGCGCATCCAGCGGCATTGGCGAAGCTTGTGCGAAAACCCTTCTTCTCAAGGGCGCTAAAGTAGCACTTTCCAGCCGAAGAGCTGAACGATTAAATGAAATTGCCCTCACTGGAACGATTGAACAAAGCCTAGTCATTCCTATCGACGTTACCGATGATGCGCAACTCCAGGATGGCTATAAAACAATTTTGAACGCCTGGGACGGAATTGATCTCCTGCTCTTTGTATCGGGCGTATACACCCCATTGCGAGCAGCTTATTTTGATTTCAAGATTGCTGAAAAAACAATCGATGCAAATCTTCTGGGGCCTATGAGAGCAGTTGCATTAGTAATGCCAGAGATGCTAAAGGCTCGCTCGGGACATATTGCCATCGTGGGTAGCGTTGCAGGGTATAGCGGCCTGCCAAAAGCCTTGGCATATGGCCCAAGTAAAGCCGCCATCATTAATTTTTGCGAGAATTTATATTACGACTTGTTGCCGACAGGAGTCAGTGTGCACATGATCTCGCCAGGATTTGTGGCTACTGAGGCTACTGCAAAAAATGACTTTGAAATGCCAGCCTTAATTAGTGCCGAGGAAGCAGCCAGTGAGATATTGGCCGGCATTCAGAAGGGAGAGTTTGATATTCACTTCCCTAAGCGATTCACAAGATTCTTAAAGTTTCTGAGAATCTTGCCTTACCCAATCTACTTTTGGATTGTGCGCCGCTTCGTCAAAATTTAAGCGGCGCTAAAGTGTTAAGTAGCAAGCTGTTTCGAATTTACTACTTGTACTTATCTTTACGAATTTTCTCTTCTAGATAACCCATTACTGCGATTGCTTTAGCCTTAGATCCAGCAATGGATGGTGATGTTACGTACTTGCCTTGCATCACAACGGTTGGCACTCCATCAATACGATAGGCTTCCGTCAATTGCTTGGCAGCACGTGCTTTAGAAACTACTGCAAAAGAGCGATAGGTCGCCAAGAAGGTATTGCGATCAATGCCTTGAGACGCAACCCAATCTGCGATCTCCGTCTCCGTGAGGAGATGTTTATTTTCTTTGTGTATTGCGTACATGACTTTTTCATTTAGAGCATCAGCTTTGCCCATCGACTCTAGAGCGTAGTACATCTGACTATGCGGCAAAAAGTCATCGCGAAAGGCTACAGGGACTCTTTTGAAAACAACGTCTTTAGGTTGACGCTTTACCCAGCTACTGAGCTCAGGCTCAAAGTCATAGCAATGTGGGCAGCCGTACCAAAAGAATTCAATAACTTCTACTTTTCCCTTGGTTTCGACCGGCTGTGCAACAGGCAATATGCGGTAATCAAAGCCTTCTTCGATTTTTTGAGTTTGTGCACTAACAAAGCCACTTAAAGAAAGCAGCGCTAATAAAGTAATGAATCTTTTGCTGAATGAAATCATGATTTACTGGATTTGATTAAAGTTGGTTTAATGCCAATGCTACTCAATTTGTCTCGCACTGAGTTGCTCTCTTCAACGCTGTTATATGGACCTACCCGCACGCGCCAGAGGGTATTGCCATCACTCGTAACTTCGCTAAGCTGAGCCTGAATTCCCTGGATTGCTAAATTCGCTTTTTGCGCATCTGCATCAGCACGCTTTGTAAACGCGCCCACTTGCAAGAAATACATGGCGTCTGATTTGCTTGCAGGGGATGCGTCCGCTGGCTTATCAGCAGTTTTCTTGCCATTTACCAAATCTCCAATCGGATCGGGTGACGCAGGGGCGGGTGATTTACCCTGGAGCGGCTTATTCAAATCTACAGGCTCAGCAGGGGCGCCCGCTTCACCCTCCGCAGGTGCTGTAGAAGGCTTAATCATCAAAGGCAGACTTGGGGCACGCATCCCCGGTCTTTCTTGAGGGGTATTTTTAGAAAGATAAAAGGCAATGACAAAGGCGATTCCAAGGCCGACGCCCAAACCCAAAATAAAGCCGAGAATAGTGCCGCCGTATTGGGAGTTTTGTTGATTCGGTGTTTTCATCATTTCCTCATCTTACATCTTCACTTAATACCTCGCTATTACATCTTTATTGGCGCAGATACCCCGAGTACTTTTAAGCCATTTTGTAGAACTTGTCGGGTTGCTAGCAGCAATGCAAGACGCGCTTGCTTTAAGTTTTGATCGTCAACCAAGACACGATCCGCGTTATAGAAGGTATGGAAATCACCAGCCAAGTCACGCAGGTAAAAAGCCAATGCATGGGGCGCTAATTCTTCGGCAGCGGCCGTCAGAACCTCTGGGTATTCTGCCAAACGACGCAGCAAATGATCCGATGCTTTACTTTGTAAGAGCGATAAATCAGCCGTAGCCAAATCCGATACTTGGCCACCCCACTGTTGCAAGATTGAATTAATTCGCGCATGCGCATACTGAACATAGAACACTGGGTTCTCATCGTTTTGCTGCAAGGCTAAATCAATATCAAAGACGAACTCGGTATCTGCTTTACGCGAAATCAAGAAAAAGCGCACGGCATCGCGACCGCGCTGCAAAGCCAATTCCTTCTTTTCTGGCGTCATCTCTGGAGTAACGCCGCCTGACCATTCAACCAAATCACGCACAGTGACATATGAGCCCGCACGCTTAGAAATTTTGACTTCTTCACCATGGCGCATAACCGTAACCATCTTATGCAGCACATACTCTGGATACGTTTTAGGAATATCCCAGCCACGCTTCTGTGCTACGCCTTGCAGGCCTGAGCGGACACGGGCAATGGTGCCGTGGTGATCGCTACCCTGCACATTAATTACTTTCTGAAAGCCGCGATTCCACTTGCTGGTGTGATAGGCCACATCAGGCACAAAGTAGGTAAAGCTACCATCAGACTTACGCATCACGCGATCTTTATCATCGCCATCATCCGTACTCTTCAACCAGAGCGCACCTTCGGATTCATAGGTCTTACCAATGCTCTGTAAATCGCTAACGATTTGCGCAACGCTACCGTCGGTATATAGAGAAGACTCTAAGTAATAGCAATCAAATTTCACACCAAAAGTTTTCAAATCAATGTCTTGTTCATTACGCAAATAAGCAACCGCAAATTGGCGAATGGCTTCAAGATCATCTTTAAATTCTGGAGAAGTTTTAAATGCGCTAGCAATCTCCGCAATATATTCACCGTTATATGCCTGCTCAGGCCACTTGGCATCACCAGGCTTCAAACCCTGTAAGCGAGCTTGAACAGACAAGGCTAAATTCGCAATCTGCACACCGGCATCGTTGTAATAAAACTCACGATGAACTTTGATTCCCTGGGTGGCTAATAAATTAGCTAAGGCATCACCCAGGGCAGCCTGCCTTCCATGCCCGACATGCAATGGGCCGGTTGGATTGGCAGAGACAAACTCAATCATGGCGTTTGGAACAGACTCACCGGCTTGCACAGACTCGCCAAAATGGGTGCCTGCGGAAAGAATCTCCTGAACTACGGCAGTCTTAGCAGCATTACTAAGACGGAAATTAATAAAGCCTGGGCCAGCGATGTCAAAAGATGCAATGAGTTCATTGAAGCCAGTTTGTTGCTGAAGACGCTCGACCAAGGCTTGCGCCAGCTCGCGCGGATTCAACTTCCAAGCCTTTGCTAGCTGGAGAGCGATATTGCAAGCGACATCTCCATGATCAATAGCCTTAGGACGCTCTAGACGGGGGGTGGGAGCCTCTCCTAGACCGCGTTCCTGAGCCAAGCCCGCAAGTGCAGCACTCAGCATTTGAATTAAACGATTTTTATTGGTTAACAACATAGATTAGTGAGTTTATCAGGTGGTAAGCTATCGAAATGATCTATCAATTTCGCTCAAAGGCTGGTCCAGATGTCATCATGCTGGCGGATCTGACTAAACGAATTTTTGATATTTTGGGGCGCCCCCTGGAGCCTCGCGGAATTTTGACCGTTGAGCAACTTCCTGACCTCATCACTGCCCTAGAAACTGCCATCCTCAAAGATCTTGAGGAGCGGGCTAAAGCAAATGACGAGTCCGAGAAGGGTGCTGAGAAGCCTAAGCTGGCCGATCGCCTTGGACAGCGAGCCTACCCATTCCTGGAGTTGATGAAGCAATCCAAAGCCACAGACGAACCCGTCATGTGGGGCGTCTAATCTAGCAAGCTCGCCAGCTGGCGACGGGTGTCTTCAATACTTTGACCGCGGCGTTTAGCCAAGTCTTCAACCTGATCATCCGATAGCTTGCCCACATTAAAGTAGCGCGCATCCGGATGGGCTAAATAGAAACCGCTCACGCTTGAAGCTGGATTCATGGCCATTGACTCGGTCAGAGTCATGCCAATATCTTCAGAGCCAATGACTCGTAATAGATCTTCTTTAACTTCATGTGCAGGACAGGCTGGGTAACCAGGTGCCGGACGAATACCGCGGTATTCCTCATTAATCATCTGATCATTGGTCAAAATCTCATCTGTTGCATAGCCCCACAGATCAGTGCGCACACGATGGTGCATGAGTTCAGCAAACGCTTCTGCCAATCGGTCAGCTAAGGCCTTCAACATAATGGCACTGTAGTCATCGTGCTTTGCCTGAAACTCAGCTACTTTCTTTTCAACACCATGACCGGTGGTCACTGCAAAACAACCCAGGTAATCAGCAACGCCAGAATCTTTTGGCGCAACGTAATCAGCCAGACAACGATTAGGTCTGCGCACACCCTCTACAACTGGACGCTCGGATTGTTGACGCAAGTTATGCCAAACAAACAAAGGATGCTCGCGTGCTTCATCGCTATACAAAACGATATCGTCGCCAACGGTATTAGCGGGATAGAAAGCCACCACCGCATCGGCTTGTAGCCATTGCCCTTTAATCAGCTTATCGAGTAAGGCTTGGGCGTCAGCAAATACTTTGCGAGCTTCTACACCAACAATTTCATCATCCAGAATTGCTGGGAATTTACCTGCAAGGTCCCAAGTCTGAAAGAATGGTGTCCAGTCAATATATTTAGCAATATCACTCAATGCAAAGTTTTTAAATACACGACGGCCAATGAACTTTGGCTTCTCTGGAACATAAGCAGACCAGTCGATCATTTCGCGATTCTTGCGCGCCGCCTCTAAAGAAATCGTTGGCGCCGCCTTCTTATTGGCATGCTGTTCACGAATGCGTACATAGTCATCGCGCAAATCTTGAATAAATTTCTTGGCACTCTCATCAGACAGTAAGCTGGAAGCTACTGAAACTGAACGAGATGCGTCAGGCACATACACCACAGGGCCATCGTAGTGTGGGGCAATCTTTACCGCTGTATGAACGCGCGAAGTCGTTGCGCCACCAATCATCAGCGGAATTTGGCGTTCGCGGAACCAATCATCGCGTTGCATCTCTTGCGCAACATAAGTCATCTCTTCTAGCGAAGGTGTAATCAATCCAGATAAACCAACAATATCTGCATTCTCTTCTTTGGCACGCTTGAGAATCTCTGCACAAGGAACCATCACACCCATATTGGCTACTTCAAAGTTATTACATTGCAGAACAACAGTCACAATATTTTTACCGATATCGTGTACGTCGCCCTTCACGGTTGCCATGACAATCTTGCCCTTAGCTTTGGCTTCACCGCCTGCTGCAATATGTTGGCGCTTTTCTTCTTCGATATACGGAATCAAGATGGCAACTGCTTGCTTCATCACACGCGCACTCTTAACCACTTGAGGTAAGAACATCTTGCCCGCACCAAACAAGTCGCCCACGACATTCATACCATCCATCAGCGGGCCTTCAATGACCTCAATCGGCCTGCCGCCAGCGCCCATAATTTCTGCGCGCAACTCTTCGGTGTCTTCTTCGATAAAGGTGGTGATGCCATGCACTAGGGCATGCGTTAGACGCTCACGTACAGGCGCTTCACGCCACACTAGGTTCTCGACCTGCTTAGCGCCACCACCCTTAAATTGGTCAGCAATATCGAGCAAACGCTCGGTAGGTGTTTTGCCATCTTTTTCTTTAAAGCGATTGAGAACAACGTCCTCAACACGCTCACGCAACTCTGGATCTAAATCAGCGTACACACCTAATTGACCAGCATTCACAATGCCCATATCCATACCAGCTTGGACAGCGTGATACAAGAACACTGTATGAATTGCTTCACGAACACGGTCATTACCGCGGAACGAGAAGCTCACATTGGAAACGCCGCCGCTAACCTTAGCACCCGGTAGGTTTTCTTTAATCCAGCGGGTGGCATTAATAAAGTCGACCGCATAGTTGTCGTGCTCTTCAATGCCGGTAGCAATTGCAAAAATATTCGGATCAAAAATAATGTCTTCTGCTGGGAAGCCAATCTCGTTTACCAAGATCTCATAGCAGCGCTGACAGATTTCTGTCTTACGCTTAAAGGTATCAGCTTGCCCTACCTCGTCAAAAGCCATCACCACTGAGGCAGCACCATAACGACGGATTAAACGCGCTTGCTTTCTGAAGGACTCCTCACCCTCTTTTAAGGAGATCGAGTTCACAATTGGCTTACCTTGAATACACTTCAGACCCGCTTCAATCACGCTCCACTTGGAGGAGTCGATCATGATGGGAACACGAGCAATATCAGGCTCAGAAGCGATTAAGTTGAGGAAGCGTGTCATAGCCGCCTCAGAATCCAACATCGCTTCATCCATATTGATGTCGATGACCTGTGCGCCATTCTCAACCTGCTGACGCGCCACTACGAGCGCCTCATCAAATTGATTATTCAAAATCATTCTAGAAAATGCTTTTGACCCAGTGACATTGGTGCGCTCACCAATATTGACGAAGCCAACATCTGCTGTAACATTAAATGGCTCAAGACCAGAAAGCTTCATTGCTGGCATCGCTTTTTTCTCTATCTTGCTCATGCTGGTACCTCCGCATTCTCGCGATAGAAAGCGCGTGGCTTCCGTTTGGCAACCGCATTAGCAATTGCACGAATGTGATCGGGTGTCGTGCCGCAGCAGCCGCCTACTAAATTAACTAAGCCATCTTTAGCAAAACCATCTACTAGGCTAGAAGTGATTTCTGGGGTCTCATCAAAACCCGTATCACTCATCGGATTAGGCAAGCCCGCATTGGGGTAACAAGACACTGCCGCATCGCAAATTCTTGCTAGCTCTGCAATATAAGGGCGCATTAAAGCAGCGCCTAATGCACAGTTCAAACCAAAGGTGAGTGGCTTGATGTGACGCAAACTATTCCAGAACGCCTCAACTGTTTGACCAGACAAAATACGTCCTGATGCATCTGTCACCGTTCCAGAAATCATTACCGGCAAACGCTCACCGGTCTCTTCAAAAAATTCATCGAGGGCAAAGAGTGCCGCTTTAGCATTGAGCGTATCGAAAATGGTTTCAACCAAAAATAAGTCAACGCCACCCGCAAATAATCCTTCAATCTGCTCACGATACGAAGCACGTAATACATCAAAGGTCACATTGCGTGCACCCGGGTCATTAACATCCGGCGAAATACTCGCTGTCTTTGGTGTAGGGCCAATTGCGCCAGCAGCAAAACGAGGTCTTTCTGGGGTGCTGTATTTTTCACAAGCTGCGCGCGCTAATTTGGCGGAGACTTCATTCATCTCACGAGCCAAGCCAGCCATTTTGTAGTCCTCTTGCGCCACTGAGGTTGCACCAAAAGTATTGGTTTCAATAATGTCAGCGCCAGCATCCAAATACTGCTCATGGATCTTGCTAATAATTTGTGGTTGCGTCAGAACTAGCAGCTCGTTATTGCCTTTGATGTCGCCGGGATGATCGGCAAATCGGGTATTTCCCGGCAAACCACGATAGTCGGCCTCGGTCAACTTATATTGCTGAATCATGGTGCCCATGGCGCCATCCAAAATGAGGATGCGCTGCTTCAAAAGCTCGGGAAGCTTTTGACCACGGGTATAAGGCTGGGACAAACCATTAGATTGCATTGTTAAACCGGGATTAATCTCTAGAATCCCTTATTCTATTGGAAAAGCCACTTTTCATTCACCCCGGAGCCCTTATGTTTGGAACCATTCCAGAATTCAATCAAAGCCTAGATATGTTTAAAACCATCTGGGGACAAGGCGCTGCAGGTCAGGCCGGACAGTTCCCCTTCACGGCAGACGCCTCTAAGGCTGCTGGCGGCTTTGCATCGGCTTTTCCTGGCTTGGATGTAGATGAGCTTGAAAAGCGCATCAAGGACCTGAAAAGCGTTGAAAACTGGCTCAATTTGAACCTCAACATCCTCAAATCAACTATTCAGGGTCTTGAAGTTCAGCATGCCACCATGATGGCGCTCAAATCCTTTGGTGATGCCGTCTCAGCGGCTGGCGCTGCAGCCAGCTCAACAAGCGCCCCAAAGGAAGAATCCAAGACTAAAACGACTAGCGCTAAACCACGGAAAACCGCAACACGCCGTCCTCGCAAAGCTGGCGACGCAACTTTCCTCGACGAAGTAGGTAATTCAGATGAGCAATAGCCTCACCCATTGCAAATGTGAGTTGATGAATATCTAATTCACGTTTAAACAAGACCGGCACAATCTCTCTGGCATGTGCCGGTTTTTTACATGCGGCCAAAGTATCCGCCAAGCGATCATCATGATGCGCTTTGAGTTGCGCAACACGCGGCCTAATTCCAGTAAATGGTTTGCCGTGTGAAGGAAGTACCAATGCATCCTCAGGCAATACTAAATATTTTTCAATAGAATCAAGATATAAGCCTAGCGGATCTGCATCTGGATCTGCATCATAGACACTTACATTGGTAGAGATGCGAGGCAACAACATGTCTCCAGAGATTAATACTCCAAGCTCTTTACAGAAGAGAGAAGCATGCTCTGGGGCGTGTCCATAACCCATGATGACTTGCCACGCACGACCACCAATTAAAATAGACTCGCCATCAATAATGCGACGATATTGACGCGGCACTCCAGGAACCATATTGCTGTAGTAATTGGAGCGCCCGCGAATTTTTTCTAAATCTTCTGAGCCCGTTAAACCATGTCTTTGAAAGTGATCTGCAGAACCGCCACTGCCAGCGCGTGAACCAACTGCAGCACCACCCTCTTTGCAACTTAACCATTGAGCAGTTAAGTAATCTGTCATGGAAATCCACATAGGGACCTTCCATTTTTCACAGAGCCATTGGGATAGACCCACATGGTCAGGATGCATATGCGTCACTATCACGCGCAAGACTGGTAAGCCTTCAAGCTGAGTAGCAAACACTTGCTCCCAAGAGTTTCTTGTCTCTTCATTAGCAATACCGCAGTCCACAATCGTCCAACCCGCAACGCCATCAATTTCATCGCGCAGCAGCCAAAGATTGATGTGATCTAAAGCAAAGGGCAGGCGCATTCTGATCCAGCGAACACCTGGCGCAACCTCTAAGCTGCTACCCACTTCCGGAAGATTGTCTCCTAAGGGATAATGAATTGCAGCTTCAGCACTTGCTTTGTTTTGAGTATTCATGGCTTAGTGTTATTGATTGATTTTTTACTTCTAGGTTTGCTTTGACAACAGTTCCATCGCCTTGCATTAATTGGTGTGACATTAATCCTGAAAATGGTTACTGTCGTGGCTGCTATCGTACCTTGACTGAAATTGCTGATTGGTCAGATCTCACGAATCCTGAGAAGCTTGAGGTTTGGACACAACTTCCAAGTCGCAAACCCCAAGCACCGCAGTAATACCAATCTTTACTTCTTTTTTATTTATTGACGTCGACAATCAAACGTCCACGTACGTTACCCGCCATTAATTCTTGCGCGTATTTGATTGACTCCTCAAGCGTGATCTCATGAGAGATTTCATCTAAGGTATTCAGATCCACTAACTTGCTCAATTGCTCATAGGCAGCAATGCGTTTTGCACGTGGCACAGTCACACTATTAATGCCGTACAAAGTAACGCCGCGCAAAATAAATGGTGCAACACTTGAAGGAAAATCCATGCCCTGAGCCAAGCCACAAGCAGCTACAGCACCATCGCTCTTGGTCTGTGCACAAGCATTAGCCAAAGTATGGCTACCTACGCTATCGACTACCGCAGCCCATCGTTCTTTTGCCAATGGCTTACCAGGAGCAGATAAAGTAGCACGATCAATTACTTCAGTTGCACCCAATTTCTTCAGGTAATCCGCTTCAGCCATACGGCCAGTGCTCGCGACAACAGTAAAACCTAGCTTGCTGAGAAGTGTGATGGCAAAGCTGCCAACGCCGCCTGCAGCACCAGTGACCAAAACCTCACCATCACTTGGCTTAAGCCCATGCTTTTGTAGTGCCATGACGCAGAGCATAGCGGTATAACCTGCGGTGCCAATGGCTAATGCTTGTTTAGCAGTAAATCCCTTGTGTAGCGGAATCAACCAATCGGCCTTCACACGAGCCTGCTGACCTAAGCCACCCCAATGCCCTTCCCCAACTCCCCAGCCGTTGAGAAGCACCATGTCGCCAGTCTTGAAGTCGGGGTTGGTACTCTCCATCACTTCACCGGCAAAATCGATGCCCGGCACCATTGGGAAGCTGCGAACCACCGGACCTTTGCCCGTGATAGCCAGGCCATCCTTGTAATTGAGGGTGGAATACAGGACCTTTACGCGAACATCTCCCTCTGGGAGGTTAGCCTCATCGACCTGGGCTAATTCTGCGCGATACCCTTGGTCATCCTTATTTACCAATATTGCTTTAAACATGTCTCTTCCTTTTAGAGCGAGGTATTTCCCCGCAGCAATTGCTTAATAGGTTTATCCTAACGAGCATTGCTGATTATGGAGGTTTCCATGAAAAAAATTCTACTATTAACTACGATTTCTGGCTTGGCGCTGTCTGGCTGCTATTCCACCCAAATTAATATGTCCATGGGCAATATGCGTCTGATCACCTCTAGCGCTGCACCGCAGGATGTCATGGATTTCGCCACTAAGACCTGTAAAGATGATTTTTATGAAGGCGCCAGCTTTCTGTCCAAGGCAGGCAAAGAATATCGCTTCAAGTGCGTAAAAGCTGAAGAGAATGAAGTTTTAAATCCCGTTCCCGGCACAACACTGACCGCTACAGCAAAAGCTGAAGCTAAATAAGTAAAGATTAATGACCCCATTTACTTCACAAGAGCTACGCAAAGGTTTCGCATCATTTGCAACTGGGGTCACTGTTATCACCTGCCTGGATGAGGAAAACAATTCTCACGGCATTACGATTAGCTCCTTCAACACTGTCTCACTCGAGCCACCACTCATTCTTTGGAGTCTCAAGAAGCATTCACGTCTAATGCCTTGGGTTGAGCTTGGCAAGAAACATCTGATTCATGTGCTAGAGCGCTCGCAAGAGAATCTGGCAATGCATTTCGCTACCGTGAAGACAGATCAATTCAAGGGAATTGATCACAAGCCAGCAGCTAGTGGACTAACGCAAATAGATCATTGCGTTGCTTACTATGAATGTGAAACTGTATGTGTTCATATAGGCGGCGATCACAACATCATTGTTGCCAAAGTAATTAACTTAAAAAATCATCCTGAACGAGAGCCGCTCATTTTTGCGCGCAGTCAGTTTGTTGGTCTCGATTTCACAGAAACTAAAGCTAGCTAATACCAATTCTTCTTTGTAAGGAAATGCCATGATGCGTTTATGGGGTCGCAAAAGTTCTATTAACGTTCAAAAAGTATTGTGGTGTCTTGCTGAGCTTGGACTAAAAGAAGGCAAAGACTTTGAGCGCATCGATGCTGGCCTACAATTTGGAATCAATAACACTCCAGAGTTTTTAAAACTCAATCCCAATGGCTTAGTACCGACGCTACAAGACGGTGCAATTGTGCTGTGGGAATCCAATACCATCATGCGCTACTTAAGCCATCAGCATGATCAAGCTGGGCGCTTTACAGCAGATATTAAGACTCATTACGAATCCGAGAAATGGATGGATTGGCAGTTGGGCACAATGTGGCCAGCGCTGCGCATAGCATTTCTGGGTCTTACTAGAACACCCGAGGTAGAACGTCAATACGAATCGATTCTCAAGGGATATCAAGAAACTAATCGGCTGCTTGGATTGCTAGATCAAACATTGTCTAAGCAAAGCTATTGCGCGGGTAATCAATTTCAGCCTGGAGATATTGTTTTAGCCCTTTGTGTCAGCCGTTGGATTCTTCTGAATCAAGCCTTCCCGCAGCAAACTGGCGAGCGTGCGCCTCTTAAGAATATCGATGCCTGGTTGCAGCGGCTAGAAATAGAAACCTACTTTAACGATATTGTTGAAAAAGAACTCAATATCGTTAAATAGTTTTTCTGTCTTTCATTTTTACTGCTGCTTAAATTTCTTGGCGTGGTGATCGGCACCAATAAATAAGTACATTGCCGGCACTACAAAGAGTGTGAACAGCGTACCAATTGATAGGCCAGTGAAAATCACAATGCCCATAGATTTGCGTCCTGCGGCACCCGCGCCAGAAGCAATCACCAAAGGCAATACGCCTAAAACCATTGCTGCAGTTGTCATCAAAATCGGGCGCAAACGAACGCTACTTGCTTCAACGATGGCATCGAGCTTACTGCGCCCTGCTTCCTGAAGTTCATTCGCAAACTCCACGATCAAAATACCGTGCTTACTAATCAAGCCCATGAGTGTGACTAGGCCAACTTGGGTATAGACGTTTAAGGTCGTGAACCCCAAATTAATAAATATCAAGGCGCCAAATAAGGCTAGCGGCACAGAAACCAAAATTACAATGGGATCGCGGAAACTTTCAAACTGTGCTGCAAGCACCAAGAACACAATCAGAATCGCAAAGAACATGGTAACTAAGAAGCCGCCAGATTCAGCCATAAATTGGCGTGACGGACCTGCGTAGTCCATGGTGTAACCATTAGGCGCAACCTCTTTCAGAGTCTGACGCATGTACTCCAATAAATCTGCTTGCGAAATAAATGGTGTGCTTACACCCGAGATCGTTGCTGAATTTAATTGCTGGAAGTGATTAATAGACTGCGGCACCACCCTTTGTTTAATCGTTGCGATAGTGCGCGCTTGAACCATCGCGCCACTTGGTGTACGTATGTAGTAATCCAATATTTGATCTGGATTGAGACGATCCACTTGCTTTACTTGTGGAATCACACGATAAGAGCGTCCGGCCACCGAGAAGTAATTCACATATCCACCTCCTAAAGCAGCAGATAAGGCTGAACCGACTTGTTGCTGAGTCATGCCTAGGGCAGCAACTTTTTCTCGATCAATCTCTAAAACATCTTGTGGCTTATCAATCTTGAGGTCAGAATCTACGAAGAAGAAATTGCCACTGCGGCGCGCTTTATCAAGTACTGCTTGTGAGACTTCATTTAACGCTGCATAAGACTCCGTTGTATTAATAACAACCTGTACAGGCAAGCCTTGAGCGCCAGGTAAGGCTGGAAACTGGAACGCAGCAACGCGCGCGCCTGCAATAGAGTTCCACTTTTGCTGCATATCTTCTTGGAACTTGGTTGCGTTACGACTGCGCTCACCCCAGTCTTTCAGCAAGATACCACCAAAGCTCGAAGTTGGGCTCGTGATCTGGAAAGCCTGTTCATATTCTGGTTCTGCAGCTGCAATTGCGTAAATTTGATCTGCATAAGTCTGCATTTGCGTCACCGTACTATTAGGGGGTCCTGATGCTTGCATCAAAACAATGCCCTGGTCTTCGGTTGGCGCTAATTCAGCACGCGCAGTTGAATATAAATAAGCTACGCCCCCCAGCAAGATGACTCCCATCACGATAATGACCTGCCAAGTGCTGAGCAAATCACGTAAAGTAGTTTGATAGCTGTGATGCACCTTCTCAAATATGCGATCAATCTTCTGCACAAAAGGTGACGCCTCTTGCTCCTCTGTGAAGATGCGAGAACACATCATGGGCGAGAGTGTTAAGGCAATTAATCCTGAAACAGCTACGGCACTAGCCAAAGTAAAGGCAAACTCAGTAAATAGCGCACCCGTCAAGCCACCCTGAAAGCCAATCGGGATATACACCGCAATCAGTACCACTGTCATTGCCAAAATAGGTCCGCCTAATTCGCGGGCAGCAATTAAAGATGCCTCTAGCGGTGACTTACCTTCTTTCATGTGGCGGTCAACGTTTTCCACCACGATGATGGCGTCGTCCACCACTAATCCAATTGCCAACACTAAAGCCAATAGGGTAAGCAAATTAATCGAGTAGCCCAGCACTTGCATGAGGAAGAAAGTACCAATGAGCGATAAAGGCATTGCAATCACTGGAACAGCAACCGCACGAGCACTACCCAAGAAGAGGTAGATCACCACAGTCACAATCACCAAGGCCTCTATTAAGGTGGACACTACCTCATCAATAGAGCTGGTAATAAATTTAGTAGAGTCGTAAACAATCTTGCCTGTCATGCCAATGGGTAATTGCTTCTGAATATCTGGTACGACATCGCGGACCCTTTGTGCCACGTCTAACAGGTTGGCCTGCGGCGCAACCTTAATAGCAATAAACACTGACCTCTTACCGCTAAAGGCAACGTTCGTGTTGTAGTCCTCAGACCCCATGGTGACATTAGCCACCTGGTCTAAATACACAATATTCACGCCATCTTTTTTAATGACTAACTTGCGAAACTCATCCAGAGTATGTAAGTCGGTACCGGCAACCAAGTCAACCGAGACCATCTCGCCTTTAGTGCTTCCAACTGCTGATAAATAGTTGTTGGCTGACATGGCGTTATACACATCATCGGCGCCCACACCAAGACCGGCCATCTTCTCTCGATCCAACCAGGCGCGTAAGGCGAATTTACGTCCGCCAGTGATCTCTGCATTCTGAACCCCTTCAACAGAATCCAGCTTTGGCTTTACAACTCGCAGTAGATAGTCGGTGATAGCATTGTTGGGGATGTCATCGCTATAGAAACCCATGTACATTGCGGCAGTAGATTGCCCTACCTGCACTGTCAAAATAGGTTGTTGCGCCTGTGGTGGCAACTGATTCTTTACCGCACTAATTTGAGTCTGTATCTGCGTTAATGCCGCGTTTGAGTCATAGTTCAGTTTGAGCGTTGCAGTAATGGTGGAGACTCCACTCACGCTGGCAGAAGATAAGTAATCAATCCCTTGCGCCTGAGCTATAGATGCCTCAAGAGGCTGAGTAATAAAGCCTGCAATCGTTTCAGGATCGGCACCATAGTAGGCCGTAGTGATGGTCACAATCGCATTTTGCGTTTGCGGATATTGATTTACAGGTAAAGAGCCAATTGCCTTCAAACCAAAAATCAATACAAGAGCGCTCACCACCATGGAGAGCACTGGCCTACGGATGAATATGTCAGTCCAATTCATCTGCTATTTATTCCTGCGGCTTTGGATCGGGTGAGTTAGCTGGCTGCAATTTGTTGTTAATAATCAACGGCGTGCCATTCTTGAGTTTGAGCTGGCCACTAGTAACCACCGTTGCGCCTTCATCAACACCCTTCAAAATAGCCACTTGATCACCACGAGTTAATCCAGTCGTTACAAATACCTGTTGTGCCTCAAGGGCTGGATTGCCTTGCTTATCTTTCTTGCCGGTAGGTTTAGCAATAAAGATGGTCGAGCCATATGGGTTATAAGTAACTGCTGTCTGAGGCAGGGTCAGGTATTTCACTTGATCACCTAGCTTGATATTCACATTAGCAAACATGCCCGGCAAAATTTTCTTATCCGGATTAGCGAGTTGCGCCTCCACTTGAATATTGCGTGTATTGGTATCGACCTTTGGACTAACAGCAGTAATCTTGCCTGTGAAGCTTGCATCCTTAAATGCATCGGTAGTCACCTCAACCTCTTGGCCAACCTGAATGAGTTCGGCATTGTTTTGCGGTAAGTTGAAATCTACAAAAATAGGATCCAAGGTTTGTAGCGTTAGTAACTTATCGCCAGGGTTTACATACTGCCCTGGATTGATAGAAACAATACCTACACGACCACTAAATGGCGCTTTGAGGTTTTTCTTGGCTACTAAAGCAGTTTGTTGCTCAACCTGCGCTTGTTTTGATTTGGAATCAGCAGCGCTCGTATCAAATACGTTCTTACTAATTGCCTGAATTGCTAACTGCTGTCTATCTCGCTCATTAATGACTTTAGCTAGATCAGCCATTGCTTTTAAAGAATTCAGCTGAGCTACATCAGATGCATCGTTTAATTTAATGAGGAGTTCCCCCTCTTTAACGTCTTGACCTGACTTAATGGGTACAGTCTGCACTAAGCCGCCAATCTCAGTGCTGAGCTCAACACCCCTAAATGCACGGACATTACCTACGCTGGTTAATTTAGGCTGCCATTCTGCATTTGTAATCACCAGGGTGGATACCGTTGCAGGAGGCAATCCCATGCCCGCAATGAAATGCTTAATCATGAAAGTCTTCAGCTGATTGAAAGCGAAGATCAGGCCCAATAATAAAAATACAGCGCAAAGCATGATGGTCATACGACGTTGCAAGGGCTCCATTGCCATGAGCTTTTCATGAGCCTTGGTACCGCGCCATTTTTGACCCATGCTCGCCCAAAAGGCCCTGGTCTTTTCCCACAGAGCAATTGCTCTCTCACGTAATTTCCATTCAATTGCTTTACGTTGCGTCCATGCCCACAAGGCAAGAACCAAAGCAACGATCTTGTTCTTAATTTGTTCCAGAAGTTTCATTTTGATCTTTGTTCGCTATGTCTTTTGGTTTAAAAGCAGGGCCTTCACGATTCCACCAGCCGCCACCTAATGCTGCAAATAAAGCTGCCGTATCTGAGAAGCGAGTTGCTTGTGCTGCAACAGATTTCACTTTTGCTTGCTGATACTGATTTTGGTAATAGAGCACTGCTAAATAACTGGCTGTACCGAGTTTGTACTGTTGCTGCACTAAGTCCAGAGTTTCGTAGGCATAACGCTCTGCATCTGAAGCTGCCTTGAGTGCCTGTGCACCAGTCTCTAGTGCGCGTAATGCATTGGCTACTTCTTGGAATGCATTTAAGACGGTTGCTTGATATTGAAATGCTGCTAGCTCGTAGTTCGCAATCGCGCCACGACGTTGCGCCAGCAAAGCACCACCCTGAAATAAAGGCTGCAAGATGCCGCCACCCAAACTCCATAAGGCAGAGTTCGGCCCAAACAGCCCACTAGATGTCAGCGCGGCCGCACCAATAGATCCCGTGATATTAAATTGCGGCAATAAATTGGCAGTTGCAACACCCACGAAAGCATTCTGCGCTTTTAACTGGGCTTCGGCTGCCCGCACATCAGGGCGCTGACGCACTAAGCTAGATGGGACCGATAGAGGCAGCTTCTCTGGCAAATGCAAATTAGCCAAATCAAACTTTGCAATATTGGCGTTGCTCGGAATCTCTCCCACTAATACTGCCAATTGATTGCGTGCAAATGCGAGATTTCTTTCGTAGTTAAAGAGATCCACTTGAGAGTTCGATACCAAGGTACGCTGTGAAGTGACGTCTACTCTAGAAACCGTACCAATGATTAACTGCTTTTCAGTGACTTCAGCAAGATTCGTTTGAGCCTTCAGAATTTCTTCTGTGGCCTGCATTTGTGCACGAAGCGCAGCCTCTTTAACGGCGCTTGTTACTACGTTAGCCGTTAACGAAAGATAAGCGCCCTCTAATTGAAACTGTGCAACTTCTGCTTGCGCGCGCGCACCTTCAACCGCTCTCCGAGCTCCGCCAAACACATCTAACTTGTAAGTCACATTAACTGTGGCGTTGTAGAGGTTATAAGTATCAGAACCGTAGTTCATGCCATATACGGCTGAAGGTTGTTTCTGTCTTATGGCATTTGCACCAACACCAATCGCTGGAAAGTATTGGCCGCCAATCTGTGCGTTGACATTTTCTTGCGCAGCACGCAATGCTGCGTCTGCTGCACCTAAATTTGGATTTTGCTCAAGCGCTCTTTTAATCAGCGCATCAAGCTCAGGAGATTTATAAAGCCCCCACCATTGCGCCCCTATATCTGCACCTTCAACAAACTCTTGATCTGTACCACCTGGCACACCAGGCGCAGTAGCGAGCTTCTTAGCTAGAGGGGTTTCAGTATAGGAAGATGTGTTGGGCGCCTCGGGTTGCTTAAAGTCTGGACCGACCGCGCATGCAGAGAGAGCTAGCGCACAAATTAGCGGAAGCAATTTCAAACCTGAAAGATGGGGTATCGACAGAAACATAAGTTACAACAAATATCCTCTTTTACAAGGGTTATTTGACCACAGAAATGCAATCAGAGCTTCGTAAAGCCCTGATTTATCTACTGAATTTTGTCCACAACTTTAGATGAAAGTCAAACAATCGAAAATTATTCGACCGTAACACTCTTTGCAAGGTTTCTGGGTTTATCAACATCAGTGCCGCGTACACAGGCTGTGTGATAAGCCAATAGCTGCAGGGGAACTACATGAAGGATAGGCGAGAGATTGCCGTAGTGCTCTGGCAATCGAATGACATGAATGCCATCGCCATTAACAATCTCAGTATCTTGATCGGCGAATACATAGAGCATGCCACCACGCGCTTTGACTTCCTGCATATTAGACTTTAACTTTTCAAGCAACTCGTCTTTAGGTGCAACCGTTACCACCGGCATCTTGTCTGTAACTAGAGCAAGCGGCCCATGCTTTAACTCACCTGCTGGATATGCCTCAGCATGAATATAAGAAATTTCTTTGAGCTTCAGTGCACCCTCAAGCGCAATTGGATAGTGCATTCCACGACCAAGGAATAATGCATTTTCACACTTAGAAAAAGCATCGCTCCAGGCAATGATTTGTGGCTCAAGCGCCAGTACTGCATGCAATGCTTTTGGCAGGTGACGCAATTCACGCAGGAGCTCTTTCTCTTTTTCTGGAGAAATTCTGCCATCGCGCTTAGCAATGGAAACCGCCAAGAGATAAAGCGCTAAAAGCTGCGTAGTAAATGCCTTTGTTGAGGCCACTCCAATTTCAGCACCAGCCTTGGTCAAGAAATGCCAATCGGTTTCACGGACCATGGCGCTACTAGCTACATTACAAATAGCCAATGTAAAGCGGTGACCCAAACTCTTAGCATGACGCAATGCCGCCAAGGTATCTGCTGTCTCACCAGATTGCGAAACTACCACAATGAGTGTTTTTGGGTTGGGCACAGTGGTGCGATAGCGATACTCACTAGCAATTTCTACTTGCGTTGGAATACCAGCTATATCTTCTAGCCAATATTTAGCAACACATGCGGAGTAATAACTTGTGCCACATGCCAATATTAAAATCTGCTCAAAAGCTTTCCAATCTTCTGGCTTTGCTTCAAATAGCCCAGGACCAAAGTCAGCGATATTGGCAAGCGTGTCGCCAATTGCTCTAGGCTGCTCAAAGATTTCTTTTTGCATGTAATGCTGATAAGGGCCAAGATCAACTGAGTCAGCTTGAGCAGGCATAGGCTTCAGCTCTCTTTGAGCGCCCTTACCAGCTTGATCAATTACCTCAACGGAATCTGCCTTAAGCACGGCGACATCACCCTCTTCCAGATACATCATGGAATGAGCACGTCCTGCTAAAGCCAAAGCATCAGAGGCTAAGAAGTGCTCATGGTCGCCAATAGCAACCACTAGAGGGGATCCAACGCGAGCGCCTACTAAAGTGCTTGGATTATCTTGTGCGATCACACCAATAGCGTATGCACCATGCAACTGAGGAAGCACTGCTCTTACTGATGCCGCAATATCCTTTTGACCACTAGCGACATATTGCTGGTGAATTAAATGGGCGATAACTTCGGTATCTGTTTCAGAGGTAAACACATATCCAGCAGCTTTTAAATCTGAACGCAGAACTTCATAGTTCTCAATAATGCCGTTATGTACGACAGCAATTAAGTCATTTGAAGTATGTGGGTGTGCATTTTGGGTATCTGGCTTGCCATGGGTAGCCCAACGTGTGTGTGCAATACCCAGGGTGCCGAAAAAATCTTTACCTTGCTCACCTAATTCAGAAACACGTGCGGTAGTTCGAGCTCTTTCGATGGGGTGCTTGGCATCCTCGCCATTAATGACCGCAAAACCACAAGAGTCATAACCACGGTACTCTAGGCGACGTAAACCCTCAACCAAAACATCAACAATATTTTTATGGGAGGCCGCGCCAACAATACCGCACATTATTTTTTACCCTTTGCAGTTTTTTTAACCGTCTTCTTGACGGGCTTATCCACAGCCGTCTTTACTGCTGATTTTTTAGAGGTTGCTTTCTTGATGGCAACTTTTTTCACTGGTTTCTTTTCTTGCTTTACAGGGCGTTGCCACTGTAAGGAAATTTGTTTTGCTCTGGATACTGTAAGCTGATTGGCAGGCGCATCTTTAGTCAAGGTTGTTCCTGCGCCCAATGTGGCACCACGGCCAACACGCACTGGTGCAACCAACTGAGTATCAGAGCCAATGAAGACATCATCTTCAATAATGGTCTGGTGTTTGTTAACGCCATCGTAGTTACAAGTAATGGTGCCAGCACCAATATTGACTCGTGAACCAACAATGGAGTCACCAACATAAGCTAAATGATTAGCCTTGCTATTGGCTGCAATTTTGCTGTTCTTCACTTCCACAAAATTACCAATATGCACATCATTTGATAAATCTGCGCCAGGACGCAAACGAGCATAGGGGCCAATCAATGATTGATTGCCGACTCTTGCGCCGTCCACATGGCTATATGCATGAATAGCTACACCTTTGCCGATCACGCTATTGCGAATAACGCAATATGGCCCCACCTTCGTACCAGTATCTAGAGTGACACAACCTTCAAATACGCACCCCACGTCAATTGATACATCAGTGCCGCACTCTAAGGTACCGCGCACATCAATACGTGCAGGGTCAGCAAGCGATACGCCAGCATCCATTAATTGATGGGCAATATTGAGTTGATGCACACGCTCTAATGCGGCGAGTTGATCACGACTATTGACACCAATCGTTTCAAACTCATCATCAGCTTGCGTTGTGCGAATCGGCACGCCATCTTTAACAGCCATGGCAATCACGTCAGTCAAGTAGTACTCGCCCTGTGCATTGCTGGCGCGTAAAGACTTGAGCCACTTCTTTAATGAGTTCGTTGGCAATACCATGATGCCGGTATTAATTTCTTGAATCGATTTTTGTGCAGGCGTCGCATCCTTCTCTTCGATGATCTCTTTCACAGAACCATCTGCATCACGAACAATCCGGCCGTATCCAGTTGGATTGGCAAGGTTTTGAGTTAGGAGCGCGAGTGCACTGTCTTGACCGCGAACACCATCAGCTAACTTCGCTAATTTGGCTAGTGTCTTTTTTGTAGTGAGGGGAACATCGCCATATAAAACTAAAGTTGGCTCTTGAACATCTAATTTAGGCAAGGCTTGCAATAGCGCATGACCCGTTCCTTTTTGTTCAGCTTGCAGCGCAGTGCTTACTTTGTCAAAGCTTGGGTCTTCCTTGCTTGTGTTTAGCAAGAATGTTTTTACATCTGCTGCGCCATGACCAATCACTACAACGGGGCCAGATTTAGACTTCTTGTCTTGTAGTGAAAGCGCGGTATTGAGAACGTGTTGGAGCAGGGGCTTGCCTGCGAGAATTTGCAGGACCTTGGGCAGCGCGGATTTCATCCGCTTTCCTTGCCCAGCAGCCAAAATGACGATATTCATAAAGGGGGATTATAAGTCCCCTGAATCATGGTTCCACAGGCTAATTCATCCAATTCGGCCTCATCAATTGCCCTGTCGCCAGAAGATCTAGCAGCAATACCCGCTAACTCGGTGGAAATCTCCAGATTTTTGAAATCAAAAGCTTCGCCATCCATCAAATGGGAGGGGACAATGTGATGCATAGAGCGAAATAAGTTCTCTACCCGTCCTGGATGCTTTTTTTCCCAATCGCGCAGCATTTCTTTCATGACCTGACGCTGCAAATTAGGCTGACTTCCACATAAATCACACGGAATAATCGGGAAGTTCATGTCTGCCGCATAACGTTCAAGCAGTTTCTCGGGGACATATGCCAAGGGGCGAATCACTATATGTTTGCCATCATCTGAGCGCAACTTGGGCGGCATCCCTTTTAGCTTGCCCGCATAAAACATATTGAGCATCAAAGTTTCTAGAATGTCATCACGATGATGACCTAAAGCAATCTTCGTTGCGCCCAACTCATCCGCCACACGATACAAAATGCCACGACGCAAGCGTGAGCACAATCCACAAGTGGTTTTACCCTCTGGAATAACGCGCTTCACAATGCTGTAAGTATCTTGTTCTTCAATGTGATACTGAACACCTAAACTCTTCAAATAATTGGGCAAGATTTCAGCGGGGAAATTAGGCTGCTTCTGATCTAAGTTCACTGCAATAATTTCAAAATTGATCGGTGCGCGCTCTCGCAACTTCATCAGGATATCGAGCATGGCATAGCTATCTTTGCCACCCGATACACACACCATCACTTTGTCGCCCTCTTCAATCATGCCAAAGTCGCCAATGGCCTGACCTACCAAGCGACAGAGTTTTTTCTCTAGCTTATTTTCTTCGAAGACCACTTTACGAATATCGCCCATAAGAGTTCTTTTCTAAATTCTATTTAAGAAGTCTTGATACGAAATACTTCAACACCCACAGAGTGGCAATCAGGATAGACATCCGGCTTAGCAGTGCTCACACGCGCAGCCAACACCTTTGGGTGTAACAACATTGCCGTCACGATGTCATCGCAAAAGGTTTCCTGTAAATGAATATGCCCCTGAAAGGCCCGAGCCTTAATAGTTTCACGCATGAAGTCGTAATCGACCACCTCATCCAACTGATCATTGGTTGGCGTATTCATTTCAAGGGGAATATATAAGTCCACATTGAGTATGACGCGCTGCTCTGCTTTTTTCTCAAAGTCATGAACTCCGATGTTGATATAAATCTCATAGTCCCGGAGAAATAAACGGCGACAGTCGACAAGGGCGGGATGAGAAAGAATAGCGTGCATGTATATTTGCTTTTTAAAATACTTAATTAGTTTTGAACATCACATCACGTGATGATGGCAATAAATGTTGCCCGCCGTCTACATATAAGGTAGTTCCGGTGATGGCACTAGAGTCAGCCAAAAATACGGCTGCCTTTGCAATATCTGCAGGCGATGAGGATCTACCTAGCGGCGTCATTTGATGGGCCTTGGAAAAACCATCCATTGTTTGATCACCTGATGGCAAAGAGATTCCGGGCGCTAATCCAACGACTCTTAGATGAGGCGCAAAATCCATTGCCAATAATTCAACGGAAGAAAGTAACGCTGCTTTAGACAATGTGTAAGACAAATAATCTGGATTAGGGTTAATCAACTTTTGATCTAGCAATTGAATTACTACTGGAATCAATGCTGAGATCGTATCGGATGTATTTGGCTTACTTTTTTGAAACTCAAACATCATCTGAGACAACAAAATTGGTGTAGTCAAATTGACTTGCATATGGTCTTGCAAACTTTTCCCACTTAACGGGGTGCTGGAGTTGGCGCGGTCATATTCAAAGATAGACGCGCTATTTACTAAGCAGGCCAAATTAGGGAATATCTTGCTGACAGCCAAAAAAAGATTTTTAGTGGCAGCCTCATCAGCCAAGTCCGCCTGGAAAGCTTGGGCTTTCACACCCATCATTTCGATTTCTCTGATGGTTTCTTGGGCCTCTTGCTCAGATCGCCCATAATGAACGGCAACATCCCAGCCCTGACGGGCAAACTGCAAGGCAATTTCTCGACCCAGGCGCTTGGCGGCGCCAGTCACTAAAACTGCTTTTCCTTGCTGGGATGGGGGCGTTGAACTAGGGTTCAATTAAATTCTCTTAGACTAGCGAGCTATGGATATTACCTTGACCAGCCTTGAAACGGAGCATAGTGCACTTCTAAAGGCCCAAATAGCCCCTCAAATCGCCTTACAGGGCGGCTGGCTGACATTCTCTCGCTATATGGAGATGGCTTTATATGAGCCCGGCATGGGCTATTACAGCGCTGGCGCTCACAAATTAGGTGCCGGCGGCGATTTCACTACTGCCCCTGAATTAAGCCCTCTCTTTGGCGCAGCCATTTGCTCCACTCTCCTACCGGTACTTGAGGGACTCAAGGAAAAAGGCCTTCCCACTCAAATCTTGGAGTTTGGCGCTGGGACAGGAAATCTTGCTACCTCAATACTGACCCGCCTCAATGATCTTGGCTTTCATTTGGATCGTTACGACATTATCGAAATTTCACCAGACTTAGCACAGCGCCAACAAGAAAGAATTAGAAATACTGTTGGACAACTTCATCTTAAGACCCAATGCAATTGGTTAACGGAGTTACCCGAAAATTTCAAAGGCATCATTCTGGCCAACGAAGTGATTGATGCGATTCCTTGTGATGCCATCATTTATCAAAATGGATTTTGGTATTGGTACGGTGTTGCATTTGAGAATGACAAACTGATCTGGAAAGTAGGCCCTCCAGTCGAACAACAATTACTTCCTGAAAGCCTTCTCAGCGGCAACTTCTCTGAAGGTTATGTCACCGAACTACACGCGCCAGCAAATGCATGGATGCAACAAGTTGCAAAACATTTAGATGCTGGCCTATTCCTCACGTTTGACTATGGATTTCCTGAGAGCGAGTACTATCACCCGCAAAGGCTTGAGGGCACCCTCATGGCCCATCATCGCCACCATGCAATTCAAGATCCATTTCATCTACCTGGTCTTTGCGATTTAACAACGCACGTTGAATGGTCCCAAATTGCTCGTAGCGCGTTGGCTGAAAATGTGGATGATGTATACCTTACCAACCAGGCTGCGTATCTATTAGATGCTGGCATTGGTGACATTGCTTTAGAAATTGGCGACCCAAGTGATCCAGAAACCTTCCTGCCGATCTCCAATTCTTTGCAAAAATTATTGTCTGAAGCAGAGATGGGCGAACTCTTTAAAGCTTTTGCATTTTCAAAGAAATTAGAAAGTTTGCTACCGGGATATGTACTCGAAGATCTGCCGGGCCTACGCGGCAGAAATAGGCTGTAGGCGCTCGTTTTAAGAAGCTAGAGCCATAGTAATTGCAGACAACCTGGCAGATTCAAATGCGCTGCCAATCCGCTCGCCGTTGGATCGATCTTCTGCAGCTACGCCAGCAATAATTTCGGCTGTATTGATGGCTTGAGTAGTACGCATTGCATTGGTCAAAGGGGAAACAGGCATTCCCAATTTATCCGCAAGATTCAAAAGTGCTTGTGCTCGATCTGGCTTACGCCAAACATCTGCACGGTTGAACCAATTCAAAACGTCAACCGCCTGATAAGAAGCATTGGGATACTTGTTTATCAAGGCCCTAAGATCGCTGAATATTTCACTGAAATCTCGCACATCAATTGGCATGCGTACACATTCAGCCCATGAACGAATTTCATTTGCAGGTAAATTCATTAAGACAATTGCGCAGCGCTCTTCAATACTATTTCCAGCTAAGGAAAAACAGACGATGAGCTCTTCGCGAAACGATTCCTCAGACAGCTCGGCAGTCAATCTAGGCGCCAATACTGTTTTGGCTGCGTCAGCATCTAATAAGACTTGAAACAAGCGCATCGGCCTAGAGGCAACCAAGCCTCTAGCCAGCTCCTGCCAAATACGCTCTGCGGATAAAGCATTTAACTCACCTGATTGAGCGATCGCTTTTAAAGCACTGAGCGTTTCAGCAGCAACACTAAATTCGGGGAAGCGCGCAGCAAAGCGAGCAATACGCAAGAGACGCAATGGATCTTCTGCAAATGCATCTGACACGTGACGAAATACTTTGGCAGCTAAATCTTCTTGGCCGTTATAAGGATCAATAATCGGCCCAAATGGCTTTCCATCAGCACCTACTTCTTGCGCCATCGCATTGATTGTTAAATCACGACGCTCTAAGTCTTGCTCCAGAGTGACGGAAGGATCGGCATGGAAGTTAAAGCCTTTATAGCCCTTACCAGTCTTGCGCTCAGTGCGCGCCAGTGCATATTCAGCCTGCGTCTCTGGATGCAAAAACACTGGGAAATCTTTGCCCACCGGACGAAAGCCCTTAGCAATCATCTCTTCTACGCTGGAGCCCACCACAACATAATCAATGTCGTGCACAGGCAAACCCATGAGGGTGTCCCTAATGGCTCCGCCTACTGCGTAGATTTTCATTACTGCATACCCTCTAGGCTGCGACGACTCATTTTGAATACTTCCAGCAACGCATCAACACTATTCACTGGCAAAGTATTGGGCACTTGCATAGAGGCAATATTGTCACGAGACATCAATGTAGGGCCGGGCAAGTATTCAAATGCCAATGCTTGCAGATAACCCACAAAAGCTGGTACAGGAATAATGAGGCACGAGGTTTTAGCCTTACTTGCAGCAAACTCAACAATCTCTTTCATGGTGTAAACCGTTGGGCCAACTAAGTCATAGGAATGACGAATTGTTTGAGGCATCGATAAGGATTTAACAAATGCACTTGCAACATCATCTACGCTCACCGGCTGAAACTGCGCCTGGGAATTGGCCAAAGGCATGGCCGGAAATAACTTAGTCAACTTAGAAAACAAATTAATAAATTGATCTTGGGCGCCAAAGATGACAGAAGGTCTAAAGATGGTCCAATCTAAATTGCTGGCCTTCACTGCAGCCTCGCCATCACCTTTGCTGCGCTGATACATCGATGGGCCATGAGAATCGGCACCCAATGCACTCATATGTAAGTAGCGTTTTAAGCCATGCAACTGCATTGCGGTAATAATATTTTTAGGAAGCTCCACATGGGCAGCCTTAAATACTTTTCCATAAGGCTTGGCAGGCTTATCGTGTAGCACGCCGACCAAATTGATCACAGCACCATTTTGCTTAATGCGCCCACAAAGGCTCTGCAGCTCATCAAACTCATGAACATCAGCCTCTTCGACGTGTACCTGGGGCAACATACGCAATTCACGTGCAGCACCCAAATGACCCGTTGGAACCAGCGCGGAATAACCAGCTAGCTGAAGCTGTGCAGCAATTACACGCCCCACAAATCCATTGCCCCCGATTAAAAGGATGTCATATTTCATAAGAAGCTTTCTTTGCTTAGCTAGGTGATTGATTGTTTAAGGAAGCTCAGATTGAGTAGCAGCCTTCGGTGTAATGACACCCAAGCGCTGCTTTAAAGATTGCGGCTGACCACTCATCACCGATGAATAGTAATTTGCATTAGAGAGTACGTTCTTCACGTATACACGTGTCTCAGTTAATGGAATAGTTTCAGCAAAAATAGCCCCCTCTGTTGGGCCAGATAATTTTTCCCGCCAAGCCTTTGAACGCGAAGGGCCTGCGTTATAGGCTGCGGAAGCCAAAACCCAAGATCCATCTAAATCGATCAAAACCATATTGAGGTAATTACTACCTAAAGTTAAATTGGTATTCGTATCGCTCAATTTGTCATTGGTGTAATTGGCCATCCCAATTTTCTTGGCTACGTACTTTGCAGTATTCGGCATCACCTGCATTAAGCCAGAAGCACCCACAGAAGAGGCAGCATTCATAATGAAGCGCGACTCTTGACGGATCAAGCCATAAGCCCATGCAAGATTGAGATCAATTTGGCGCGCAATCGGAGATAGCTCCTCTTTGTACGGAGTTGGGTAGCGCAAGCTAAAGTCGTGCTCTTGCTTGGTACGATCGGCAGTGTTGACGACGCGGTCATATAAATTGATTCGCTTTGCATACTCGGCAGCGGCCAACAATTGCTTGTCAGTCATATTGCGTAATTCCCAATTCCACTCACGATTACCCTCAAATCGAAGATTCATGGCATATAAGCGTTCGCCCCGAATAAAGCCTTTGCGGCTGGCCATCGCATCTATCTCCTGCTCAGTCACTTTCGTTTTAGCAGGCGCATTATTGGATTTTCCTAATTCTTCGCGCGCAAGCTGGCCATAAAAATTGTATTGGTCAGCAATCATTTCAAAACTGTCTTTAGCCTTTGCATCTTGGCCTTCGGCCTTTAATGCACGACCATACCAATAGGTCCATGCGGGATCTTTAGCACGCACTGCCAGGTTCATGCCATCAATCGCATTTTTAATTAAGGTCCAATCTTTAGCACGCAAGCCTGCGCGCACTTTCCACTCTTGTGACTCGACTGAAAGAAGCTCGTTATAGCCTAGCTCTTGTTGCAAGCGGTAGGCATCATCCGCATTAGGATCTAATTTCTTGGCTAAAAATTGTCCAATCACGCCCCAAGCAACGGCCTGGTTTTCTTTGCTATAGCGTGAAGCGTTTTGAGAAAAGTCGCGATAGGCCTTTGCTGGATCAGCCTTTGCAGCTTTAACAATATCGGCTATCGGATCTTCACCACCAAGACGTCGTGCCATGGTGTCGTAGCCTTTCTCACTCGCCGCACGCCCAATAGCTTTGGCCTCACTTGGGGATATACCACCTGCAGCAACTAAAGATGGAACCAATTCTTGGCATGCTTGTCCAAAATAGCTTGGGTCCAATAACACTGCTCGTGCATCAATGGCTAATTTAGCTGGGTTTTCGCCTTGAGATAATTTAGACAACAAGGAATAGCACTTCACTTGTGTATCGTCATCCAATACAAACTTAGCGTACTCCACATCAAAGCGTGCCCAGTCTCTACGCTTACCCAAAACCAATAACCAATCATTGCGCATACGGTCAGCCAATGCTGTACCTTGGTATTGATTTAAGAATGCGACTACTTGAGCATCTGCGCCATAGTCATTACGTGCACCGCCAGCACCATCAAATAATTGCGGCTTGATTCGGAAGTAGGCTACATAGTCATCAAATGGGTAATTAGCCAAATTAGATGAAAGTTGCTGCGTACGAAATACATCATTCTTTTTTGCAGCTTCGCGCAAATCGATAAATATCCGATCGGTATCGGTAATTTCAGCAGGGGCTACCTTGCTTTCATAAGACTTAGGCAGGCTTGGCTTCTTCAGCTTTTCGGCATAGGAATTGAACGCGCCTAGGGCTAGGCCCAAAACCAGAATTTTGGCCCATCCAAGGTATTTGCTGTTTACTGTTACAAACTTCATTCTTCCAATCCAACCCTATCTCTATTTGCAAGGCTAGAGGCCTGGCAGCACTTGATTACTATATCCTTTAATTTTCGCCTGATAATGGTCGATATGCACGGTAATTCACCAAAAACTCTTCGCCAGGATTTATTAAAACAACGCAAAGAATTTACTTCTGGGAATAGCTACGCCTCTGCAAAAGTAGGTCTAATTGCAGGTCTCAATCATTTTTTAGTCGATGAGGGCAAATCCATTCACTCAATCGCCCTTTATTGGCCCATTCAAGATGAAATTGATTTACGCCCAACTTTATTAAGCTGGATGAAGAATGCCCCACAGCGTCGCTTAGCACTGCCCTATGCGCGTCCAGATAAGCATCTTGATTTCTACGAGTGGCAAGAGGGGGATGCATTAATTCCAAGCGCGCACGGCGTGCCTGAGCCCAGTCCAGAAAACACCGCCAGGCCACAACTTATTCCTGACTGCATCCTAATTCCGTGCGTAGGCTGGTCTAGCTCTGTTGTGAGCGGAAAAGCAAACTACTGGCGACTAGGCTATGGCGGCGGGTATTTTGATCGAACCCTAGCCCAACTACGAAAAGATAATCCAAGCCTCATTTGCATGGGGATTGGATTTGATTGGCAAAAATTAGATGATTCTCAATGGGCCGCTCAAACACATGACGAGCCCTTGGATATGCTATTGACGGAGTCTGGCTTACTTAGTTGATTTACTTCGTTAAGTCCAAATTGTCTGCAATCGCTAAAACTGCATCAGCCTGATTTAGCGAGTAGAAATGAATGCCAGGTGCACCGGCAGTTAACAACTGATCACACAAGTCGGTCACTACTTCTTCACCAAATGCACGAATAGACGCAATGTCATCACCGTAGGATTGAAGACGTAAACGAATCCAGCGTGGAATTTCTGCGCCACAGGCATCAGAGAATCGCAATAATTGGCTGCTATTGGTAATCGGCATAATGCCAGCAATGATTGGCTGTGTAACGCCTAATTCATAAGCCTCGTCGACAAAGCGGAAGTAAGCATCGCTGTTGTAAAAATACTGGGTAACCGCAGAGTTTGCACCCGCCTTCATCTTTTGCACAAAGAAATCGATATCACTAGCAGGCGACTTTGCCTGTGGATGCGTTTCTGGATAAGCAGCTACATCAATATGAAACCAATCGCCTGTTTCTGTGCGAATAAATTCAACCAATTCATTGGCATGATGAAACTCACCATACTGACCCATGCCAGATGGCAAATCACCGCGTAAAGCCACAATGCGTTTCACACCTAAGGCTTGATATTGCTTGAGCATCTCGCGCACGCTTTCACGTGAGCTACCGACACAAGACAAATGGGGAGCAACAGCCGCACCAGCAGCATGAATATCGCTCACCACTTTTAATGTGCCAGACTGAGTAGAGCCACCGGCACCAAAGGTCACGGAATAAAAGGCGGGCTTGAGCGTTTCAGAAAAACGCTCGCGCACCAGGTGCAACTTACTCTCACCTTCAGGTGTTTTTGGAGGAAAGAATTCGACGCTTAATTCCATGATTTTGGGCCTAGGTTTCTATGTGACTGGATTAATAACGATAGTGGTCAGCCTTGTATGGGCCTTCCTTCGTTACGCCAATGTAAGAAGCTTGCTGATCAGACAACACTGTTAACTCTGCATTCAGAGTCTTGAGCTGTAAACGGGCAACCTTCTCATCCAAATGCTTAGGCAATGTGTAAACGCCGACTGGGTATTTATCTGTACCGACTGCATTCCACAATTCGATTTGAGCAATCACTTGGTTTGCAAATGAAGAGCTCATTACGTATGAAGGATGTCCTGTACCGCAACCAAGGTTAACCAAGCGACCTTTGGCCAAAATGATGATGCGCTTTTCAGGCTTGCCATTAGCGGCTGGGAAAATCACATGGTCAACTTGTGGCTTGATCTCTTCCCACTTGTATTTCTCAATACCAGCAACATCAATCTCATTATCAAAGTGGCCAATGTTACAAACGATAGCTTGATTCTTCATCTTTGCCATGTGGTCATGTGTAATCACATGATAGTTGCCCGTTGCAGAAACAAAAATGTCCGCTTTATCAGCAGCGTAATCCATCGTCACAACACGGTAGCCTTCCATTGCAGCTTGCAATGCGCAGATTGGATCTACTTCAGTCACCCAAACCTGAGCTGATAAAGCGCGCAATGCTTGGGCTGAGCCCTTACCCACGTCGCCATAACCGCAAACTACAGCAACCTTACCGGCCACCATTACGTCAGTAGCGCGCTTAATTGCATCAACCAAGGACTCGCGGCAACCATAGAGATTATCGAACTTGCTCTTGGTAACAGAGTCATTTACGTTGATTGCAGGGAACTTCAAGTCGCCCTTAGCAAACATTTGATACAGGCGATGTACGCCAGTAGTGGTTTCTTCTGTAACGCCTTTAACTTTTTCTAAGCGTGTTGAATACCAAGTTGGATCTTGCTCTAATTTTTTCTTAATGGCTGCGAACAAAATAGTTTCTTCTTCGCTAGTTGGATTATTCAAGCAAGCTTGATCTTTCTCAGCGCGTGCACCAAGGTGCAACAACAAAGTAGCATCGCCGCCATCATCCAAAATCATATTGGTGTAGCCGCCATCAGCCCACTCAAAAATGCGGTGAGTAAAGTCCCAATACTGCTCAAGGGTTTCGCCCTTGATCGCAAATACTGGCGTGCCATTAGCAGCGATTGCAGCGGCAGCATGGTCTTGTGTAGAGAAAATATTGCAAGACGCCCATTGAACTTCAGCACCGAGCGCTTCAAGCGTCTCGATCAATACCGCAGTTTGAATAGTCATGTGCAAAGAGCCAGTAATGCGTGCGCCACGCAATGGCTGTTGTGCAGCAAATTCATCGCGAATGGCAATCAAGCCAGGCATCTCAGTTTCAGCAATAGCGATTTCTTTGCGGCCAAAGTCAGCCAAAGAAATATCAGCAATTGCGCAACGAGTTGCAACAAAGTTATTTAAGTCAGTTACGGTATTCATTAATGCTCCAGCTAAATACGATCCAATGCTGGAGTAGAAACTCGCTAGCCATTGAATCATGGGTTAGCGAGCGCGGTTGCAATTAGCAAACTCTGGGGGTTACCTTAGAGCCCACTCCCTTCAAGCCTGGGGAAGTGCTGGGTCTCAGCATTCCTTGCAACGCTCCTTGAAGGTATGCCGTAATTGTAAACAATTACGGCATATTTCGCCTTAATACACCTACAAACTGCGTATTTCCTACTTACAGACCAGCTGCAGCACGTAATGCGGCTGCTTTGTCTGTTTGCTCCCAAGTAAATTCTGGCTCTTCACGACCAAAGTGGCCATAAGCAGCAGTCTTTTTATAAATTGGGCGTAAGAGGTTAAGCATCTTCACAATTCCTTTAGGACGCAAGTCAAAGTGCTCAGAAACCAATTGAGCAATCTTCTCATCCGAAATCTTGCCTGTACCGAAAGTGCTCACCATCACTGAAGTTGGTTTAGCAACACCAATCGCGTAAGAGATCTGAATCAAGCACTTGCTTGCCAAACCAGCAGCAACCACGTTCTTCGCAACATAACGCCCAGCGTATGCAGCACAACGGTCAACCTTTGATGGATCTTTACCAGAGAATGCGCCGCCGCCGTGAGGGGCTGCACCACCGTAGGTATCCACAATAATTTTGCGCCCAGTTAAACCACAATCACCCTGTGGGCCGCCGATAACAAAACGTCCAGTTGGGTTTACCAAGAAATTAATAGCGCCTTTGATTAAATGCTTAGGCAATACTGGTTTGATGATTTCTTCGATGACTGCTTCACGTAATTTTTCGAGAGAAATTTCTTCATCGTGTTGAGTAGACAACACAACAGTATCAATAGAATCCGGCTTGCCATCCACATAGCGCAAGGTCACTTGTGACTTTGCATCCGGGCGCAACCAGTTCAAACGGCCATCGCGACGCAATTGTGATTGGCGCTCAACCAAGCGGTGTGATAAGTGAATTGGCAAAGGCATGAGCTCTGCGGTTTCATCACAAGCGTAACCAAACATGAGGCCCTGGTCCCCGGCGCCTTGATCTAAGCCGTCATCATGGGCTTTATCAACACCTTGAGCGATATCAGGACTTTGCTTGTCGTAAGCAACCAATACCGCACAACCTTTGTAGTCGATACCGTAGTCAGTGTTGTCGTAACCAATTTCACGCAAAGTATTGCGTGCAACTTGGATGTAATCAACGTTAGCGTTTGTAGTGATTTCACCAGCCAAAACGACTAAGCCGGTGTTGCACAAAGTTTCTGCTGCAACACGCGCAGTCGGATCTTGAGCCAAGATGGCATCGAGAATCGAATCAGAGATTTGGTCTGCTACTTTATCGGGGTGACCTTCAGAAACGGATTCTGAGGTAAAGAAGTAATCATTTGCCATTGCATATTCCTTGAATAATTAACACGATCATTGGGACAACTCGACGTGCCAGGAACTACAACGGCGACGCTTTAGCAGAATTTATGAATCGCCCTGCAAGTTGCCTTAACTCAGCGATAGGGTAATTTTATCTGAAAAGTGCTTAATTCAGCAAATCAACCTGAAATCCACACACTGAGAGCGGCATTGAATATCATTAGGGGGTGCGAAAACTCCTTCTCAAGCTCTGCCTTAATGCGATTGCCGTGCTTCCCCTTGCGCTAGTGCAAGTGATGGGGGCCTTTTTAGGCATGCTGGCTTACCTTGGCTCCAAGCAATATCGCTCACTCTTTAAACCCCAATACGAAGCGGTAGTGAATGTATGGGGCCTGCCATTCAAGCTTTGGGATGCTGTAAGGGCCTCTGGAATGCTGTTTTCAGACAGCTTGTGGATTTGGCGCAACCCTGCAAAAGCACTGAAATTAGTGGAAGTGCAAAACTGGGATGTGGTTGAGGCAGCGATCGGCGAAGGGCACGGCTTAGTGATGCTGACTCCTCACCTTGGTGGCTTTGAGATCATTCCACGTGTTCTCGCACAGCATTTCCCAGCAACGATTCTCTATCGACCTTCGCGCCAAGAATGGCTCAATGAAGTAGTAGAAGAAGGTCGCGCCTATCCGAATATGCATTTCGTGCCGACCAACCTCAATGGCGTGCGCCAAATGACTAGAGCGCTCACCCGAGGCGAAGCGATTGGCATTCTTCCAGATCAAGTGCCCAGTGGTGGCGAAGGCGTTTGGGTCCCATTCTTTGGGCGTCCAGCCTACACAACGCCATTACCAGCGCGTCTAGCTAATAGGAATAACACGCCAGTAGTCATGTTTACCGCTAAGCGCAAAGGTATTGGCCAAGGATGGCTCATGCAGGCTACTCGTCTTGTGCCTTTATCTGAAGATGCCAATCTTGCCGCCACAGAACTCAACGTTGCAATTGAAAATGCAGTTCTGGTCGCGCCAGAACAATTCATTTGGTCATACAACCGCTATAAGCATCCTGCCGGTGCAGAATTGCCTCCAAGCAATTAAATAAATTCGCTATCATTTTTGAAATGACCTGGTTACAAAACCTCTTCAATTTCTTGGCGCTCAGTCTTTTGCGTCTCTTTGCCTTCCTGCCTTATACGATTACCGTCCATGTGGGCTATGGCCTAGGCTGGCTTGCCGCCCATATCCCAAACAGTCGCACCCATGTAGTGAAGACTAATTTACGTTTGTGCTTTCCCAATCTCAGTGAAAAAGAACTTGATGATCTGGCGATTGAGCATTGGAAATTATTTGGCCGCAGCGTATTAGAGAGAAGTCGCATTTGGCTGGGTAGTGGCAAACAAATTAGCGATATCGTCACCATTGAATCAGCGATTACTTTGGGAGATCGCAAGCCACGCCTACTGATTAATCCACACTTTGTTGGGCTTGAAGGTGGCTTTATGGCGCTGTCAGTATTGGCCAATCAACACGACTGGCCCCGTGGCGCAGGCCTTTATCAAAACATGAAGAATCCCTTCTTCAATCAAAAAATGATTGAGTGGAGAAATCGTTTTGGTGGGAAGTCCATTGAGCGACAGAGCCGCTTACGTGACCTGATTCGTGAAATTCAAACGGGTAACTTTATTTTCATTGCCCCTGATATTGACTTGGGTCCACGTGACTCTGTCTTTGTCCCTTTCTTTGGCATACAGACCAACACCATTACCTCAGTCTCGCGCCTGGCAAGACTCAGTGGCGCTGAGGTATGTTTGATGACAACTACCTTAAACAAAGACCGTAAAGGCTATACCTGCCATATTAGTGAGCCATTGCCAAACTTCCCTAGCGATGATGTTGAAAAAGATACTGCTCGCCTAAATCAATATATCGAGGAACTTGTTCAAGAAAGACCAGCAGAGTACTATTGGGTTCATAAGCGTTTTAAACACAGGCCCGAAGGCGAACCGAGTCTTTACGATTAAACGGAATTATTTTGAGCACCAATACCAACAATCCAGTACGCAAGCTTCGCTTCACCAAAATGCATGGTGCCGGCAATGATTTCATTGTGCTCAATGGTATCGACCAAGACTTAAGCGGTATCTCCAAGGAGCAATGGCAAGCCTTAGCCCATCGTCAATTTGGCATTGGCGCCGATCAAATTCTCCTAGTTGAAAAAGCCACGCGCCCTGATGCTGATTTTCGGTACCGCATTTTTAATTCGGATGGCGGTGAAGTTGAACAATGCGGTAATGGCTCGCGCTGCTTTGTACGATTTGTGCAAGACCAGGGCCTATCCAATAAGAATCCATTACGCGTGGAAGTGGCACACACCGTTCTGACTCTCAAGTCCCATCCGGATGGCCAGGTGGAGGTGGATATGGGTGCGCCAATTTTTGAACACAGCCATATTCCATTTAATGCGACTAGTTTGGCAAGCGTTCAAGAATTTCAAGAAACCCTCTATGCACTCCCTTTGAATTACCCAGCTACTCACGATAGTTTGGTGGGCGTCCTCTCAATGGGGAATCCACATGCCGTCCAAGTAGTTGGTGATGTCGATAGCGCACCCGTTTTAGAAGAGGGTCCTGAAATTGAAAAGTTTGCTGCGTTTCCTAAAAAAGTAAATGTGGGTTACCTGCAGGCGCTTAATCGCAATGAAATCAAACTTCGCGTCTTTGAACGGGGCGCTGGAGAAACCTTGGCCTGCGGTACCGGCGCTTGTGCAGCCGTGGTTTCAGGGATTCGCAGAGGCTTGCTAGACTCGCCAGTAAAAGTACATACCCGCGGTGGAGATTTGCAGATTGCTTGGGGCGGGGTAATTGATGGTGTTGCTCAGCCCGTCATCATGACCGGGCCTGCCGTTACTGTCTTTGAGGGTGAAACAACAATCTAAAAGCGGTTGCTCTTAGATTCCGTATTTCTCACGATAGGCCTTTACTGAGGGCAAGTGGTTTGTTAACTGCACATCGCTTGATGAAGTTAAGAAAGACATTAAGCCGGCTAAATTCGCAATTGCAATCACCGGTAAACCAAATTCTTGCTCTACGGCCTGCACTGCAGACTTGTCTCCAATTTCAACAGCATTGCCTGAGCGCTCCATACGATCCAAAGCGATCAATACCGCTGCAGGCTCTCCTCCCGCTTTGCGAATAAGATCAACGGATTCCCTAACTGAAGTGCCAGCAGAAATTACATCATCAATGATAACAACCCTGCCCTTTACTGGCGCACCAACCAGCATGCCACCTTCACCATGATCCTTAGCTTCTTTACGGTTGTAAGCATATGGAACGTTAATCCCATCATCTGCCAGCGCAATGGCTGTTGCCGCTGCAAGTGTGATTCCCTTGTATGCCGGTCCATAAAGCATATCGAACTGAATGCCCGATTCCTGCAAGGCTTTGGCGTAATAACGACCCAAGGCGCTTAGACGAGCTCCATCATTAAATTCACCCGCATTAAAGAAATAAGGTGAGAGTCTTCCCGCTTTGGTTTTAAACTCCCCGAAGGACAAAACCTTTGCCTCTAAGGCAAAACGAATAAAGTTATCTTGATTTGAATTATTTGAGCTCATAGGCCTACATGTTACGCATCATTTCCGCGAACCTCAACGGTATCCGTTCCGCAGTCAAAAAAGGCTTTCTGCCATGGGCTGTGAAGCAAAAGGCTGATTTCATTTGTATGCAGGAGCTTAAGGCTCAGCGCGATGATCTAGAGGACGCCATTCTGAATCCCGACGGCATGCATGGCTACTTCCATCATGCGGAGAAAAAGGGCTACAGCGGTTGCGGTATTTATACGCCCCATAAGCCAGATGAGGTCTTGTACGGCTATGGCAATGAAGAGTTTGATGCTGAAGGGCGCTATGTTGAAGCCCGCTTTAAAGGTATATCAGTGATATCTGTTTATATGCCCTCAGGCTCAAGCTCCCCCGAGCGCCAAGAAGCTAAATATCGCTACCTCGACAGCTTTCTGCCGCATCTCATCTCCCTCAAAAAATCAGGTCGTGAAATTGTCCTATGCGGCGATGTCAATATTGCCCATCAAGAAATTGATCTGAAGAACTGGAAAGGCAATCTCAAAAATTCTGGCTTCTTGCCCGAAGAGCGCGCATGGCTTACCAACTTATTTAGCAAAGTAGGTTATGTCGATGTCTATCGCCAGTTAGAGCCAGAGGCAACTGAAACTTGCTACACCTGGTGGAGCAATCGTGGTCAAGCCTATACCAAGAATGTTGGGTGGCGCATTGACTATCACATCACCACTCCTAGCATTGCCGCTACCGCCAAGAAAACTGCGGTGTACAAAGAAGAGAAGTTTTCAGACCACGCACCACTTACCGTAGATTACGACTGGAAGCTTTAAGCGTTAATAAAAGTCGCCAGGGAAGTTACTCCCCTTTCTTTTTGATCTGAACGATCTTGAAATGAATCGTTGCCCAAATAAGTAGTAGGACTGGGGCGCCAATAATGGCGGTGCCATAGAAGAATGCCTGATATCCAAAGTTATCAACAAACACTCCAGAGAAGCCCGCCAACCATTTGGGTAGCAGCAACATCATCGAACTAAACAAAGCGTACTGAGTGGCTGAGTAGCGGATATTGGTAAGCGAAGACAAGAAAGCAATAAAGGCGGCACTGGCAATGCCAGAGCTTAAGTTATCTGCGGAGATCACCCAAATCAAACCATGCAGATCATGACCTTGTGTAGCTAGCCAAGCAAATAGCAAGTTACTGACAGCCGAAAGAATTGCACCTACAAACAGAATGCGTAGGACGCCAAAACGAAGTGTCAGCACGCCACCAACAAAAGCACCAACTAAGGTCATCACTACACCAAACACTTTGCTTACTGCAGCAACCTCATCTTTGGTGTAACCCATATCTACATAAAAGGGGTTTGCCATAATGCCCATCACGACATCACTAATACGGTAGATGGCAATTAATGACAAGATCAAAATAGCATGCCAGCGATAGCGTGTAATAAATTCTGCAAAAGGCTCAACTAAGGTCTGATATAGCCATGCTTTGGCAGTACGGACCTTTGCTAACTCATACTTCACAGGCTCTTTGCTTAAAAGGGTTGTAATTACACCTACCCCAATTGAGGCCGCCATACAAAGATAGGCAAATTGCCATGCACCCGCATCGTAACCACTACCTGTTTCAGCACGAGCAGCAAGCCAAAGCACACCGGCGCCGGCCCAAATTAAGGCAAGACGATATCCAGTTTGATATGTAGCAGCAAGGGCTGCTTGATGGTCACCATTGGCCGACTCAATACGGAAAGCATCTAATGCGATATCTTGAGTGGCAGATCCAAAAGCCACCAAGAGCGCACACCAAACAATGGAATTGAGTGCCAGCTTGGGATCTAAAGTCGACATACCGACCAGACCCAAAATGATGAGTGCTTGCGCAAAGAGTAACCAGCTGCGACGGCGACCAAACAATTGCGTTAAGAGCGGGATTTGTAAGCGATCAACAAGCGGAGCCCAAACCCACTTAAAAGCATATATCAAACCAACCCAAGTTAAGTAACCAATGGTGCTGCGATCAATGCCGGCTTCACGCAGCCAAAAGCTCAGAGTTCCTAGAATAAGTAATAGAGGAAGTCCTGCGGAAAAGCCCAAGAACAACATGCGCAAACAAGACCATTCGAGATAAACCCGAAAGTCTTGAAGCCAGGACTTCACTACATGGAGTTGCTTGTTAGGCACGACGAATGCGGAATAAAGCGAGACTACCAAATAAATTTGGCATCAAAGTCACCTGGCGACCCTCATGCAAGATGCATTGATCGATTACCTTCAGGCCAAGGCTTGAGGCTAACTTCTCAAAGTCAGCAACCGTGAGCACTCGTACGTTAGGCGTGTTGTACCACTGATATGGCAAGCTCTTAGAAACTGGCATGCGACCAAGACCAACAGCCAATCGATGAGACCAATGTCCGAAGTTTGGAAAGGAGATCACCGACTCTTTACCTACCCGCACTACCTCACGCAAAATCTTTTCAGTTTGATGAATAGTTTGCAGAGTTTGTGACAGCACAACTGTGTCAAAACTACCATCTTCAAAGAGTGCTAAGCCACCCTCTAAATCTTGCTGAATGACATTCAAGCCCTTTTGCACGCAAGAGAGTACGCGTGAATCATCAATCTCAACGCCATAAGCGTGAACCGGTTTTTGTTTCTGTAAAAACTCTAAGAAACTACCATCGCCACAACCGAGATCCAAGACTTGAGTATTGGGTGCAATCCAATTAGCTATGGCAGCAAAGTCGGCACGCTTATTAAAATTGCTCATGCTTGAACCTCACGCATTTGCTTAAAGTAGGCGCGGACCAGGTTGTGATAACGCTCGTCATCTAATAGGAAAGCATCATGTCCATGGGGCGCATCGATCTCAGCATAGGTCACTTCACTCTTATTGCTCAGCAAAGATTGCACAATCTCGCGACTGCGATCAGGCGGGAAGCGCCAGTCGGTTGAAAAGCTGACAACCAAAAACTTAGCTTGTACTTCCGCTAAAGCGCGATTCAGACTGCCATCGTAACGACGTGCCGGATCAAAATAATCTAGTGCACGCGTAATCAATAAATAAGTATTGGCGTCAAAGTAGGTGGAAAACTTATCACCTTGATGACGTAAATAACTCTCAACCTCAAACTCAACATCAAAGCTGAAGCGATAGTCATTTGACTCGCCATTAGGACGCTGTAACTCTCGTCCAAATTTTTCTGCCATGTCATCATCAGACAAATAGGTGATGTGACCAACCATGCGCGCCAAACGTAAACCCCGTTTTGGTACAACACCATGCTCGTAGTAGTTGCCGCCATGAAAATCAGGATCAGACAGAATGGCATTACGAGCCACTTCATTGAAGGCAATGTTTTGTGCGCTCAGCCTTGGGGTAGATGCCACCACCACACAATGGTCTATGCGCTTAGGAAACTGAATAGCCCAAGCCATAGCTTGCATGCCACCCAGGCTTCCACCCATTACAGCAGCAAATTTACGAATACCCAACTTATCCGCCAAGCGGGCTTGAGTATTCACCCAATCCTCAACCGTGACCACCGGAAAATCTGCGCCATATGGCTTGCCATTAGTAGGATTGATGCTCATTGGCCCAGTAGAACCAAAACAAGAGCCTAAATTATTGACGCCAATGACAAAAAAGTGATCGGTATCCACTGGCTTACCAGGACCAATCATGTTGTCCCACCAACCAATGTCTTCTGGATTATCTGGGCTTGGGCCAGCTACATGATGAGATGCATTGAGAGCATGACAAACAAGAACAGCATTACTTTTATCGGCATTGAGTTTGCCGTAGGTCTCAATCACTAAATCGTAGCCAGACAAAATGGCGCCACTCTGCAAAGGCAGGGGCTCGGCAAAATGAATAGTATTTCTAGAGAGGTGTAGCTCGCTCATTCTGACAGGAGAAGGCGCAGGCTAACATCGGAGGCTTCAGTTGGCAGCTTCTTAAATCCGCTACGGGCAAAGCGATGCCAACGACCCAAAACAAAACTCATCAACATGGCCGCACGAATGCTGACCTCTTCTTGGCCTAGCTGAGCCCAATTACCGCCTTGGGTTTGGGCAATACGTAGAGCTTGCTTAAGAGATGCTTCGACACGATCAAGTACTTGAGTAATGCGCTCTTGAAGACGATCATCCTCTTGCAATAAAGCATCGCCCAATAAAACGCGAGTCATGCCAGGATTCTTTTCAGCAAAGAATAAAAGCATTTGCAAGATACCGCGCGCCTGAGCAAGGCCAGATTCTTCTTTTTGATTAATTTGATTAATCAATCCAAAAACGGTTTGCTCTATAAAAGAAATGAGGCCTTCAAACATCTGCGCCTTGCTGGCGAAGTGCCGATAAAGAGCTGCTTCTGAAACCTCAATCTTGGCCGCTAAAGCGGCTGTAGTGACACGCTCAGCCTTTGGGTTTTGCAACATCTCAGCAAGCACTTGCAGAATCTGTAAGCGGCGTTCACCTGGGCGAGGGCGCTTACGAGCTACACCAGCGTCAGCGTTGCTGTCGTTGATGTTTACTGGCTCTAAAGATTCGCTCATGGTTATCTGCTTATCTAGAGCGAATCATCGTGCCGAATGCTTGCTCGGTCAGAATTTCTAACAATAATGAATGCTCAATGCGGCCATCAATAATGTGCACTGAATTGACACCGCTCTTAGCGGCATCTAATGCGGAAGAAATCTTGGGCAACATACCGCCAGAAATAGTGCCATCAGCAAAGAGCGCATCAATTTCTCGCGCAGTTAAATCTGTCAGTAACTTACCGTCTTTATCCATCACGCCCGGAATGTTAGTCATCATGACCAACTTCTCCGCGTGAAGAATTTCAGCCATCTTGCCAGCCACCAAGTCAGCGTTAATGTTGTAAGCCTGGCCTTCTGCACTAAAGCCAATAGGAGAAATTACCGGAATAAACGCATCGTCTTGCAAAGCTTTAACCACCGCAGGATTAATTGCCTCGATCTCACCAACAAAACCGATATCCACCATCTTGCCCGGCTCTGTATCACTAGGAATCTTCATTTTCTTAGCGTGAATCAATCCGCCGTCTTTACCAGTCAAGCCAACAGCCTGGCCGCCAAAGTGGTTAATCAACATCACAATATCCTGCTGCACCTCGCCGCCTAGAACCCATTCCACTACTTCCATGGTTTCTTCATCGGTTACGCGCATACCTTGAATAAAAGTACCGGTCTTACCAATCTTCTTCAAGGCCTCATCAATTTGTGGGCCTCCCCCATGAACTACTACTGGATTCATGCCAACAAGCTTTAACAAGATCACGTCACGCGCAAAACTTTCCTTGAGACGTTCTTCCACCATGGCATTTCCGCCATACTTAATCACAATAGTCTTGCCGTGATACGCACGAATATAAGGCAAAGCCTCAGCAAGAATCTCCGCCTTTAATAAAGGAGAGATATCACTAATAGTTGGTAAATGCTTAGTCATCGCTACTTAAAATTTATTCGCCAAATAATTTTTGACGGAGTTCACGACGCTCTTGAGCCTCAAGAGATAAATTGGCTGTAGGCCTTGCAATTAAACGGTTCAAGCCGATTGGCTCACCAGTTTCTTCGCACCATCCATAGTCGCCAGATTCAATGCGCGCCAATGCTTGCTCTACTTTTTTGAGCAGCTTGCGCTCACGATCACGCGTGCGCAGTTCCAATGCATGCTCCTCTTCAATCGTTGCACGATCGGCAGGATCAGGAACCAAAATATTTTCACGCAGATGCTCTGTTGTCTCAGAGGCATTCTTTAAAATGTCGTTTTTAAGAGTGAGCAGTTTTTGACGGAAAAAATCTAACTGCGCAGCACTCATGTAGTCCTTGTCGGACATCTTGAGCAACTCTGCCTCAGTTAATGGAGCGCCTTTTGCAACCTTAGCGCTCGCAGCCTTGCTACTAGCTTTTGCAGCGGTTGCTGGTTTTGTTGCTGTTTTTACCGTCATCTCATTCTTTCCTGGTTTGAAGCATTATTGCCTCATTCTGCCAAACTTTTACGGCCCTTTTATTAATATTCATCAATATGGGCCGTGGCGGCGGATTGTACCCGAATCTTGCTAGGCCAAACAGCCCTCAAGCCCTGCCAATAGGGTGTCCTTGGGCAAATCGATGCCTATAAAGACCATACGGGTTTGCTTGGGTTCTGTGCCCCATGGGCCAGCTAAATCACTGCCCATCATCTGGTGAACGCCCTGGAACACTACTTTTCGGCTACTTCCCTTCACATAGAGCACGCCTTTATAGCGCAACATCTTCTCTCCAAAGACCTCCAAAATGCCCCCCAGGAAGTCTTCCAACTTTTTGTGATTAAAGGGTTTATCACTACGAAAAACAAAGGATTGGATGCGATCAGTATGGCCAGCATGGCCATGGTGTTGGTGCTGGTGGTCGTGACTATGATCATGGCCACAGGTACTGTGATCATGATCGTGACTATGGTCATGACCGCAATCAGCATGGTCATGATCGTCCTGCTCTAAGAAATGGGGGTCAATATCCAACTTGGCATTGAGATTGAAGCCCTTGAGGTCTAAGACAGCATTCAAGGGCACCACGCCCTTAGAAATGCCTGCAATAGGCGCTCTTGGGTTCATATGCATCAGGCGATTACGTAAGGCATCTACTTCAGCAGGCGTCACTAAATCGGTCTTAGTAATAAAGATTTGGTCGGCAAAGCCAACTTGGCGCTGAGCCTCTTCATGCTCATTGAGTTGTTGCTGACCGTGCTTGGCATCCACCAGGGTCACTACAGCATCCAAAACATAATGGTCTGCCACATCATCATCCATAAAGAATGTCTGAGCGACGGGGCCAGGATTAGCAACGCCTGTGGTTTCAATCACAACACGCTCAAAGCTAATCTTCTTATCTTTGCGTTGCTCCCAAAGCTCATTTAAAGCCTCCACGAGATCGCCACGAATGGTGCAGCAAATGCAGCCATTACTCATTTGCACAATGTTCTCTTGGTTGTCTTGCACCAAGATGTCGTTATCAATATTCTCTTCACCGAATTCATTCTCAATGACGGCAATTTTTTTGCCATGCTCTTCAGTCAAGATGTGTTTAAGCAAAGTGGTTTTGCCGCTTCCCAAGAAGCCCGTCAAAATCGTTACTGGAATTAATGCCATGGATGATCCAATCAAAATCTAAAAGCCAACAATTCCCAAAGCGGGAAACCTTCTATCTTACCGAGTTCCTCAGCCTTTGCCAGCCTTTGCGCGGGGATGCGCTTTATCGTATGCCTGAGCTAGGTGCTGAAAATCTAAAGACGTATAAATCTGGGTACTAGCAATGCTGGCGTGCCCCAACATCTCCTGCACTGCTCTTAAATCCTGTGAGGATTGCAGCACGTGGCTCGCAAAGCTATGGCGCATCATATGAGGGTGCACATGGGTGGGTAAACCAGCACGCATGGCTAAAGTACGCAATCTTGCTTGCACCGTACGCGGCGATAAGCGCTTACCTGTTGCCGACAAAAACAAGGCGATGGATTCTTCTGGATAAGTTCCACCATCGCGCAGCTCTCGCCACGCAGCAAGTGATTTCATCGCAGGCACACCAACGGGCACTGAACGTCGTTTGCCGCCCTTACCTAAAACCGTTACTTCAGCAGCATCCCAATCTAACCATCCAGCAGATTCCTGTTGGCGATCTTTGCTTTGCATTACATCAATCCCCAATAGCTCTGAAAGGCGCAAGCCAGAGGAATACAACAAATCAATAATGGCAGCATCGCGGATGGATTCCAAATCCTTTTTTTCTTCGGCCTCTTTGACTGCTTGGTTTACCAAGGAAAGCGCCTGCTCGACGGATAAGGCCTTGGGTAAAGACTTCAGACGCTTAGGTGCCTTGACGTCGTCAACCGGATTGGCAATTAAATTGCTTGCTACCTTGCCAGCACGGGCATCGCGCCTGGCATCTTTTTCAGTAAGCCAGTCATACCATCCTCGCCATGCTGAAAGGGCTCTCGCAATACTTCTTGAAGATTTACCTTTGGAATGTAAGCGGCCGGCCCAACGACGTACATGGCCGTTACTCACTCTTAACAACTCAATACTGTCTTCAAGAGCAAAGTTTTGCAGGTCACTCAGGTCCATGCCGTACGCTTTAAGCGTATGCGGCGAAAGTTGACGCAACACATGTAACTCATGCAAATACTCTTGCATGAGAGGATGTAGTTCAGTCGACTTTAATTTCATAAGCCTGGATACGATCCAAAGCTGCAGCAGTTAATTCGGCAATTTGACGCAAATAGAAAGCGCCCATATCCGCCGTAAAGCGGGATTCATCCTTACTGGCTAACAGCAACACCGCGGGCGATTGAGCGGCACCAATACTTTTGCCTAATGGCAACCCAATGGCCACCATGCTTTGCCATTCAGGATTAATGCTTGTCTGGCTTGCTAACAAATCTACGCTAGCTGCTGCCAACTCCTTAGCAGAGCCGCATAACGGGGCATCTACCCAAGGGCCAAAAGCAGAGTTAGGCGATAGTAATTGTGCAGACTCTACTTCGAATACTTCGGCTAAGCCCGAAGTTATCGCAGACTCCACATCAGCCTTATTGTTGGCCTTCATCAAACGCAATAACCAAGCAACCAAACTTTGTTGGGTTTTGTCATTACGACTTCCAAAGTGCAACATCTCACTTAAGCGACGATTGAGCTCTTGGTTCTGTGTACGCAATACCGTCATCTGACGTTCTTGCAAAGAGATCGCACGATCCTCATGTGGATGCTTAATCCGAATCTCATTAAAGAGATCAGCGTAACGCTCAAAGAAGCCTGGGGTTACACGTAACCACTCTGCAACCAATTCTTCTTGTTCGGCTTGCTTTGGATCGATTGCACTCATGTATTTCTTTCTAAATATGTTCTTTGGTTAACCAAGCTTTTTACGTAAGAGCTCGTTTACCTGACCAGGGTTTGCTTTGCCTTGAGAGGCTTTCATGATCTGGCCAACGAGAGCGTTAAACGCCTTCTCTTTGCCTGAGCGGAACTCTTCAACCGATTTCTGGTTAGCCGCTAATACCTGATCAATGATGGCCTCAATAGCACCGCTATCACTAATTTGTTTCAGCCCTTTGGCGTCAATGACTTGATCAACCGTGCTAATAGCTTTACCTGCAATCGCTTCTTCCCAAAGAATGGCAAAGATATCTTTAGCGATCTTGTTGGAGATAGTGCCATCAGCCACACGCGTTAGTAATGGCGCCAAATGCTCCGCTTTTAATGGCGCGTCAGCAGTAGCAATACCTGCACGATTTAAGGATGAAGCAAACTCGCCAGCAATTAAATTGGCTGCGGCTTTTGCCAATGGCTTACCTACAATTACTAATAGCTCTTCAAATACTTTTGCGGTGTCTCGGTCCTGCGTTAGTAGCTGCGCATCGTATGCACTTAAGCCAAACTCGGTTTGCCATTGCTCGCGTAATTGAGCAGGTAATGCGGGCATCTTGCTGCGCACATCTGCAATCCATGCATCATCAATCACAACGGGCAATAAGTCAGGATCGGGGAAGTAGCGATAGTCGTTAGCATCTTCTTTACTGCGCATACTGCGGGTTTCTTGACGATCAGGATCGTAAAGTCGGGTTTCTTGAACAACGGTACCGCCATCCTCAATCAACTCGATTTGACGACGCACTTCGTACTGAATGGCCTCTTCCAAAAAGCGGAAGGAGTTCAAGTTTTTAATTTCGCAACGGGTACCGAATTCAGCCTGGCCTTTAGGGCGAACAGAAACGTTCGCATCGCAACGGAAAGAGCCTTCTTGCATATTGCCGTCACAAACTCCCAGCCACACCACCAAGCCATGCAAAGCCTTGGCATAGGCAACGGCCTCAGCGGCACTGCGCATCACTGGCTCAGTAACAATCTCGAGGAGTGGTGTGCCGGCGCGGTTCAAATCAATCCCGCTAGAGGGCTCGCCATGAGGGCCTGTAAAGCCTTCTTCATGGACTGATTTACCAGCATCCTCCTCCATATGGGCGCGAGTGAGTTCAACTACTTTTATTTCATCCCCGACCAAGATCTCCAGATGACCGCCAACAACCACCGGGATCTCCATCTGGCTGATTTGATAGCCCTTAGGCAGATCAGGATAGAAATAGTTCTTGCGAGCGAAAATACTTGCTGGAGAAATCTTCGCATTTACTGCTAAACCAAATCGAATCGCATGCTCTACCGCTTGACGATTAAGTACAGGCAAAACGCCAGGCAATGCTAAATCCACCGCACACGCTTGCGTGTTTGGCGCGGCGCCAAAGCGCGTACTTGCGCCACTAAAAATCTTGGACTGAGTTTGCAACTGCGCGTGGGTCTCTAGACCAATAACGACTTCCCATTGCATCATGCCACCTCACTTGCTGGACGCAAATGCCAATCAGTGGCTTGCTGATATTGATGAGCCACTTGCAACAAGCGCGCTTCAGAAAAATAATTACCAATGAGCTGCATGCCAATTGGCAAGTTGTTTGTATTAAATCCACAAGGGACACTCATCGCTGGCAAGCCTGCCAAGTTAGTAGAGAGCGTATAAATATCTTCTAAATACATTTGCACGGGATCTTTAGATTTCTCGCCCAAACGCCAAGCCACATCAGGGGCTACAGGCCCCAGGATGACATCGCACTGATTGAATGCAGCTTGAAAATCCGCTGCAATAATGCGACGAATTTTTTGTGCCTGAAGATAGTAAGCATCATAGTAACCATGACATAGCACATAGGTTCCAATCATGATGCGGCGCTTCACTTCTTCACCAAAACCTTCGGTGCGTGACTTGGCATACATATCATTGAGATCACGATACTCATTGGCACGATACCCATAACGCACACCATCAAAGCGACTCAAGTTACTCGATGCTTCTGCTGGCGCTAAAACGTAATACACCGGTATGGATAACTTGGTTTTAGGCAAGCTGACTTCAATTAATGTAGCGCCTAAATTTTCTAAAAGCTTAGTGGCTTCAGTAACGGATTTAGCAACATCAGCGGCTAAACCTTCTGCAAAAAATTCTTTAGGTAAACCAACACGCAAACCCTCCAATGGTTTTGCGGGATTGGCATTGCCTTTCTTCCAATGTTGATTGAGGTAACGACCGTAATCTTCACCAGAGTCAGCCAAAGAGGTGGAGTCACGCGGATCATGCGAAGACATTGCAGACAGCAACAAGGCGCAGTCTTCTGCAGTCTTGCCCATCGGCCCAGCTTGATCGAGCGATGAAGCGTAAGCAATCATGCCGTAGCGTGACACTCGCCCATAACTCGGCTTAATTCCAGTTAAGCCGCAAAAAGCAGCCGGCTGACGAATTGATCCGCCTGTATCTGTTCCGGTAGCGATCGGAGCCAAACCAGCAGCAACAGCTGCAGCAGAGCCCCCTGACGAACCACCAGCTACGTGAGCAGCATTCCAAGGGTTTAAGACCGGCCCAAAGGCGGAGTTTTCATTAGAAGAGCCCATTGCGAACTCATCCATATTGGTTTTGCCAAGACAAACCATGCCAGCGCCATGGGGATTGTCTTCATCTGGAATTCCCAGATTCGCTACTACCGTGGCATCGAAAGGACTCTGATAGCCAGCCAAGATTTTGGAGGCTGCGGTCGAATTCCAACCCCGGGTTACAAAGACATCTTTATGAGCCACAGGAATGCCGGTTAACTTACCAGCTTTACCAGATGAAATTAACTGATCTGCTTTATTTGCTTGCTCTAAGCTTAAGTGAGCATTCACATCAAGATAGGCATTCCACTGTTTTCCAGCCTCAATACGGTCTAAGAAGTACTGGGTTAGCTCTGTACTGGATACCTCTTTTGCAGCAAGTGCTTTTGCCATTAAGGCGATAGGGGTGTTGTGCCAACTCATTCGATCACCTTTGGCACCAAGAAATAGCCGTCATGCTGAGCAGGGGCTGACTGCATATTTTCGGCACGATGATCTGATTCAGTAACTTGATCAACGCGCATGGGCTGGGCCAAATCCCGCAAAAAGAGGATTGGGTGAGCCAATGGCTCAAGACCAGTGGTATCCACGGCCTGCATTTCCTCAACCAAAGAAAAAATGGCCTGTAATTGAGGCAAAACTGCCTCGGCTTCTGCCTGATTTAACTCAAGCCTAGATAGGTGCGCAATGCGCTGGACATCATCAAGTTTCATGGGACGAGAGTATCATTCCTATATATTTTCATTAACACTTTCTATTTTCCCACTACATCATGTTCGGTTTTTTCCGCAGCTACTTTTCCAATGACCTAGCCATCGACCTAGGAACCGCCAACACCTTAATTTATATGCGTGAGCGGGGTATTGTCCTCGATGAACCTTCGGTTGTGGCAATTCGCCAAGAAGGCGGTCCAAACGGCAAAAAGACCATTTTGGCCGTCGGCAAAGAGGCAAAAGCGATGTTGGGTCGGGTTCCAGGGAATATTGAGGCCATTCGCCCAATGAAAGATGGCGTAATTGCCGACTTCACCATCACCGAACAAATGCTCAAGCAATTTATCAAGCTTGTGCACGAAAGCAAATTACTAAAGCCTAGCCCACGCATCATCATTTGCGTTCCTTGTGGTTCTACCCAAGTTGAGCGTCGTGCGATTCGCGAATCTGCATTAGGTGCTGGCGCATCGCAAGTGTTCCTCATTGAAGAACCAATGGCAGCTGCAATTGGTTCTGGCTTGCCTGTCTCAGAAGCTGCGGGTTCGATGGTTGTAGACATCGGCGGCGGTACAACTGAAGTTGGCGTGATGTCATTAGGCGGCATGGTTTACAAAGGCTCTGTTCGTGTTGGTGGCGATAAGTTTGATGAAGCGATTACCAATTACATTCGTCGTAACTACGGGATGTTGATTGGCGAACAAACTGCTGAACTGATTAAGAAAACAATTGGCTCCGCTTTCCCTGGCGCTGAAGTGCGCGAGATGGAAGTTAAAGGTCGCAATCTTTCTGAGGGTATTCCACGTAGCTTCACTGTTACAAGCAATGAAATTCTGGAAGCGTTGACTGATCCATTGAATCAAATCGTGACTGCGGTAAAAGCAGCTCTCGAGCAAATTCCACCAGAGTTGGCGTCCGATATTGCTGAACGCGGCATGATGCTTACTGGCGGCGGAGCCTTATTGCGCGACCTCGATCGCCTCTTGCTTGAAGAAACTGGTTTGCCAATTCATGTGGCAGAAGATCCCTTAACTTGCGTGGCTCGTGGTTGCGGTATCGCACTCGAGCGCATGGATAAGTTAGGCGGAGTGTTCTCGCACGAGTAAGCGACATACACGTCGACCAGGGAATTGCAACATAGCGCTCCACCACTTTTCAGACAGGGCATTCCGGCCTTACTTAAACTGATTGTCTGTCTGTCGATCAGCATCGCTCTGATGCTGATCGATTTTCGTTTCAAAGCACTCGACCCCATTCGCAATAATGTCAACTGGATTTTGCGTCCTCTTGAATATGTGATGATGGCACCGCGTAACGCCTTCGAAGCAACATCAGAATATTTCACCACCCGATCAACTCTTGATCAAGAAAACCAAGTAATGAAAGTACGTCAAGCAGAGCTTTCTTTGCTGGCAAATCAATCTGAATTTTTGATGGTGGAAAACCAAAACCTGCGCGAGCTTATGACTTTGCAAAAACAGGTTCCATTCAAAACATTACCGGTAGAAATTCTATTTAATCCACCCAATCCAATCTCGCAGCGCATCGTAATCAATCGTGGCAGCAATGATGGCCTAAAGCTTGGCAATCCGATTGCCAATGATTCTGGCATTTTGGGTCAAGTGGTTCGCCTCTATGAGCGCTCTGCCGAGGTTTCCCTGCTGGAAGACCGTGATTTTGCGGTTCCAGTTCAAGTGGCCCGCAACGGCCTTCGTGCGGCTGTATTTGGCGCGGGGCGTGGCAATCCATTGGAGCTACGCTATTTACCGGTAGCCAGCGATTTGGAGGTTGGCGATATTTTGCTGACCTCGGGCATTGATGGCGTTTACCCCCCAGGGTTTGCAGTAGCAGTGATTAGCAAAATAGAGCGCAATGTTGATAAGAACTCTTCTAACGTCTTTTGTGTTCCCGTTGCGGCAGTAAATCGCTATCGTCAAGCGCTTGCACTGTTGTACGATCCGCAACTTGATGCCAAAGCGGCAACTGTGAATAGCAAATCCACTTCTGGTGCACCACTAAGCAATACACCCGGCAGACGCCAAACGCGTGCGCGAGGTATGCAATGATCGATTTCCAGAGCGGCTATATTCTGCGCCCGGTAAATCCGGTCTTCATTTATTTCAGCTTATTTTGTGCGCTGCTATTAAACCTATTGCCCATTGGTAATTACGGTTGGGTGCCAGATTGGTTAATCCTGTGTATTGTGTTTTGGAACATTCATCAACATCGCTATGTCAGCGTCATCACCGCCTTCATTTTGGGCTTGATGATCGATGTACATAATTCCGATTTATTAGGATTGCACGCCTTTAGTTATTCCCTAGTCGCCTACCTTGCTATCTCATGGCACAGGCGCATTGTGGCTCTCACCGTTCTTTCGCAAGCCCTACACCTACTTCCCATTTTCTTATTGGTATCGCTATTTCCTGTGCTCGCCCATTGGCTGCTCAGCGGTGAGCTCTATTGGTGGGCTTTAACTGGCGCAATCCAGGCTTTGATTGAAGCGATGCTTTGGCCGCTAGCCACTCGCATCTTGCTTGCGCCGCAACGTCGCCCTATAGATGTTGATCACAATCGACCCCTTTAAGAGGCGGTATGGTTTCTTTTAAAAAACCCGATCTCGACTCCTTTCAAGAGCGCATTCATATTGCGACTCTATTTGTCACATTTTGCTTTTTACTACTCATCACCCGTCTTGTATGGCTACAACTAGTAAGCCACGGGAAATACGCACTTCTGGCTGAAAGCAATCGCATTGCCCTGGTTCCGGCGCCGGCAAATCGCGGACTCATTATTGATCGCAATGGCATCGTGATTGGTCGAAATTATTCTGCCCTTACATTGGATGTGAATGCTGAAGAAGTCAAAGGAAACGTAGATCAGCTCATCAATGAGCTTTCTGAAATCGTTGCTATTTCGCCCCGGGATCGTCGCAACTTCAAGCGTTCCCTAGAAGATTCTCGCAATATGGGCACTTTCCCCCTGCGATCCATGCTCAACGAGACCGAAACTGCACGGTTTATGGCCAATCGCTATCGCTTTCCTGGGGTAGAAATCCGGGCCAGAAGCTTTCGGGAGTATCCATATAACGAATTGGCCTCCCACCTGATTGGCTATATTGGCCGCGTTTCGCAACGCGACAAAGAGCGCATGCAGACTGAAATTGAGGGCGCCAAGGCCGATGATCCCGATGCTTTGCAGGCTTCTTTTTTGCCGGGCATTCAATACGTTGGAAAGATTGGCCTGGAACAAAGTTATGAAAATGTTTTACGTGGCGTGCCTGGTTACGATCAAGTAGAAATTACTGCGGGCGGCAAACCAGTGCGCACGCTTTCTAGCGCACCATCAGTTCCGGGCAAAAATGTAGTTCTCTCAGTTGACATCAAGCTCCAATATTTAGTTGAGCAACTGTATGGAAATTTCCGCGGTGCATTTGTGGCTATTGAACCAGCGACAGGTGATGTATTGGCTTTTGTCTCTAAGCCCAACTTCAACCCGAATGATTTTGTGGAAGGCATTGATTCGGTGACTTGGAAAGAGTTGAATGACTCTCCACAGAAGCCGCTCTATAACCGCCCACTGAAAGGAATCTATCCACCCGGATCTACTTACAAACCTTTCATGGCATTAGCAGCTTTAGAAAATAAAAAGCGCACTCCATCACAAACAATTTCGGATCCTGGCTACTTTGACTTTGGCAACCACACCTTCCGGGATGATAAAAAAGGTGGTCACGGAATAGTCGATATGCAAAAGTCGATTGTTGAATCTTGTGACACGTATTACTACATGCTTGCCCGAGACATGGGCGTAAACATGATTGCTGATTTTATGAAGCCATTGGGCTTTGGTCAAATTACTGGCATTGATTTACAAGGCGAAGCAAGGGGTGTTTTGCCATCTACCGAGTGGAAGAAAAATACTTTCAAAAAACCTGAGCAGCAAAAATGGTACGAGGGTGAAACTATTTCCCTGGGTATTGGACAGGGTTACAACGCTTTCACAATTTTGCAATTAGCCCATGCCATGGCAAACGTAGCTAATAACGGAATTGTGATGAAGCCCCACTTAGTCAAAGCCATTGAAGATCCATTTACTCGCAACAGAGTACTGACAACTCCAAAAGAAAGTTATCGCATCGATCTCAATGCTGAGAATATTGAAGTGATTAAGAAGGCCATGGTCGAGGTTAATAACTCCGGCACATCTGCCGCAGCATTTAAAGGCACTGGATATCAAGTGGGTGGGAAAACTGGAACTGCGCAGGTATTTAGCTTGAACTCCAAAGATTACAAGCATGGATCCACAGCAGAATTTTTGCGCGACCATGCCTTGTATATCGCATTTGCTCCAGCGGATAAACCAACCATTGTGATTGCAATGGTTGTAGAGAACGCAGGCTTCGGCGCACAGTATGCTGCTCCGATTGCACGTCAAGCATTGGACTACTACATTGAGGGCAAGTGGCCCAAGGAGGTTCCTGAATGGAAAAGAGCCCCTTAATCAAAGTTAAAGTATTTTTCTCCAGCATCTTCGCTGGTTTAGACCGTCAGCTAGGCCTTATTCTGCTTGGCTTAGCGGCTGTTGGCTTTTGTACTTTTTTATCTGCAAGTCAAAATACTCCCGTACAAATTACAGATGAATTGCGCAACCTCGCACTCTCGTTTTTAGTGATGTGGATCGTTTCACGTATTCCACCTAAGTGGTTGGAGATGGGTGCAGTTTGGATTTATGGATTTGGTGTTGCCCTCTTAATAGCAGTAGCCGCATTCGGACTCATTAAAAAGGGTGCTCGTCGCTGGCTCAATATTGGAGTTGTCATTCAGCCATCGGAGATCATGAAGATTGCAATGCCACTGATGCTTGCTTGGTACTTTCAAAAGCGAGAAGGCATTCAAAAATCTTGGGACTATGGTATTGCTACTGTGATCTTAGCGATACCCGTTTTTTTAATTGCACGCCAACCGGACCTGGGAACGGCGCTACTCGTTTTTGCGGCAGGACTATACGTCATCATCTTGGCGGGCCTACCGTGGAAATGGATACTGCCGTTTGTTGGCTTGGGTGTTATTGGTATTTTGTTAATCATTATTTTTAGCGGCACTATTTGTGCCCATGATGTAGTGTGGCCATTTGTGCACGACTATCAAAAGCATCGCATATGCACTCTGCTAGATCCGACTAGCGACCCACTTGGAAAGGGCTTTCATACCATTCAATCCATGATTGCAATTGGCTCTGGCGGATTCTTTGGCAAAGGTTGGTTCCAAGGAACGCAAGCACATCTAGAATTTATTCCAGAAAAACATACTGACTTTGTCTTTGCAGTTTTCTCTGAGGAATTTGGCTTATTGGGTAATCTGATATTGATTGCCTTGTTCTTCGCGCTCATTAAAAGAGGTTTAGCGATCTCGGCGAGCGGGCCAAACTTATTTACGCGTCTCTTAGGTGCGTCAGTGACTTTAATTTTCTTTACCTATGCATTTGTCAACATTGGCATGGTGAGTGGTCTCTTGCCAGTAGTTGGTGTGCCACTTCCATTTATTAGTTATGGTGGCACTGCATTAGTGACACTTGGCTTTGGCGCAGGGATATTAATGAGCATCCATCGTCACCGTCGTTTAGTGCAAAGCTAACTCAGCTTAGTGTTGCATCTGATTGATTGAGATTTTTGAAGGAATAAAAAAGCCCGGCATGCCGGGCTTTTTTATCAACAAAGGAAGAATTACTTCTTACGCTTGTTAACTGAATCTTTAAATGCTTTACCAGCAGAAAACTTAACAGTTTTTGCAGCAGCAATTTTGAGTGGCTCGCCAGTTTTTGGGTTACGACCCATACGTGCTGCACGTTTGCCAGAAGCAAAAGTACCAAAGCCGATCAGTTGTACTGAGTCACCTTTAGTAACAGCTTTGATAATTGTGTCGATTGCAGAATTCAATGCGAATTCAGCTTTGGCTTTAGAAATCTCCGCGTCGTCAGCAATCGCTGCGATTAGTTCGGCTTTGTTCAAGTGAAGCTCCTTATAGATATTGATGTCAGCGCACATTACGCTTACATGATTTTAACCACAAAAAATTACAAAAATAAAGTTGCGTTACAGCAATTTTTTACTACGACTACAAATTACTCATCCAAAACAGTAATATCAGAAACAAAATACTCGGTATCGCCAAAACAGGTAGTTGGCAAACCAATGTGTTGCTCATACTTTAGGGCCACCTTTTTACCTAAATTAGCATTGATTTTTTGCGCCACAGCATCTTCGCGCACAGTAAAGAAGAATTTTTCTGACATCGTGCCCGGCATAGAAACCATGGCTAATTCGCCTTCCCAAGTTTTGCATACGTAACCGCGATTAGAGAATTTCTGGACATACCCTGCACGATCACCACTGCCATAGCTCCAAGTTAGCATTCCCCATGTATAGACTGAAATACCCACTAACCCAATTAAAACAAGGCTTAAGAGCCACTTTATAAAGCTATTCATAAGATCATCCTTAGTAAAACTCCACATAAACCCTAGGCCGGTTTTCAAACCCTCTGCTTGAAGTATATGAGCATCCAAGCATAAGAAATAGTCAATTTAGATCTGATATACAAATTAAAATATTAATAATTACCTCACTTAGACAAAACTCATGGAAATTCGCCACATCATCTTTTTTATTTTTATTGCATCGGCCGTTTACGTCTATTTCAGAGGAAAGATTCGTTTTGGAGTCGTTAGATCCCTTACCGACTACCAAGTGCTTTTGGCTCCCGTAAATGCACTTTTGTATTTATTTTCAAAAGTAAAACCTGGTGCTTTTATTCCAGTAAGCCAATTTCCTGAAATGCAGCCCATCCAAGATAACTGGGAAATGATTCGACAAGAAGCGCTTTCACTGCAGGAAGGTGGCTCTATTGCTGCGGCAACTGGATACAACGATATTGGCTTTAACTCCTTTTTTCGCACTGGATGGAAGCGTTTTCACCTCTGCTGGTATGGAAAAGAAGTGCCCTCGGCCCAAGCAGGTTGCCCCAAAACGGTTGCACTGCTTAAATCAATACCCTCGGTCAAGGCTGCCATGTTCGCCTCTCTGCCGCCTGGAGCAACGCTGGTGCGCCATCGTGACCCCTATGCAGGCTCCTTGCGCTATCACATTGGCCTAGCGACTCCCAACGATCCCAAATGTTTTATTGATGTGGATGGAGAGCGTTATTTCTGGAAAGATGGCGAAGCGGTCATGTTTGATGAAACTTACATTCATTTCGCTGCCAATGAAACAGATCAGCAAAGAATCATCTTATTTTGCGATGTCGAACGCCCGGTTCACACTAAGGCAGTCGCTCTATTTAATCGCTGGTTTGGGCGGTATGTCATGAGCGCTGCATCATCTCAAAATGTTGAAGGCGAGAAAATAGGCTTTGTAAATATTCTGTTTACCTATTTTTACCATCTCCGCGCACAAGCCAAAAAGCTCAAAGCAAAACATCGCTCAGTTTATTACGTAGGTAAGTGGGTGCTTATTTTGGGAATCTTATGGGCAATATTTTGGTAAGCGCCGACCTTTAAATCAAGGGCTCAACAACTGCACAATTTGCTCGGGACTAATAGGCCCCCAAATTTCTACTCGTTTCTTGCGGCTATTCTGGCCAGAAACGAATTGAATTTGTTTTTGAGGCACTCTTAATTGCTTAGAAAGCCAGGCTAATAAGAGCTCGTTAGCCTTATTTTCTAAGGCAGGTGCCTGTAAAGAAATCTTTAAGCAACCATCATGCAGGCCAACGACCTTGGTCACCTTGGCTCCTGGCTGGCAATGTAAATTTAAGGTAATTCCGGTGGGGGTTTGTTTTAACCAATTGGGCATCATTAAAGTACTTTAAACTGAAAGCATGACGATGAAGAATTCTCAAGCGCTAGAACAGCTATTTGCCAATAATCGTACCTGGGCCGAAAGCATGGTGGCGGAAGATGCCAATTTCTTTAAGCGCCTCGTTTCTCAACAAGCCCCTGAATATCTATGGATTGGTTGCTCCGATAGTCGAGTGCCAGCGAATGAAATCGTGAACCTACTACCTGGTGAATTATTCGTTCACCGAAATGTTGCAAATGTAGTTGTTCACACCGATTTAAATTGTTTATCCGTTATCCAATTTGCGATTGACCTTCTCAAGGTCAAACACATCCTGGTAGTCGGCCACTATGGTTGCTCAGGCGTCCATGCAGCACTAACTGATAAACGCATAGGCCTTGCAGATAACTGGTTGCGTCACGTTAAGGATGTGCATCAAAAACATGGGCGGTATTTAGGCGAGACTATTCCAACCCCTAAGCGTCAAGATCGCCTTTGCGAACTCAATGTCATTGAGCAAGTAGTTAACGTATGCGAAACAACCATCGTGCAAGATGCTTGGGCACGCGGGCAAGATCTCACTGTTCATGGCTGGGCTTATCGCCTTGAAACTGGCCTAGTAAATGATTTGGGAATGTCAAGTAGCTCTATTGAAGAAATGGCAGAGCGCTATGCTAAATCCGTAAAGCGTTACGAATCAGAGCAAAACTAATTTGCTGAAGTCTTTCTCCAATCAAGTAGTCGTCGTTCTACTCAAGCTGCTTACCCTTTTGCCATACAGGCTTCTGGTTGCGCTGGGCTACGGCCTTGGATATATTGCGGCTCGAATTCCAAGCGATAGAAGTCGAGTGGTCAAAACAAATCTCCATTTATGCTTTCCAAGCTTAAGTCCGGCTGAAATCGACGGTCTTGCCAAAGAGCATTGGCGCTTGCTTGGGCGTAGTCTGGTAGAGAAAAGCATTATCTGGTGCGGCAGCTCTAAACAACTGAGCAATATGATTGAGGTGAAATCAGCGGTTGACCTCTCAAGCAAAAAACCGCGCATCTTAGTAAACATGCATTTCACAGGGATTGAGGGCAGCATTATTTTGAGCGCGCTCTCCAAAACAAAACATTGGCCGCGCACTTCAGGATTTTTTCAGAGAATGAAGAATCCATTCTTTAACAAACGAATTGTCGAATGGCGTAATCGCTTTGGCGGGAATTCAATTGATCGCCAAGGCAACGCAAAGGCGATCATCCGAGAAATTCGCAACGGGGACTTCATCATCATTGCGCCGGATCTTGATTTAGGTCTTAAGGATTCTGAATTTGTACCATTTTTTGGAATTCAAACAAATACCATCACCACCATTTCTCGCTTAGCAAAAATTACTGGCGCAGACGTATGCTTAATGACCACCACATTAAAAGCAGATGAGTCAGGTTACCTTTGCGAAATTGGGAAGCCTTTAGAGAATTTTCCTGGGGCAGACCCCAAGTCAGACACCGCACGCCTTAATCAATGCTTTGAGGAAGAAATTCGACTTCGGCCGGCGGAATACTACTGGGTTCACAAGCGCTTTAAAAATCGCCCAGATAATGGTCCGAGCCCCTATAACCCTTCTAACTAGGGGCCTTTTGTCCTATCATTAAGAGATGACTGAACGTATTGGGCTATTTGCCGATCTCCACAGCAATTTAGAAGCTTTTGATGCCTGCATGGCTCGCGCCGAGGAACTTGGCGTTACTCGCATGGTGTTTCTGGGTGATCTCGTGGGTTATAACGCTGATCCTGTTGCGCTGCTTGAACGCGTTGCCGCGCTCGTAGAAAACAAAAAAGCGATTGCCATTCTTGGCAACCATGATGAGGCTGTTTTTAAAGATAGCCGCAATCAAATGAACGCCAGTGCCAATGCCGCCATTGAGTGGACTAAATCTCAACTAAATAATGACCATGTAGGCTTCCTTAAAAATCTTCCTCTGATGGTTCAAGAAGATCAGATTTGTTTTGTGCATGCCTCCGCTTACAATCCAGCAGAGTGGAATTACATTACTGACAGCATGAGTGCATGGCGTTGTGTACAAAGCTCTGGGAAAAACTACACTTTTGTTGGTCATGCGCATGAGCAAGCGCTTTTTTATCAAAGCGCTGTTGGGAAACTCATTCGATTTGCACCACACCCTGGTGATGAAATTCCGGTACTACCTCATCGCCAATGGGTAGGTGTTGTCGGCTCTCTTGGTCAGCCCAGAGATGGCAATCCAGAAGCCTGCTTTGCTGTTTTTGAGCCCGCTTCAGAAGTACTTACATTTCATCGTACGCCCTACGATCACTATACTGCCGCAGAGAAAGTACGTCGCGCTGGCCTGCCAGAAGACCTGGCAAACCGCCTCATCACTGGCAAATAAACAATGCCAATCAATACCGACATTCAAGCAGTAGACGATATATTTCAAGAAGGCAAAGTAGTAGATGGATTTGTCTTAGGCAAGGAAGTTCACCGCGGTGGAATGGCTAGTCTTTTTTCAGCAACTAAAGAGGGAATAAATGTCCCTATCTTGCTAAAAATCCCGCGTGTTGGCAGAGATCAACCGGTTGAAAGTTTGATTGGCTTTGAAACCGAACTCACCATCCTGCGGTCCCTAAAAAGTCCTTATGTTCCTCAATATTTAGGTTCGGGCAATATGGCCACGCGTCCTTATATTGCAATGGAAAGGGTTGGGGGCCGGCCATTAGAGGATTACATCAAAGAAGGCAAGGTATTTACGATTGATGAGGTAGTGCGCATTGGCGCAGATTTGGCGCAAGCCGTTCAATCACTTCACTCGCAGGACGCCATTCATCTCGACGTCAAACCTGAAAATATTTTGATTGATGAGAAGGGAAAGTTAACGCTCATTGATTTTGGTTTGTCGCACCACGCTCGATACCCAGACTTGCTTGCAGAAGAGATGCGAAAAGGTATCGGCTCTGCACCTTATATTTCTCCTGAACAAGTAGCCGGTATTCGCTCTGATTCGCGAAGTGATATTTTTTCTATTGGCGTGATCATGTACGAGCTGCTGACTGGCGAACTGCCATTTGGCAACCCCCAAACAATGAGTGGTCTACGCAAACGGATGTGGGCAGAGCCCTTTCCACCACGCGCTATTCGCAGAGAAATTCCTCGCTGGTTACAAGAGGTAGTACTGAGATGTCTAGAGCCACGCGCTGCCGATCGCTATCAAAGCGCTGCGCGATTACGTCAAGTATTGCGAGACCCCGAGGGCGTTACGCTCACCGAACGCGCCGACCGCGTTGAGCCACCTAGCTTTTGGGAAAACCTCAAAGGTATGTTCAAAGCCGCTGGTTACGAGCCCTCTCCCAGCCCCCGGCCTAGTATGGGCAGCCTTGATGCACCCCTCATGATTGCTGCGATAGATACACGTCAATCCGATGAAGCTCTGCGTGAGCGCATGCAAATTACGGCAAAAAATTTATTACAGGCCCATCCTGAAAGTCGCCTAATTTGCTTGAGCACGATTGCCAGCACACCAACCTATGAAGGCAATCATGAAAGTCAAACAGCTAGCGGCATCGTCCGCGGCCACTTAGTACAGCTGATGGAGTGGGCTAAGCCACTCAAATTACCGCCCGAAAGAATTTCCTATCATGTACTTGAGGCACTTGATCCCGCCTCTCGAATCGTTGAATTTGCCAAAGACAATGATGCCTCCCTCATTTTAATTGGAGCATCACATAAGCTACCTAATAAGGTAACGCCTTGGAGAACCTCAATGACCAAAATCGTCGAAGAGGCTCCCTGTAGCGTTCACATTGTGCGCACTTAATTCTCAGCGCATTTTGTCCTGCTTTTGATCTAAGATTAGTTCCGGCTCTTGTGCCTCAATCCAATTGTCGCGATTTAGCACACTAGTTAATTGCTTTTGGTCTAGCTCGCCAGTCCACTTGGCAACCACAATCGTAGCCACACCATTGCCAACTAAATTCGTCAGCGCTCGTGCTTCAGACATAAAGCGGTCGATGCCCAAGATGATGGCTAAACCAGCAACAGGAACATCTCCGACAGCAGAAAGAGTAGCTGCCAAAACGATAAAACCACTACCAGTAACACCCGCTGCACCTTTAGACGTCAGCAACAGCACCAGCAAGAGTGTGACCTCCTGCATGAGTGTCATTGGCGTATTGGTTGCTTGTGCGATAAATACTGCGGCCATTGTTAGATAAATAGAAGTACCGTCTAAGTTGAATGAATAACCCGTTGGAATAACGAGGCCAACACAAGTTTTCTTGGCGCCCAACAGCTCCATTTTTTCCATCATGCGTGGCAAGACGGATTCGGATGATGAAGTACCTAAAACAATTAACAACTCTTCTTTAATGTAGCGCACGAATTTAAAAATATTGAACCCATTAATTCGCGCGATGATTCCTAAGACAATGAACACAAAGAGCAGGCAGGTTAAATAAAACGCGCCCATGAGTTTGCCCAAAGAGAACAAGGAGACTATGCCGTATTTGCCAATAGTGAATGACATTGCGCCGAATGCGCCAATAGGCGCGAACTTCATAATCACACCAATCATGTCAAAAAGAACATGGGATGTTTTTTCAATTAAGTCGAACACCATAGTTCCACGACCACCGAACTTATGCAATGCAAATCCAAACAAGATTGCAATAAAAAGGACCTGCAAAATTTCACCCTTAGCAAATGCATCAACCGCACTGCTCGGGATAATATTCATTAAGAAATCCGTAGTAGTGCCCATTTTTCCGGGCCCGGTATACGCAACAATTCCTTTGGTGTCTAAGCTTGCTGGATCGATGTTCATGCCAGCGCCAGGCTGAAGCACATTTACCACAACCAAGCCGACCATCAAAGCAATCGTGCTCACAATCTCAAAGTACAACAGTGCTAGCCCACCAGTTTTGCCTACCTTCTTCATGTCTTCCATGCCGGCAATACCGAGAACCACCGTACAAAAAATAATGGGGGCAATTAACATCTTGATGCCTTTAATAAAGGCATCTCCAAATGGTTTCATTTCCGTACCCAAGCTTGGGTAAAAGTGGCCCAGTAGAACGCCAATTACAACAGCTGTAAGTACTTGAAAATAAAGGATTTTATAGATTGGTGGTTTTTTTAATGCAACAGTCATTTGGTCATCTTTTATTAAATTATGAGCAGGCGTTTTTATTTCGTCTGCCCTCATATTAACTCCAGGCCAGTATTTAGCGCTGATACCGGATAATGCAAGCATGGAAGAAAAAGTACGCGTCTCAAAATTACTCTCTGAGCTTGGCCTTTGCTCCCGTCGTGAAGCGGATTCATATATTGAGCAAGGCTTAGTCACAGTAGATGGCGAAGTGGTGAATGAATTAGGTGTTCGCGCCTACCGTCATCAAAAAATTGAGTTGCAATCTGGCGCCAAAGCACAGCAAGCCTCTCGCATTACCGTCATTCTAAATAAACCCGTTGGCTATATTTCTCACTATGACGATGAGCAGGAATATCAACCGGCGGCTTCTTTGATTACCCCTGAAAACTACTTTGCCAGCCCGCTTGATAGAGGTAGAAGTCCTCGCTTTAACACGAAAGGGCTAGCACCGGCAGGCAGGCTAGATATTGACTCTACGGGCATGCTAGTTCTAACTCAAGATGGCCGCATTGCCAAATTATTGATTGGTGAAAACAGCCCAATCGAAAAAGAATATTTAGTGCGCGTAGAGGGGGCTCTCTCTTTTGAAGATTTAGATCGCTTAAAACATGGTCTCTCTCTTGATGGGGTAGAACTCAAACCTGCACAGGTTAGCTGGCAGAATGAAGATCAGCTTCGCTTTGTGTTGCGTGAAGGTCGTAAGCGCCAAATTCGTCGAATGTGTGAGATGGTGGGCCTCAAAGTGATAGGCCTCAAACGCGTCAGAATGGGTCGCATCTCATTGGGGCCGCTTCCTCCCGGGCAATGGCGCTACGTAGGGGCTCATGAGCAGTTCTGAAGCACCTTGGCACGCTTATAATGGCCTCCGAACCTAGATACTCAACGCAGAATTATCATCGAAACTCTTACCTCCAGCACTCCAGGCGTAGAAGTACTTAGACGTCGCAGCTTTGCGATCATCTCCCACCCAGATGCGGGTAAAACTACGCTTACAGAAAAGTTACTGCTGTATGCGGGAGCCATTCAGATCGCAGGAAGTGTTAAAGCACGCAAAGCCAGCCGTCATGCAACATCTGACTGGATGGAAATTGAAAAGCAGCGCGGCATCTCTGTAGCAAGCTCGGTGATGCAAATGGAATACCGCGATTGCGTCATTAATTTATTAGATACGCCAGGCCACCAAGACTTCTCCGAGGACACCTATCGTGTGTTGACTGCGGTCGACTCCGCTCTCATGGTGATTGATGCGGCCAATGGTGTTGAATCTCAAACATTGCGCTTGCTTGAAGTTTGCCGTGCACGCAATACACCTATCGTGACATTCATTAATAAGATGGACCGCGAAGTTAAGCCTCCAATGGAATTAATGGATGAGATTGAAACTGCGCTTGGCATAGAAGTAGTGCCCTTCACTTGGCCAGTTGGCATGGGTAAATCCTTTGCTGGAGTGATTGATATCGCCCATGCTCGTATGCGCATGTTCAAAGCAGGTGAAGATCGCGTGACCGAAGACTCACATGCAGTAGTTGCTATAAATGATCCAGCCCTTAAAGAGCGTCTGGGCACAGACTTAGAAAATGCCCTGGCTGAAGTGGATCTGATCAAAGAAGCAATGCCAGCCTTTGATCTCGAAGCCTTTCTAGCTGGCCGCCAGTCACCGGTCTTCTTTGGTTCAGCCATCAACAATTTTGGTGTGCGCGAAATTCTCAATACATTGGTTGAGCTTGCACCATCGCCAGGCTCACGTAAAGCCTTGCAACGTGAGGTCAGCCCTGCCGAGAACAAGTTCTCAGCGGTTGTATTCAAGATTCAGGCCAACATGGATCCCGCACATCGTGACCGTGTAGCTTTTTTACGCATCTGTTCTGGCCATTTTCAGCGCGGTATGAAACTCAAGATTTGTCGCAACGGCAAAGAAGTTCGAACGAATAATGCGCTCTCTTTCTTATCGCAAAGACGCGATATTTTGGATGAGGCCTTTCCAGGCGACATCATTGGCTTGCCAAATCATGGTTTGCTGCGCTTGGGTGACACCTTAACCGAAGGTGAGCAATTGCAATTTACGGGGCTCCCATTCTTTGCACCAGAAATTTTCCGCATGGTTGAATCTGCCGACCCTTTGCGCTCTAAGCAACTGCGTACTGGACTCATGCAATTGGGTGAAGAGGGCGCTATTCAGGTCTTTAGGCCAATGGCTGGGGGCACCATGCTACTTGGCGCCTTTGGTCAACTTCAATTTGAGGTGGTAAGCCATCGCCTCCAAACTGAATACGGTGCAGAAGTGCGTCTTCTACCTGCCCGCTATAGCCTGGCTCGCTGGGTTAGCTCAGACGATCCTGTGGCCCTGAAAAAATTTACCCAAGAAAATATCCACCGTATGGCAGAAGACGTGGTGGGCGCATCCGTTTTCTTGGCATCACATAAATCAGAACTGGATGTTGCCCAACAACGTTGGGAGTCTATTCAATTCCATGCCCTCAGAGAGCATGCTGGCTTAATTTATCAATCCGATTTGGCAGGCTAATTCGTCCAGCGGTTGTACTAAATTAGCGTGTTGTTTTGCAATCAAAAACGACAACTAACTGCGTATCACTACTTCTAAACGAGGCAATCTTGCCGTACTGCGCACAATAGGCGCCGGCCTTCTGAGTTAATTGCTCAATTGATTCACCACTACTATTTAGAAAAGTAACGTGATTAGAATCTGATGCATCGGTATATACCGCAGCACAAGCGCTCAAAATAGATGCGCAACATATAGTCAAAATAGAAGACTTCATCAATACATTCATTTAATCATTCCTCATCTGTAAGCTAGAGCTTATTGAGCTCCAGCACCTTCATAATCTTTGCAGTGATTTTGCTAGCAAATGGCCTGTAAATCAGAATACAAACAATGGCCACTGGGTAAGCTACTGACCAAACTTCAAACCATACCCAGAAGAAATTTTCTGCAAGGCCAATACGAACAAATGTAGTAGCAAGCGTAATGCTTGAGGACATTAAGAATCCCATAACCAGGGCAAAAATGAGATTGGGTAGGCTGATCATGGCTACATCATAGCTTCTAGACTTGTTAACTGTTATTCTGGACTATGATCACTATTGTGCGCCCTAGACAGGGGAATCTCTTGCGAAAGTCATTGAGATTCATCATTCCATTACCCTAGGAAAACTCCATGGCTGTAGGCCAAAATCAAAGAACCAGAAAAAATGACTCTATGCTCACCAAAACGGGAAAAGCGCGCTTAGGCCCCCTGAATACCGCTCAACTTACTAAGTTACTAGAATCGAGCACCAAACCCAAAGAGAAAAGCAAAATCTTGCGCGCACTCAGCAAACACAAAGTTGTTGCCGCATAATTAAATAGCCCCGTTTAATCGGGGCTTTTTAATTTCATGGTTACAAATAAAACTACGCTCTTTTTACCAACATTCTTTTCCCAAGGATGACAGTAGACACAACCAATATAGCAAAGATTAAATTCATCGCCGTGAGTGAATCGCCCAACAAAATACTTGCTGCTACTAAAGTGCAAAACGGCTGAATTAGCTGCACTTGACTGACGCGTGCAATGCCACCAATCGCAAGTCCCTCATACCAAAAAAAGAAGCCAAGAAACATGGGGAATAAACTTAGATAGACAAAGCTAGTCCATGCCACGGCATCCGCATGAATATATTCTGGGCTATAAGTGAACCAAGTCATTACAATATTCAGCGGCAAGGAAATGACCAAGGCCCAAGAAATGACCGCGCGTGGATTCATTTTTCTGGAGAGTTCGCCGCCCTCTACATAACCAATGCAAGCGCTAATCCCGCCAAGCACTAAAAGGCCATCAATATACGTAAAGCTGCCGGAACTCTTTAATAGAGCGTACAGAATGACCAGCCCCGCACCCAATAAAGATACCAGCCAAAACCCCAGGGAAGGCCGCTCTTTAAAGCGCAGCACGCCAATAACGGTAGTAGCAAGCGGCATCATCCCTAAAATCACTGCCCCATGTGACGATGAGCCTTGAGTCATAGCGACGGTGGTAAATATGGGAAAACCAAATACGACGCCCAAAGCTATGACAACAAATTTGACAAAATCTACTTTAGTTGGTGTGCGCTCTTTTTTGTACGCAAGATAGACTAGTGCAACCAACCCCGCTAAGGTTGCTCTGCCAAAAGCAATGAAATACGGGTTAAAGCTTAAAACAGCAATCTTACTTACTGGTAGCGTTAAGCTAAAAATTAGAATGCCAATAAAGCCAATCAGCATTCCCTTACTTTCTTTATTCACCGTTGCCCTTTGTCTTGTGTTGTATTTATTGTATTAACAATCATCAAAGCATGAGTTGTAATATGTAAACACTCCTTATGAAATTCAACGCCTATATTCAAGCCATCTATCTAGCAGCGTCTGCTGGCAAGCAGATGCGATCCGTCAGCACTGCCAAAGTCATAGTTGGCAGTGGCCTTGAAGGTGACCGTTATGCACTAGGTACGGGCGCCTATTCAGCCATCGAGCCAACTAAAGTGCGTCACGTCAGTATCATCGCCCTATCTGCTATCGATACAGCAAATGATTGGTTAACAGCTGGAGATGAACCGACTTTTGATGGCTCTGAAACACGCCGTAATATTGCACTTGCAGGAATTACGGCATCTGAACTCAATGCGCTCGTGGGCCAACGATTTCAGCTAGGTGACATTCAACTACTTGGCACAGAACTATGCACCCCCTGTGAAAGACCGGCGCAATTACTCGGCAAACCAAGTTTCATGGAGGCATTCGAAGGGCGCGGCGGCATTCGGGCCGAAGTTTTAAATTCTGGAGCTCTTGCTGTGGGTGATAAGCTCTTCGCATGAGAAGAGGAATGACATGATTCAATATCGCGACAACGCCACGATTACTGTGGAGCAAGCCATCGATCTTTACAAGCGCTCCACCCTTGGGGAGCGACGCCCTATTCATAATGTTCAAACATTTGAGGACATGCTCAAGAATGCCAACCTCACCATTACCGCATGGGACGGCGAAGCTTTGGTGGGCATTTCGCGTTCGCTAACCGACTTTTCTTATGTGACTTACCTTGCGGATTTAGCCGTTGATGAAAAATATCAACGCTCTGGAATTGGCAAGCAACTCATTGAGGAAACCAAAGCGCGCCTTGGTCCTGAATGCATGATCGTACTTTTAGCAGCGCCTAAAGCAAATGAATATTATGGGCATATTGGCTTTGAACACAATCCACGCGCCTGGACTCTCAAAAAGTAATTCAGTCTTTATCATTGCCATATGACTATTACTAGATTTTGCTTAGTTCGCCATGGTGAAACTGACTGGAATGCCGCACGACGCCTTCAAGGCCATACTGATATTGGCCTCAATGCCAGGGGCTTAGCTCAGGCAGGGCAAATGGCGCGCGCCCTCAAAAATATGGAGCTTCAATTTGATGTTCTATATACCAGCGATCTTCAACGAGCAGCAAAGACTGCACAAGCGATTGAAGTTATATTCGAAACCTCTGCGATACCCAATGCCGGGCTCAGAGAGCGTCATCTTGGCGCTCTACAGGGACTCACTATCGATGAAGCCTCGATAAGTGAGCCAGAACTTTGGAAATCTCATCTCAGCAGAAATATTGAGGAGAACTTACGTGATGGCGAAAGCATTCAACAATTTGCAGATCGAATTAAAACTGCGCTTGTGGAAATCTGCGAAGAACATTCAGGTAAAACTATTTTGCTGGTCAGCCATGGGGGTGCCTTGGATATGATGTACAGAATTGCGAGCAATCAAGCCCTGGATGCAGAAAAGGCCGTTACCGTACCTAACGCCTCTCTCAATTGGATCAGTCATGATGGACTTGCCTGGAAGGTGAATAAGTGGGCAGATACGAGCCACCTTCAGGATTTGGCCCTAGATAATCTAGACCTCTAGTGGCCCGTAAGGGCTTATGATGCGTACATGAAATCGATTTTTCGCATAACGGTTCTTTTAATTGCCACTGCAATCCATATTCCCGCCTACGCGTTGGATGATATTCCGGATGCGCTTCCGGATCGCATCGTTGGCGATATCGGTGCGGCCGTTTATACCTCTAATTTACATATTGGCACCGAAGGGACTCAATCCTTAGCTCTGCCCTATGCCTTTTTTGACTATCAGCGTTTTTTCGCTCGCATTGATGAAGTGGGCATTAAGACTTTCAAGATGGGTTACGGCTATTTTGAAGTAATCGGAAAAATTAATTTAGACACCTACAAAGTAAAGTCGTCAATCAATGGCAACTCTATCAACCGAAGCGACCCAATACCCCTTGGCCTAGGAACTTTTCAAGAGACGCCGATTGGGGGATTTTTTGTTAATGCCTATCATGACTTCGGCAAATCAAAAGGAGCGCTTTATGAATTTTTATACTTCGCCGAAATTGAAACCTATAAAAAAGTAATCATCTATCCGCAAATTGGTATAGAACGACAGTCAAGTCAATATGCTAATTACTACTATGGCATCAGCTCTGGGGAGTCGGCAGCTACTGGTTATGTGGCTTATAGCGCCCCCGCAACAAGCAATCTTCTAGCGGGGCTCATGGTAGAGATTCCAGTAGTGGATAACTGGTACATCAATCTGTATGGCAAACGCAAATGGATGGGTGGCGGAATTAATAATAGCCCAGTCATGAATCGCTCATTCCAAGACAATGTCTTTATGGCACTTGCGTATCGCTTTAAGTAAGAAGATAGAAGCTGGCTTACTCTAGATGGCGACTTTAGAAAGACATGGCCAAGATCGACAAGCCTGAAATTAACATCACCAGCTCCATCAGCAGCAAAAATTTCTTTTCCGGTAACGCCAGAACAATTTTCTTAGAAAAGATCGAGCCCACCAAAACACAGCCTCCAATAAGAAGCCCCTGAATGATTGCGGTTACATTGAGAAAGCCTAGCTGATGAAATGTAATTCCCTTGGTAAACAGAATAGATAGGGTGCTTGCCGCCTCTATTCCCAAGAAGGCGCCCTTCGTGAGGCCGTAGGCTAAAAAGAAGGGGGTGTTGATAGCGCCAGTAGTCGCAACAATCCCAGTCAAATAGCCAATAACAGCCCCAACCAGGGCCATCTGCCAAAGTTTTAGATAAAAATTTTGGTTGCGCATCCAGCGACGAATCGGAATTAACGCGATTAAAAATATTCCTAAAGTTATTTCAATTAATCGCTCATTAAGTTGTACGAGCATATTCACGCCCAATATCGTGAATGGTATTGCAGCTAGACTATATACAAAACATACACGCCATTGAATTACGTTCCACCACAAAAAAATGCGAGATAGATTGGCTACGGTGGCAACCAAAGCTATGACGGGAATTGCCTGAATGGGCCCATAAAAATAGACCAAAGCGGGCATCAATATGATGGTGGTACCAAAACCAATGACGCCGCCTAAAACCCCAGCGCCCAGGCCCAGCGAACCGAGGACTAAGGCCTGAAGAATCAGGTCAGACAAAGTCGCCCATCTGGATTAAATTTTGTATTGGCATATTAACGTCCTTGACAAGCCAAAGGCATTTCCCACATAGGCTTGCCTTGGCTGAAATCACAATTCACTCCGTCTGGAGAGGTGGTGCTGGCAAGGCAACCGCTCAAGACGAGAGCAAATAAAGTCACAGTCAAAGCTAGGAATATTTTGTTCATTTGCGGTGCCTCACTGGAAATACAGTTTTATAAATAATTTTGTATTAGGCCCAAAATGCTTTCATCATTGCAACATCAGCAATGCCCCTATCGTTTCCATACTTCAAATAGGGCGCAATCCATTTTGGATCAAGAAGATTCTCTACCTTAGATAAACCAGGCGGAAGACCAACAACAATGTGCTTGGTCTTTGTGCCACTGCCCTCCAAATCCTTCACCTCTTGATTAATCGTATTGGGCAGAGAAGATAAACGCAATCCCTGCTTTTGCTCATTGATCGTTCCATCGCCCAAAGAAATCACAATGGCTCGTTTAACGCCGGCAATAACATCGCTATGCGTGCTACTTTGGCTCATGCCGCCATCCATACATAACCTATCTTTTATGAATGTAGGACCAACCTGGCCTGGTGCTGAAGAGCTTGCGGCACAAGCAACGTTAATAGGAACATTATCGGCTTTTGACACAACAATACGCTGTCCCGTAAAGCAATCAATAGCCGTAGTAAACATTCCATCTGAAGGCCAAGCAGAAGCCGTTAGCAGCTTCTTCATTACCTTGTAGTGATTGGCTACACCATCAGGATTGAACGAAGCCATCGCAGCTTTGCCGATGCGCTGAATAGATGCAAGCGATCCATCACGTACCGTCAACTCGGCACGCTGCGCCCTTAATTGAGAGTCATTAAATTTCAATGCTGGCATCATTTCTGCAAGCAATTTTGGGAAGTCTGCAAAAAGATCTATCTCGTCTACAAGGCGCCACAAGTGTCCAGATGTCAGCATTGCACCAAAGATTGAGCCTGCCGAAGTGCCAACCACAACATCTGCACCACTCAAATCTACGCCAGCCTTCTTAAGCGCATTGCAATACCCGGCATACCAAGCAATCAATGGAGTTCCGCCACCGCCCAACGCCAAACCTCGCTCCTTCCCTTGCGCAAACGGATTCTTAAATGGAGCTGGATGAACCAAACCATCATTCCAACTCGCCGTAGATTCAACATCTTTTTTAGCTGCCAAGGCCTCAACTTCGGCGATGGTTTTTGGTGACAAACTTTGGACCTGGGCTAAAGCTTGTGTACTGGCAACTGCCGCGATGCCAACAGCGGAAGTTTTTAAGAAATTGCGGCGTGATGATGCAGTCATATATTCTCCATAAGTAATACTCGATTTATAGCGGGCCCTTAGAGCAAAGAACCACTTAGACAACAAGCCTGTAGAGAGACCATCCCAAGTTCAATACAACCAATGCAATGAGCGTGAAAAAAGTGAATTTCATTCCAAGCACACGCTTGCTGAAATCTGGCGGTGGAGTATTCATGCCTTTTGCATGAATCAAACGCCCAATGATGAGTGAGACGCCTGGAATAGCTACCAACCACCAGGGGGCGCCATTTAACTCAAGACAAGCAATTAAGATAACTCCCAAAGGAATGTATTCAGCAAAATTTGCCTGGGTACGAATAGCCCTCTCAAGATCTTCGTGACCACCACTTCCTAGACCAACCTTATTTTTTCTTCTTAAGCCAATGACCGCAAAAGAGAGCCTGATAAAAATGATTGTTAGGATGGCGACAATGATGGATGTAATTAAAAGCATTCATATGTCCTTAGATAACTTCTAATACCTTGCTTAAAGAATTGCCTTCATAGTTTGGTTTTTCACCAATCTCCTCAAAAGGGTGACCAAGACGATTGACCCAAAATACATCAAAGCCATACCACTTTGCAGCTAGAGCATCCCAAGCATTGCTCGATACAAAGAGAATTTCTTCTTTCTTGACAGGAAATGCCTTTAATAGCAATTCATAGGCCTGTGGGGCCGTTTTAAATAAGCGCACATCCTCGATAGTGACAACTTTATCCAGGTAAGGCTTCAAGCTATTACTCTCAACTACGGTTGCCAACATTTCTCTGCTGCCGTTAGACAAAATCGCAGTAGAGATTCCTTTCTGTTTTATTGTTTTGAGGACATTAAGACTATCTTCAAAGCCAGTGAGCTTGGCATACTGGTCCATCAGTCGCTTTTCGTATTCTGGGGTGAGATTTAGGTTCATACGCTTACAGACATACCGCAATGAGCGAATGGTTAGCTCCCAAAATGGGAGATAGTGCGAACTGCCATTGGGATTGGGATCACTCATCGTCACCAAGCGGGTGTATTCAATTTGGCGATCGCGCCACATTAAAGCAAAGGCCTGCCCATGACCTGGAAATAATTCTTCTGCCAACTGCCCCATGGAATACACATCAAATAACGTGCCATAGGCATCAAAAGCGATTAGCTTATACATGTGTTTCTTACTTTCTAGTATGAATTTCTATTGTCATTTAATCAGAAAATTTAGCCAACGCATGCCACCCAAAACTGAGAAGGGGAAGCATATCTTTAGCAAAACCAGTGACTTCTTTAATTAACTCTTTAGAGCAAATCGTTGATCTGGGCAACTGCTTTCTAATAATCCAGCCTTTGAGTTTGATTGCTAGCTCAACCTCTGGCGGGACATCATTAAAGCCCCTCGGAATTCGGGCCAATGTGTTGGAATAATCCAGCTCATAGCCTTTTCTTTTTAGAGCCTTCTCAAGAGATAGCCAGGCCTTAGGGTTATCTAAAATTCCCTGTCTGAGCTTTTTTAGATTATGGGCTTCTGGCTGTAAATAACCTGCGGCGCATCTACTGCCCAGGGGGTCTAAACGAAAATACAGAACACCCGGGGAGTGCTTGTCGCCTGTTCGCGTAAAGAGCCCGCTGGCATGCATGTTGTAAGGATGTTTTGCCTTTGAAAACCGAGCGTCTCGATTAATTCTAAAGAGGGATTTTTTGGGATCGCCCCACAACGGTATATCTTTATTTGCGAGACTCTCAGACAGGGCGTTGGTAAAGCACTTCATCGGTTCGCGCACAAACTCTTCATATTCCGAGCGATGCTCAGAAAACCAAACTCTAGTTTGATTATCGGTAAGCTCTTCAAGAAATTTGAAAGCCTTAGGACTAAATCCAATAAAGTCGCTCATTAAAGTAGGGACGAGAATACCAAGTCTAGCCTGGTTGCTTGAACCACTTCTGCTTTTCTTCAGGGCTCATATTTTCCCATTTGGCTCTTCGGGCCTTCATTTCTGCCTGCTCTTCTGGTGTTAAACCATCAAAGAAAGCTTTTCTCTCGGCTTTCATTTTTTCTTTTTGTTCAGGAGTGGTGGATTGCCATTGCGCTTTCATTTTTTCCTGAACCAGCTTGCGATCTTCAGGGCTTAAGGTCTTCATTTGATCGCGCCTCTGATGCCAATACACTTTGCGCTCTTCTGGTGTTGCTTTCAGCAATGCAGCATCTATTTGCTTCATCTGCTCAAAGCGCTGATCAAAGGTGAGATTGATATTAGCCAAAGGATTTGGTGGCTCAGGGATAGCGGCACCAGCGAAGGAAATCACAGAAGCACTAAATAGCGCTCCAACTACCCATTTTTTAGAACTCATCGCCTCATCTCCTGCTGGTTATGAACCATTCTAATCCCGGTCAGGACAGAGTCAACCGGCCCTATCTAGTAAGTTAGACCCGCAATATAAGCGTAAAGCGGAATCCCCAAAATGATATTGAAGGGGAAAGTAATTCCCAACGACATTCCCATATATAAAGCGGGGTTTACTTCCGGAAGTGCGTGTCTTAATACGGCTGGTACAGCAATATAAGAAGCGCTGGCAGCAAGCACCATCAATAGGACGGTATCGCCCAATGGCAAGCCCAATAACTTGCAAAGTGCCAATGCAATAGATGCATGAACCAAAGGAGCGCCGATTGCATAAAGCAAAGTAATGGGTGGCTTACCCTTTAATCCCTCAAAGTTCTTAGCCGCCATCAAACCCATGTCGAGCAAGAAGAAGGCCAGCATTCCCTTGAACAAATCGATTGAAAATGGGGCCATTATTTTTTGCCCGCTGTCGCCACTGACTAAGCCAACCATCATCGAGCCCAAAAGCAGTAGTTGTGCGCCATCAGTAAATGACTCATGAAGAATCTTTGACATGCCTGTGGACTGCGTCGAATTAGTAGCTGATGACCTCGCTTTATTCGCCAACAAAATTGCCAGAATGATTGCCGGCGACTCCATCAAAGCCATAGCGGCCGCCATGTGTCCACCAAACGCAATGCCATATTGATCAAGTGCTTGTGTCGCAGTAATAAACGTAACGGCACTAACCGAACCATAAGTAGCTGCAATGGCTGCTGCATCATAGTTATTGAGTTTGGCTCTTAAAACCATATATCCCATGAGAGGAATGATGGTTGCCAAAAATACTGCGAGCCCAAGCGCCAAACCTATCTCAAGAGTAAATCCTGATTTATGCAGAGCAAAGCCGCCCTTCAAACCCAACGCCATCAATAGATAGAGCGATAAAAACCTAGCAATGGGCTGAGGAATTTCTAGATTGGACTTAACAGCACCAGCAAAAGCACCAAAGACAAAAAAGAGAATTGCTGGATCCAAAAAATTATTCATATCAATATCTTAGGTAATTTTAGAAGTTCTTGTATTAGCCCTACAGTGCCTGAGGGCTATACAGGATCGATATGCGTCATGACATTGAGTACCGGCAATTGCTTCTTGATTTCATTGCCCGCGTTTAAAGCAATGTCGTGCCCAACCTTGACGGTAGCATTGGCATCCACATCGATATGGACGTCTACCAAAATCATATCGCCCATCTTGCGAGTACGCAGATCATGAAAGCCTCTAACGCCAACGGTAGATTTAATGATGTCCTCTATCTGACGATGCTCTTCCTCTGATACTGCCCTATCCATTAAGTCATGCAGTGCATCCCAACCAAACTTCCAACCCATTTTTGCCACCATTAAGCCAACCACTAAAGCACCAATAGCGTCAAAGATTGGGTGCCCAAATAGAGCGCCAACAATACCAATAGAAACGACTAATGAAGAAGCTGCGTCAGATCTGGCATGCCAAGCATTGGCTACCAACATCGAAGATCGCACACGCTGAGCTACTGCCAGCATGTATCTAAAAAGCAGCTCCTTTGCAACCAAAGAGGCCAACGCAACATACAAAGCTAGGATTTGAATTTGTCCGGCCGCCACTGGATTGATAATCTTTTCCCCGGCCTTAAAAAGCATGCCCGCACCAACAGCCAATAAAGAGATTCCTAAAAATAGAGAAGCGGCAGTTTCGTATCGTTGATGGCCATAGCGGTGATCTTCATCCGCATCTTTAGCGCTATGGTGATTGGCAAAAAGCACTACAAAGTCTGCAACTAAATCTGTCGCGGAGTGAATACCATCCGCAATCAAGCCCTGAGAGCCAGACACAATACCCGCAAATACTTGAGAAACTGTCAGGCCGATATTAACCAGGACGCTGACCAATGTGCTCTTCTTCGCGGCCTGTTGCTTGGCAGGCGTTTGTGATTCGTGATCTTCTATCTCTTTATCCATTTGCCCATGCTACCAAGTATTTATGAAATATTGGCATATATGTGTGCTGCAGAACACTTCAATTGAAATAAAGCTTATAAAGTGAACCGAGGAATGGTCAAGCAGACATTAGAGGATGCGATAAGTAAGAAGTTTTTCTGCTTTCCAGACCCTGTAAATATTTCTGTGTAAGTTCACCGCGGGGCTATTGGTGAGCGCTGATGCGTTCACCAAATTCTATATCAAATCGATTGAGCGCTGCTCTCCAGTTCCGAATCGGCATCGTCCATCTCTTTGATGCTTGCAAGATGGCCAAGTAAATCACTTTAGTTGCCGCTGTGTCGTTAGGGAATAACTTTCTACGCTTGGTGGCAGACCG